>NZ_CP033873.1 GCF_002742645.2 Caulobacter sp. FWC26
CGAGTGTCACGTCGCTACATTCTCACGCCTCGCCAGCGCGAGTGCTTGTCCGAGGCCCGGAAGGGAAAGACCGCCGCCCAGATCGCCCACAAGCTCGGCATCTCCGAGCACACCGCCAACAGCTATCTTTCGGAGGCCTATCGCCGGCTTGGCGCGCGCAATCGCGCCCACGCCGTCGCCCTGGCGGTCAGCCTCGGCGAGATCTGACGCCGCATCTGGCCAGCGTCGTTCGGCGCCGCGCGATCGTGGCGAGAAAATTCTGAGGTCGTGACGCTGCGCCTCGTCAAACGCTGCTCGCAAACCCATGATCCTGAGCCGGGCGGGAGCAGCACGTGAAGGACAACGCTGACGACGAGGGCCGCGCCGGGCGGGTCGGCCGCCATGTGGGCGCCAGGGTGCGCTTGCGGCGCAAGCTGTTGGGCCGCTCCCAGGCCCGGCTGGGTCAGGCGCTCGGCGTCAGTTTCCAGCAGGTCCAGAAATACGAGCGCGGAACAAACCAGCTCAGCGCGGCCAAACTGCAGGCCCTGGCCGAAGCGCTCGATACGCCGATCAGCTATTTCTTCGAGGGACTGGGCCAGGCGCGGGACGTCCGTCCGGAGCCTGACCGGAGCGCCAGCGCACAGGAGTTCCTGCTCGAACCCGAGGGCGCGGACTGGGCGCGCGCCATCATGGCCATCAAGTCCCCGGCGCTGCGCCGCAAGATCCTCAATCTGATCGAGGCGATGGCGCTGGCGGAATGATCGTCGGGGGCGTTTGTTACGCTCAAGTCCCGTGGGTTCTTACCCGCGAAATCCTCCAGATTGCGGCGCAAACAGAGGCTGTGCACGGTTTGCGGGTCAACCGCGAGGACCTGGCCATGCGAACGCCCACCTTCCCATCGCGCCCCTCCCCTCGCCTGCTGCGCCTCCTGCTTCTTGTCGGGGTCCTGGCGCTGGCCGCCGAGCCGGCGTTGGCGGCCGGCGGCGGGGGCGCGGCCATGCCCTGGGACGACAAACTGAGCGCCGTCGCCGATTCCATCACCGGGCCGGTGGCCAAGGCGATCGGCGTGATCGCCATCGCTTTGACGGGTCTGGGCGTGGCCTTTTCCGAGGGCGGCTCCTGGGTCCGGCGCGGACTCAGCGTGATCTTCGGCCTTTCGATCGCCTTCACCGCGTCCTCCTTCGCCCTGTCGTTCTTCAACTTCACCGGCGGGGCGGGGTTCTAGGATGGAGCGCATCGAGGGCTTCGAGATCGATTTCCATGGCGCCCTGGCCGAGCCGATCACCCTGGGCGGCGTCCCGCGCGGTCCGGCGGTGTTGATCGGCACCCTGACGGCGATCCTGGCCCTGGGTCTGCAGGCGCCGCTGATCGGGGTTCCACTCGGTCTTGGCCTCTGGGCGGGCGCATACGCCCTGGCCCGTCAGGACCCCTACGTCTTCGACATCCTCCGCCGGCACGTGCGCCAGCCGGCCTGGTTCGAGGCCTGAGGCGGACGCTATGCTGTTCCTCGGAGAGTACCGTCACAAGTCCAGCCGCCTATTCGACCACCTGCCCTGGGCGTTGCTGATCGCGCCGGGCGTGGTGCTCAACAAGGATGGGGCGTTCCAGCAAACCCTGACTTTCCGCGGCCCGGACCTGGCCAGCGCCACCGACATCGGCCTGGTGGCCGCCCGCGCCCAGATCAACAATGCCCTGCGCCGGCTCGGCTCGCGCTGGTGCGTCCATGTCGAGGCGGTCCGCTCGCCCTCGCGGGCCTATCCGGCGACAGCCTGTCCCGACCCCGTCAGCCACCTGGTCGATGAGGAGCGGCGGCTCGATTTCGAAGCCGAGACCGCTCACTTCGAAAGCCGCTATTTCCTGACCCTGACCTTCCTGCCGCCGGAGGCGGCGGTGGGGACCGTGCGCAGCCTGCTGGTGGAGAACCTGCCGGACGGCAAGGGTTCGGCCTCGCTCTATCGCGCCGCCCTGGAGGAGTTCCGCGCCGCGGTGTCGAGCTTGCGCGACATTCTCGCCGGGGTGCTGCCGATGGTGCGGCCGCTCGACGACGCCGAGACCCTGACCTATCTGCATGCCTGCGTGTCCACCAAGGTCCATCGGGTCGCCTCGCCGCCGGTTCCGGCCTATCTCGACGCCTTCCTCACCGACGATGATCTGCAGGGCGGTCTCTATCCGCGGCTGGGCCAGCACTACCTGCGAACCCTGTCGGTGCGCGCCTATCCGGCCGCCTCCTGGCCCGGAATCCTCGACCAGCTCAATGGCCTTGGCCTGTCCTATCGCTGGGTCACCCGTTTCCTGCCGCTGGACAAGGAGGACGCGCGCAAGGCCGTGACCACCTTGCGCAAGCGCTGGTTCGCCAAGCGCAAGGGCGTCCTGGCGCTGCTGAAGGAGGCCATCACCCGCGAGCCGTCCGTACTGGAGGATCCGGATGCGGCCCAGAAGGCCCAGGACGCCGACGCGGCCCTGGCGGTGCTCGGTGATGATCTGGCGGCCCTGGGCTATGTCACGCCCACCATCACCCTGATGGATCCCGACCCCGACGTCTTGGCCGCCCAGGTCCGCCAGGTCGAGAGCATCGTCAACCGCGCCGGCTTCGTGGCCAAGGTCGAAGACCTCAATGCCGTCGAGGCCTGGTTGGGAAGCCTTCCGGGCCAGGCCTATGCCGATCAGCGCCGGCCGCTGGTCAGCACCCTCAACCTTTGCGACCTGTTGCCGGTCTCGGCGATCTGGCCGGGCCCCGACCATAATCGCCACCTCAGCGGCGAATGCGCCAAGCGCGGCTTTGCGGGTCGCCAGCCGCCGCTGATGCACGCCCTGACCGGGGCGGCCACGCCTTTCCGGCTGGATCTCCATCAGGGCGATGTCGGCCACACCCTGATCGCCGGCCCGACCGGGGCGGGCAAATCGGTGCTGCTCAACATGCTGGCGCTGCAGTGGCGACGCTATCCCGAGGCGCAGGTGCGCATCTTCGACCGGGGCGCCAGCGCCCGGGCCGCGACCCTGCTGGTCGGCGGCGATTGGCATGACCTGTCCGCCGGGTCGGCCCTGGCTTTCCAGCCGCTGGCCGATATCGACCAGGCCGAGGAGCGGGTCTGGGCTCAGGGCTGGATCGAGGACCTGCTGGCCGCCGGCGGGGTCCAGATCGATCCGGCCGCGCGCGAGAGCGTCTGGACGGCGCTGCGAAGCGTGGCGGCTGGTCCGCGCGAACAGCGGACCCTGACGGTCCTGGCCGCCACCCTGCAGGACAGGACGCTGAAGGCGGCGCTGGCCCCCTTCACCCTGGCCGGACCGCACGGCCGCCTTCTGGACGCGGCCAGCGCCAACCTGAGGACCAGCGACTGGCAGGCCTTCGAACTGGGCGAGATCCTGGCCAGCCGCGCGGCCGCCGGCCCGGTGCTGACCTATCTCTTCCATCTTCTGGCGCGCGACTTCGATGGTCGGCCCACCTTGTTGGTGCTCGACGAGGCCTGGCTGCTGCTGGAATCGACCGCCTTCGCCGCCAAGATCCGCGAGTGGCTCCTGACCCTGCGCAAACGCAATGTCGCGGTGCTGTTCGCCACCCCGAGCCTCAAGGCGGTGCTGGACTCCAGCGTCGCTGCGGCGCTGATCGAGGGCTGTCCAACCCGGATCTTCCTGCCCAATCCCGACGCCCGCTCGGCCGAGTTGGCCAAGGCCTACGCCGCCTTCGGCCTCAACACCCAGCAGGTGGCGATCATCGCCGGCGCCAGCCCCAAGCGCGAGTACTACTATCAGAGCGTGGCCGGAAACCGCCTGTTCGAGCTGGGGCTTGGTCCGGTAGCGCTGGCCGCGGCCGGCTCGGCCTCGCCCGGCGACCAGGCGCTGATCTCCCGGCTGTTGGCCGAGCACGGCCGCGACGGGTTCGCGTCGGCCTTCTACCGCGCCAAGGGCTTGGCCGAGGTCGCCGATTTCCTGGCCGAGACGCGCCATGCAGCCTGATCCACGCCTGGGGCCCTGGGGGCGGCTGCCGGCCGCCTGGACGGCTAGCCCCCGCCGGCGGCGGCTCGCCTTCGTCGCCCTTTTGCTGCCGGGCGCGGTCATGGCCGTGAGCGGCGCCCAGATCCTGCAGAGCCCGCCGATGCTCGCGGTCGGCGTCGGCTGGCTGGCGGCCGCCACCGCCGTGCGCTGGGCGTCGGAACCGCGCTTCCTGGCCCGCGAGGCCGAGGACGACGAGCCCGTCGAACCCCAAGAGGAGACCGCCTCATGACCCCGACCCGTCGCCGCCTCCTGGCCTTAGTCCCGTTCGCCCTGGGGCCGGTGCTGTCGAACGCCATGGTCGCACCGGCCTGGGGCCAGGTCACCGTCTACGACCCGGCGGCCGTCGCCCAGATGATCAGGCAGGTCAGCCAGGGCCTGCAGCAGATCCAGTCCCTGCAGGCGCAACTGACCAACTCCGAGCGCATGCTGCAAAGCCTGGGGCTGGACGTCACCGGCCCGCTGCGCGACATCGCTGGTCAGGCCACGGCCCTGCTCCGCCAGGCCCAAGGCCTGGGCTATTCGGCCGCCGATCTCAGTCGCGATTTCGCCGCCCTCTATCCGGGCGATCTGGCCGGCCTGACGCCCGCGGCCCTGGCCGACAAGCTGCGCGCCTGGGGACAGGCCAGTCGCCAGACCCTGCAAGAAGCCCTTCAAGTCCAAAATCAGATCGCCCAGGCCCAGGGCGCGACGGCCAACGCGGTGGGCGCGGCGGTGGACGCCTCCCAGGCGGCCTCGGGGCAGACCGCCGCCGTGCAGGCCACCAACCAACTGCTGGCGGCCCTCTCCACCCAGCTGACGCAGTTGCAGACGCTGCTGATCACCCAAGGGCGCCAGGCTCAGACCTATGAGGCCGAACGGCGCGCGCTCGTCAGTAAGGGCGAAGCCGACCGTCAACGCGCGTCGGTGCTTCCCGCCCCGCCCTCGCCCAGCCCCCGGACCAGCTTCTGATGCGTCTCCTCCCTGCTCCCCGTCTGCTCTCGCTCGTTGGGCTCCTCGCCCTGGCCAGTTGCGAACAGCACGCCCCCGCTGGCCCCCAGGCCGTGGGCTGCACCGCCGAGGAGATGCGAACCCGCCAAGCCCGCACGCCGGCCTGCCAGGCGCAGTTCCAGGCGCTTCTGGACAAGGCCGAGGCCGATCGCCAACGCGCCTCGGCGATCAAGCCGGCGGCGCCCGCCCCATCCCGTGACCGGTTCTGAGACCGGCGATGTCGACCGCCTCGCCCGCCGCCATCGACGACCTGCTCGACCGCTACACCACCCAGGTCGGTTCGGGGTTTGGCCTGATCCAGGGCGACGTGCAGACCACGTTCGGCATCCTGATGATCATCAGTCTGGGCCTGTCGGCCCTGCTCTGGGCGCTGGACGAGCACCAGAACATTCCCGCCGCCCTGGTGCGCAAGATTCTGCTGTTCGGGTTCTTCGCCTGGCTGATCTCGGGCTGGAAGACCCTGGCCCTGACCGTGGTCAACGGCTTTGCCGCCCTGGGCCTGAAGGCCGGCGGCGGCGCCTTGACCGTCGGCGAGCTGATGCAGCCGTCCAAGGTGGCCATCGACGGCCTGAAGGTGGCCTTCGACCTGCTCAAATATATAGGCCGCCTGGCCAGCGAGGGCATGGGGGTGGGCTTCTTCACCCACATCGACGCGATCCTGATCACCGCGGTCGTGGCCATCGGCGTCATCCTGGCCTTCATGGTGCTGGCCGTCGAAATCGCCGTCACCATCGTCGAGTTCTACATCGTCACCCTGATCGGCTTCGTCACGGTGCCGTTCGGGATCCTGACCCAGACGGCGTTCATGTCCGAACGCGCCATCGGCTACGTGGTCTCGGTCGGGGCCAAGGTCATGGCCCTGGCCCTGGTCGTGTCGATCGGCGAGCAGATCTTCGCCGGCTACACCGTCTCGGCCGAACCCACCTGGGCCGAGTCCTGCGGCCTGCTGCTGGCCGCGCTGCTGATCGTCATGCTGGCCTTCAAGGTTCCGGCGATCGCCGCGGCCCAGATCACCGGGGGTCCCCAACTGAGCGCCGGCTCGGCCGCCGCCGGAGCGGTCGGCCTGGCCGCCACCATCGGGGGCCTGGCCCTGGCCGGCCGCTGGGCCATGGGCGCGGGGGCCGCGGCCGGCTCGACCTCGGCGGCGCGCTCGGCGTCGCGCCTGCCCAGCGCCGGAGCGACCGGCGGGGGCGGCGCGTCGGGGGGCGGCGGCGCCAACACAAGTCCGCCCGGCGGCGCGGGCCAGACCGGGGCCGGACGGCGGGCCGCCGCGACCGGCGCGGTCGTTCGGCGGGCTCGAAAGACCTATGGGCCCGGAACCGCGGCCGCCCCCGGCGGGGCCAGCGATCCTCCGACCGGGACCGGCGCCGCCGAACCGGCGCCGCCCGAGGCCGAGGAACCCGATCCGCCCCCCGCCCCCAACCCTTGAGGCAAGCCCATGCCATCCAACGCCTTCCGGCGTCCGCAGGACCGCTACGGCGACTCCACCCCGGTCGAGACGCCCTACCAGCGGGCAGGCCAGGTTCATGACGATCGTGACGGCGCCAAGCTCGTACAGGCCCGTAACTGGCGGCTGATGGCCTTCGGATGCCTGGCCTTGGCGACGATCAGCACCTCGTCGTTTCTCTACGTCCAACTGCGGCGGCCGATCGCGACCTATGCCATTCCGTTCGACCGCTACGGCAGGCCCGGCCGCGTGGAACTGGTCGACCGCGCCTACAAGCCCGACGACGCCATCAAGGCCAGCTTCGTCGCCGATTTCGTCCAGCGCGTGCGCTCCAAGAGCACCGACCTCGTGGTGCTGCGGGAAAACTGGGCCCACGCCACGCGCATGACCAACCAGGCCGCTCGCGCCAGCCTCGTCCAGTACGGCCAGGACCATGACCCCGCCGCGCGCCTGGGCCAGGAGGCGGTCGCCGTCGAGATCGCCTCGGTGCTGCCGCGCAGCCCCACGACCTTCCAGGTCCAGTGGCGCGAGACGACCTACCTGCAGGGCGTGGCCGGACCGCCGGTGCGCTGGACGGGCTTGTTCAGCCTGGCGGCTCGGGCGCCCACGACCGAGGACGAGCTGCTCGACAACCCCCGGGGCCTGGAGATCACCAGCTTTCAGTGGAGTCGCGACCTATGACATCGTCATCCTTTCAAAGGACCCGCGGCCTTGCCCTTCTGGCGCTTCTGGCTTGCGCGCCGCTGGCGGCGGCGTCCGCCGCGCCTGACCGTCCCGCCATCTTGCCGCCCGCCCCAGCGAGCCGGGCGGCCCCGCCTCCCAAGCCGGCATCATCGTCCGCGACGCTGTCGACGCCCTCGACGCCTCCGACGCCGGTAACGACAAGCGCGGCCAGGACGGCGCCCGAGGCGACCCGTTCACCGTCCGCGCGCCGCCCGCGCCCTCGTCGCCCGCGTCCGCTCAGCCAGCCGCTGGCCACCCTGCAGCGGGCCAATGCCGAGGCGCGCGAGGGTCCGGCCAGCGGTGTGTTCGTCAACGCCGCGCTCTATCATCCGTTCGAGCCGGGGCGGCTCTACGCCATCCACACCAGTCCGCGCTTTCTGACCGCCATCGCCCTGCGGCCGGGCGAGAAACTGATCGCCAAGGCCGCCGGCGACACCGTGCGATGGGTGCTTGGCGAGACCGAAGCCGGGGCGGGCGAGACCTTGCAGGTGATCGTGCTGGTCAAGCCGATGCGCGGCGGCCTGCGCACCAACCTCGTGCTGACCACCGACCAGCGCACCTATCTGATCGATGCGGTTTCGACCGACAGCGGCGCCTATACCAGCGTCCTGTCCTGGACCTATCCGCAGGAAGAAGCGCGGGCGCGAGCCCAGGAGGCGTCCCAGCGCGGCCAACAGGTCCTCCCCGTCCAGGTCGCCGCGCCGGTCGAGCAACTCGACTTCCGCTATGCGATCACCGCGCTGAAGGGCCGGCCGCCCGCCTGGACCCCCGTCCGGGTCTTCAACGACGGCGCCAAGACCTATATCGAGTTCCCGCCCGACCTGGCGGTACGCGAGGCGCCGCCGCTCTTCCTGCTGGACGCCGACGATCAGCCGCAACTGGTCAATACGCGGCTGGCCGGCCGCTATCTCGTCGTCGATCGCCTGATCGACCGAGCCGAACTGCGCCTGGGCGACAAGCGTCCGGCGGTCGTTCGGCTGACCCGGCAGGGCGTCCGGCCATGAGCGCCGATCCCGCCGGTCCCGATCGCCCGCCACAGCCCCAGCCCAAGCGATCGAACGACGGGGTTCTGGTCGCGCCGCGCAGGCCAATCACTCGCTATCGCCCAGTGGTCATCGCCGCGGGGGTGGCGGGCGTGGTGCTCGTGGTGGGCGCCGGCTTTATCGTCGGACTGGGCCAGGGCCAGGCCCGGCGCAACCCAGAGCCGCCGCCCGCGCGTCCGGCCGAGGGCCCCACGCCGGTCGAAGACCGTCTGCCGGCGCGCTACGACGATCCCGCCGCCCTCCCCCCACCCCGAGGCGCGGCCGCGCCAGGGAGCGTGGCGGCTCCGCTGCCGGCCTCGACATCGCCGCCGCCCGTGTCGCCCGAGGTCGAGCGCGCCAGACGCGAAGCCTTGGCCGCGCGCGCCTCGCCGCCGTTCTTCGCCGGGACGGCCGACGCTGCGCGGGGCGCCAGGCCAACCCAGCCGGTCGGCCTGGCGCCGGAAGGGGTCTCGCCGGGCGGGGGTCTCGCCAAGACGTCCAGCGTCGCGGCGCCGGGACCCGCTTCGGCCCGGGAACAGTTCATCGCCGCGGCCGCCGCGCGCGGACCGCAGGCGCCGATCCTGGCCAGGCCACCGCTGTCGCCTTACGAAATCAAGGCCGGGGCGCTGATCGCCGCAGCCCTGATCACCGGCATCAACTCCGACCTGCCGGGCCCGGTGATCGCCCAGGTCACCGAGCCGGTGTTCGATCATCTGACCGGGCGCCATGTGCTGATCCCGCAGGGCGCGCGGCTGCTGGGCCGCTACGACAGCCAGGTCGGCTATGGCCAGGACCGGGTGCTGGTGGTCTGGACCCAACTGGTCTTTCCGAACGGCCTCAGTCTCGACCTGGGCGCCATGGTGGGACTGGACGCCGCCGGGGCCAGCGGCCTGACCGGCAAGACCGACCGGCATCTGCCGGTCCTGGCGCGGGCGATCGGTCTTTCCACCCTGATTTCGGTCGGCGGGGCGGCCGCCCAGAACAGCGCTGGCCGGCGCGACGACCGGGTGGTGTTGCAGGATGTCGGCGGGGGCGTCGCCGCCGCGGCGAGCCAGACCGGGCAGAGACTTGTCGAGCGGGACCTGCAGCGCCCGCCCACCTTGCGCATCGCGCCCGGCCAGCTGGTCCGGGTGCTGATCGATCGCGACCTGATCCTGCCGCCGCCAGCGTCTCCATCGCCTTGAATTGGCGAAGCAACTGACGAGTGTCCGATTCCCATGCAGATCAAGGGTCTTTATTCGCTTGAGGCGGGTGTTTCGCCGTTCACCTTTATTAGTTGGGCGGCTGGAATCGCGATCTTATCGGCGGCGCCATGAAGACCGCTCATGATCTTGCATACCAGGCTGAATACCAGAAGCGCCTTCGCGCCCAGGCCCGTGCGGCCGGCAAGGCGCAGCTGAACGGCATGGTCGGCAAACGCTTCATCGAAATGCTTGACGCGATGAAGGCCGAGCAGGGCTTCGCCAATCGGATGGACGCCCTCGAGCACGTGTTCGAGGTCTTCTTCGAGCGGGGCGACGATGAAAGGAAACACGCCGTGAGCGCATAGAAAAACCCGGCTCGCTGTAACGCGCCGGGTTCTCCAGGTCATTCGCTAGACGGGACGGCAATCCCGACCGAGCTCCTAGTTCCTGCTCTTTCTAACCGAATCACCGACATCGCTGCAATCCAAAAACGCGCGTTCGCGCGACGGGAACCTGTGTGCCTGCGGCCTCCCCAAGGAGGAGCAGAAGATGCAGACCGTCTCGAACGGGATAGGAGACGTGCGCCGTCAGGCCGACGCCCAGTGGGCGGCCGCCCGGCTCGCCGCCACCTATCAAGGCCTTCCGGAGGGGATCTCCAAGGCCATGCTGCTTGACCGGTTCGAGCGCGCCGCGCCCCGCCTGGGGTACGGCGACGGCCTCGTGCGCCTGATCCGCGCCCTGGTGCGGGTGACCGCCGAGCAGGACTGGACGGGCCGCACCCATCCCCTGGCCTGGCCCTCCAACGATGCGCTCTGCGAAGAGCTGCAGCGCTCGCGCAGCTGCGTCCAGGGCCTGATCCGCCTCGCCGTCCGCGCCGGTCTCGTCCATATGAAGGACAGCGGCAATGGCAAGCGCTGGGGCTATCGCGACGAGCGCGGCGTCATCGTCGAGGCCTTCGGTTTCGACCTGGCCCCCATGGCCGCCCGCTGGGACGAGTTCGCCGATCACGCCGCCGCCCGCGGCCTGGAACAGGCCCAGCGCCGGCATCTCAAGCGCAAGCTCGGCGAGATCCGTCGCGAGATCCGCACGGTCTGCGCCGATGCTGTCTACCGCGGCTTTACGACCTACGACTGGGCCGGGGCCGTCGACCTGGCCCTCGGCCGCCTGCCCCGCACCCCCAGCCTCGCCGAGCTCGCGGCGCTGCATGAGACGTTCCAGGCGTTGTTGGCGGCCGTGGACGCGGCCTGGGTCAGGGCTCGGAAATCCGATGAATCTGAGCCCAGGGGCTTCTCGGACGAAGCCCATAAAGAACCTACAACCCAGCCTAGATCCGCAGGAGCAACGTATTCTTCTCTTCGACAAGAGGTAGTCGAGCCCGCCGCGCCCCGGCCCGAACGCGCTGTGGCCGCTGAACGTCCCGAGGTGGAGGCGGCGATCAGCGAGGAGATCATCCCGCTGTCCCTGGTGCTTGAGGCCATCCCGGAACTGGCCGACTTCCTGGAGGACCCGGCCGCCGCCCAGTGGGAGGACCTGGTCGACGCCGTCGGTCGGGCCGCGCCGCTGATGGGGATCAATCTTTCGGCCGTGCGCGAAGCCCGCGACGCCATGGGCAAGAACCGGGCGGCCATCGCGCTGGCCACCGTTCTGGCCCGCTGGAAGGATGGTGAGATCCGCAGTTCGGCCGGCGGCTATCTGCGCGCCATGTGCGAACGCGAACGGTTCGGTGGGCTGAAGTTGCTGCCCAGCCTCTACGGCCTGAAGGAACGCTCGGACCCGCCGAGACCTCACGCCAGGCGCACGGGCCGGGCCGAGTAGCATGACGGGGGGCGCTGTGCGCGACAGCGGCGATTTTGGGCAGGCCTTGGACGCGGGGCCACGCTGGAGCGGGAGGCAGGGACCGGTGGGGCGGCCGCGTTCAGGCGGCCGAGGAGTATCCGGCCATGTCCCTGCGCGCCATCGTCCGCCGCCTGGGCGGCGACCTCTATGACGGAGGCCGCCGCGCCAACATCCCCGCCCCGGGCCACAGCCGGCGCGACCGATCGGTGTCGCTGCTCGAACACGATGGGCGCGTGGTCGTCCACACCTTCGGCGATGGCGACTGGCGGGAGGTGCGCGACCACCTTCGCAGTCTCGGACTGCTGGACGAGGCGGGGCCGGCGCGGTTGGCCCAGGCGGCGGTCGAGGCCGCCGCCGATCAGGGGCGGTTGGCGCGGCGTGAGACCGCCACGCGCCTGTGGAACGAGGGGCGCACGCTGGCCGGCACGGTCTCGGCCCGCCACTGCCGCGGTCGGGGTGTTCTGGGGCAATTGCCGGGGCCGCAGGCCCTGCGCCATCATCCCGCCGCCCCGCTTTCGGTCTATCGACCGACCAGCTCGACCCGCCCGGCGCTGATGGCCGGGGTGCTCGACGCGGCCGGGACGATCACCGCCGTCGAACTGACCTATCTGACGCCCGGCGGACGCCGGGCTTTCGACCTGGCGCTGCCGCGCAAGACCGTGGGCCTGGTCCCGGCCGGAAGCGCCGTGCGGCTCGATCCCGCCGCGCCGGACATGCTGGTGGCCGAAGGGGTGTTCACCGCCCTGGCGGCCCGGCGACGATTTGCGCTGCCGGCCTGGGCGCTGCTCTCGACCTCGAACCTTCGGCGCTGGCGGCCGCCCCCGCTCGTTCGTTCGGTGCTGATCGCGGGTGATCGCGGGACCGACGGCGAGGCCTCGGCCCAGCGCTTGGCCGAGGGCCTGGCGGCCGAGGGGGTGGCCGCGCGGATCGTGCTGCCGCCGCCCGGCAGCGGCGATTGGGACGAGGCGGCCAGCGCCGGCGATTGAGAAAGGCAGGAGGCAGGGCTGGCGCGGGCGCGCCGAGGATCCGGGATGGGCCTGGCCCGGCGCGGGAGTTACGACATGACCAAGACCCGCACCAAGGCCGCCTCGGCCGCCGCCGCGCCCAAGATCGCCGAGCCGTTGTTGGTGACGCCTCCGAGCGCCAAGCTGCAGGACGGTGACTCGATCCGCGTCCGGCTCGGCGATCTGGGCCTGGCCCCCGAGAACCTGCGGTTCGACGAGCCGGTCGACGAGGACATCCCGCAGTTGGCCGACACCATCGGCGCGGCCGGGGTGCTGATCCCGCCGATCGTTCGGCCCGGGCGCAAGGATGAGGCCGCGTTCATGGCGCTGGACGGTCGCCGGCGTCGGATGGCCCTGCTACTGCGGCGCGAGCGTGGCGAAATCGACGACGACGATCTGATCACGTGCAAGGTGGCGGTGAGCAAGGCCGCTCAGGCCGCCGCCCTGGTGCTGCCCAATACCGAGCGCGCGCCTGTCCATACCGCCGCGGTGATCCTGGCGATCGGCAAGTTCCGCAAGGCCCGGATGGATACAGCGGCCATCGCCAAGGCCCTGGGCTACGACGTGGTGGAGATCCGTCGCCTCGAGGCGCTCGCTGGCGTTCACGCCAAGGTGCTCGACGCCTTTCGGGCCGGCCGCCTGACCCTCAAGCAGGTCAAGCTCTTCGCCCGCATCGACGACAAGGCCCAGCAGGGCCAACTCGCCCAGGCTGCGCTCGACGGCCATCTCCAGGACTACCAACTCCGGGCCCGCGTCGAGGGCGGTCGGGTTACGGTCCGGGACCCGCGCGTTCTTCTCGTCGGCATGGCCCGCTATGCGGCCGCCGGCGGCGTCTCGAGCAGCGACCTCTTCGGCGAAATGCCCGACGTGCTGCACGATCCGGACCTGCTGCAGCGCCTGTGGCAGGAACGGGCCGACGCTCTGGGAGAGAAGCTGGGCGGTCTGGGGCTCAGCGTGTTCACCGGGCCGGACGGCGGGGTGGCCGCCCCCGACGGCTTCGAGAGCCTGCCCTACGTCTATCACGGTGATCTGACCGAGGCGCAGAAGGCCGCGCGCGCAGGCGCCCGCGAGACGGTCGACGCGGCGGTCGCGCGGCTCAAGGCCTTGGCCCTCGACGGCGACGCGGCCCTGGAAGTGATGGTCGAGGTGATCGCCGCTTGGGCCGC
Organism: Caulobacter sp. FWC26; assembly: GCF_002742645.2. Classification (NCBI taxonomy): domain Bacteria; kingdom Pseudomonadati; phylum Pseudomonadota; class Alphaproteobacteria; order Caulobacterales; family Caulobacteraceae; genus Caulobacter; species Caulobacter sp. FWC26. The sequence goes on from NZ_CP033873.1 coordinate 13,342, forward strand.
ACTGGCCGCCGCCGGACTGTCGCGGGGCGAGCTGGGCGCGATGATGCTATCGCCCAGCGCCGATCTTGGCCTCGAGGTCCGCTTCTTCCGCAAGGACGTCGAAGAGACGCCGGACGAGGAGGATGAGGACGATGTCGCGCCGGCGGCGCGCAGGATCGCCTCGGCCGAGCCGCCCGATGTCGCGCAGGCCAAGGTCAGCGTCGAACTTGACGGGGCTGGCCACAGCCTGCACGAGACGCGCACCGACATCGCCACCCGTGGCCTGATCCGCGATCTGGCCGACAATCCGGCCGCGGCGCTCACCGCGCTCCTGGCTCAACTCTTCAAGCTCGTGGCCCTGCGCGGGATCAATCGGGTCAGCGAGTCTGCTCTGGCCATCGAGGCGGCCGCCTACGCCCGCAGCGGCGCGCCGCCGATGCCGGCCCTGGATGGGGAGGTCTTCGAACGCCTGGCCGCACGACGCGAGGCCTACCTCGCTTCTGGCCTGCGGCCGATCGGCTTCGTCGACGGCTTGCCCCATGGCGAGAAGATGGCGCTTCTGGCCGAGTTGGTCGCGGTGTCTCTCGACCTGAAGGAGGTGCGCAACACCCTGATCCGGACGAGCGCCCGCGCCGAGGCCGTCGAGATCGCCGCGCTCTGCGACGCGGACCTGTCGGCCCACTGGTGCGCCGACGCCGCGTTCCTGGCCCTGCACTCCAAGAAGCAACTGCTGGCCATGCTGGCGGCGATGGAGGTCGAGGACGAACGAGCCGCCAGCCTGAAGAAGGACGACCTCGTCACCCTGGTCGGCGACGCGGCCGCCGAACGGCGCTGGGCGCCGTCCGCCCTGTCCTGGACGTCGGTCGAGGCGCAGATCGAGGCGGCCGATGACGATGCGGAGACGGCGGCCGGCGACGGCTCGGACCTCGGCGTCGCCGACGCGCAGGAGGTCTCCACGGCCAAGGCTGCAGCGACCGAAGTCGAACCGGGCGCTGAACACCGGGCTGATGAAGTCGAGGCTCAAGCGGCCGAGGGCCAGGTTCGTCCGATCGCGGCTTGACCGGGGCGAGCCCCCGCCGTCAGGGCGGGGGCTCGTGCTCTTCGGTTGGCCGCGAGCAGGGTTTTACCCCGTGTGGCCGCTCGGGTGACGCTCGTCATACAGAGCCTGGGCTGCTTCGACGTCCTGGCCATAACGCGCCGTCCATCTGTAGAGGGAGGCGAACGGCTCCTCCAGCGTGCGGCCAAGCGGCGTCACACGATATTCCACCGCCACGGGGGCGATGGATTTTACTTCTCGTTCCAAAATTCCGTTCCGTTCCAGACGCCGGAGCGCCTGGGTCAGCGCTTTCTGGGAGATGCCCGGAAGACTGCGCTTGAGCGAGTTGAAGCGCAAAGGCCCCTGACAGACCTGGGAGAGGATGAGGATCGACCATTTGTCGGCGATCTGATCGAGGAGAAGGCGGTTGCCGGTTTCGTGTCCAGTCTCGTGGCCAAGCGGCATCGCGGTTACCTCGACTATACTAGGGGGATTTCAGGTGCGTAATTGACTGTAGGTTTCCGTTGGATACCTGGGGCGGGTCTACATGCGGAGCATCGTCATGACCAGCCTTGTGAACAGCGCCATTTTCCATCCCTTAAAACTCAAGCACCTGCACCTTAAGAATCGCGTCGTCATGGCGCCGATGACACGCAATTTCGCCGTCGACGGTGTGCCGGGCGATGACGTGGCGCAATACTATCGCCGGCGCGCGGCCAACGAGGTCGCGCTCATCATCTCAGAGGGCACTGTGGTGGATCGGCCGCGGGCGCTCAACGACCCGCGCGTGCCGCTCTTCCATGGCGAAGACGCGCTGCGAGGCTGGAGGCATGTCGTGGACAATGTCCATGCGGCCGGCGGACTGATGGGACCACAGCTTTGGCATGTCGGCGCGTTCGCGGCCGCTCTGGAGGGCTCGCCCGCCGCCGATGAAATGGAAAGCCCGTCCGGACTGGCTGCGCCCGGCAAGCGGATCGGCAAGGTCATGACCGACGAGGATATCGCCGACACCATCGCTGCTTTCGGCAAGGCGGCCGGGGAGGCTCGGCGGCTCGGCTTCGATGTGGCGGCCGTTCATGGCGCGCATGGATATCTATTCGATCAGTTTTTCTGGGAGGCGACCAACAAGCGCGACGACCGATATGGCGGACGCTCGATCGGCGAACGAACCCTTTTCGCCGTGGAGGTCGTCCGCGCCATGCGCGAGGCGGTCGGACCCGACATGCCGCTGATTTTCCGCATCAGCCAGTTCAAGACCTTCCACTACGACGTCAAACTGGCTTCTACCCCTGACGAGCTTGCCCAATGGCTTGAGCCGCTCGTCGCAGCGGGCGTGGATGTGCTCGATTGCTCGCAGCGTCGGTTCTGGGAGCCCGAGTTTCCCGACCATGACGGCCCGAATGGTCTGAACCTTGCGGGATGGGCCAAGAAGTTGACCGGCGCGGTGACCATGAGCGTGGGGTCGGTCGGCCTTTCCGGAGATGTCATCGGGGCGCTGTTCGATGGCGAGGGATCGCAAACGACCAGCTTGGACGAACTGGAGCGCCGTTTGGAGCGCGGGGAGTTCGATCTCATTGGCGTCGCGCGTGCGGTGCTCAACGATCCCGAATGGGTCCGGAAGGTAAAGGCCGGCAACATGGCCCAGCTTCGCGACTTTGATCCGGCGTCCATGGCCGCGCTGTTCTGAGGCAATCGGACGGGTGTGAGGCAAGACCAGAGCGGATTTGCCCGCCTGAACTGAACGGGCTCTTGTCCCACGGACAGGGGCCCGTGCTTTTGGGCTGTGTTCGCAGGCCTTGCCTCCTCGGGGGGCCCTGGTGTCGCGCGTGAGAGGAGAAGAGAGGACCAAGGCCGGGCGAGCCCGCTGGGTCTGGAAGGAGGAGCCTTCCGCGGCGGGTGAGCAAGGCCCCGTCCATGACCGCTTCGTCCCTTTCTCGCCTGTCGCTGTTTTCCGCCGACACCAGCGACGCCGTCGCCAATCTGCTGGCCGCCGCCCGCGCCCTGGTCCCGCATCTCAACCGCTCGCGGCGTCTGGATCGCAAGCTGCTCGCCTCTGTGATGACCCTGGCCTTCGGGGCCGACGACGCCGAGGGCGCCTGGTCCTGGCGCGACGCCTACGACGCCTGCGAGGCCGCCCTGGTGCTGCAGGTTCGCCGGCTGTCGGCCCAGGTGGCGCGGCTGGAGGACGCGCCGGCCGAGATCTGCGCGCTGCTGGCGGGCCTGCACGGCCTCTGCCCCACCCAGACCCGACGTGACGACGAGCAAGTGGCGCTCGACCAGTTCTCGACTCCGCCACAGATCGCCGCCCTTGCGGCCCTGGCCGCCCAGGTTAGGACCGGCGACCGGGTGCTCGAACCCTCGGCCGGCACGGGTCTTCTGGCGATCCTGGCCGAGGCCTGCGGCGCGACCTTGACCCTCAACGAGCTCTCGCCCCAGCGCGGGGGTCTTCTGGACGGCCTCTTTGCGACCGCGCGACGCTCGCGCCACGACGCGGTCGAGCTAAAGGACCGCCTGTCCGGCGCGGGCGGCTTCGACGTGGTGCTGTGCAATCCGCCGTTCGGGCCCCTGGACGCGCATCTGCACGCCGCGCTCGACACCTTGGCCGAAGGCGGGCGTCTGGTCGCGATCGTTCCGTTACGTCTGCTCGAGGCCGAAGCGAAACTGGCCGGCCTTGCCCGGCGCGGCGCGATCGTCGGCCGCGTCGCCCTGCCCTCTCGCGCCTTCGCCGGCCAGGGGACGTCGGTAGAGACGGGGCTTTTGGTGCTCGACCGCGGTCCGGCCGCCCCGATCGCGCCGCTGTCGACCGGTGAAGACCTGTCCGACGTGGCCGTCCGGGTCGCCGCCTTGCCCGCGCGGCCCAGCGCCAAGCCGCGCGTCTTCCGCACCGTCGTCCAGCCGGCCGCCTTCATCCCGCGCGAACGCGCAGCCGCCGGACCTGGCCGGCGCTTGTCGCTGCTGGCCGAAACCCGCACCCTCGACTACGCGGTGATCGACTGGCGGGGCGAGGGCCACGACGTGGGCCTTTACCAGGCCTATCGCTTGGGCCGCATAGAGATCGCCGGGGCCGCGCCCCATCCCTCGCAACTGGTCGAGTCCGGGCCGATGGCCTCGGTCGCGCCGCCCGTTCCAACCTATCGGCCTGTCCTGCCGACGCGCCTGCTCGACGAGGGCTGTCTGTCGGACGCCCAGTTGGAAACGCTTGTCTATGCCGGCGAGGCCCACGCCCAGACTCTGCCGGGTCATTGGCGGATCGCCGCCGCCGCCCACCAGGCCGTGTGCGTCGACGCCGAGGCCGAGGATGCGGTGAGCTTCCGGCGCGGCTTTTTCCTGGGCGACGGCACCGGCTGCGGCAAGGGCCGTCAGATCGCCGGCGTCATCGCCGACAACATGGCCCAGGGACGTCTGCGCGCGGTGTGGCTCTCCAAGAACGACGCCCTGCTGGAGGACGACCGCCGCGACTGGAGCGCGATCGGCGGTCAGGGTCACGACATCGTTCCACAAAGCGGCTGGAAGCAGGGCGAGGCCATCCGCCTGGAGCGGGGCGTGCTCTATTCGACCTACGCGACGCTGCGCCAGCCGGCCCGGGGTGACCGACCCTCGCGCCTGGACCAGATCGTCACCTGGCTGGGCGTGGACTTCGACGGGGTCATTGTCTTCGACGAGGCCCACGCCATGGCCAACGCCGCCGGCGGCGGAAAGGGCGGGCGCGGTCCCAAGAAGGCCTCGCTGCAGGGCCAGGCGGGGCTGGCGCTGCAGAACCGCCTGCCCAACGCCCGGGTGCTCTATGTCTCGGCCACCGGCGCGACGACGCCGGAGAACCTGGCCTATGCTGGCCGCCTGGGTCTCTGGGGCGGGACCGAGGCGCCGTTCACCACCCGCGAGGCCTTCCTGGAGGCGGTCGAGGCCGGCGGGGTGGCGGTCATGGAGTTGATCGCGCGCGAACTGAAGGCGCTGGGGCTCTACATCGCCCGCTCACTGTCCTTCGACGGGGTCGAGTACGAGGCCCTGCCCCACGCCCTCACCCCCGACGACATCGTCATCTGGGACCGCTGGGCCGACGCCTACCAGCTCATCCACCGCAATCTTCGCCAGGCCTTGAAGGCGACCGGCGTCCTGGACGCCGACGGGGCCGCGCGCAGCGGCCAGGCCGCCTCGGCGGTGATGTCGGCGTTCGAAGGAACCAAGCTGCGCTTCTTCGGTCACCTCCTGGCCGGGCTCAAGGCGCCCAGCCTGATCGCGGCGATCCGCGCCGATCTGGCCGCCGGTCGCTCCAGCGTCGTTCAGGTGGTCAGCACCAACGAGGCGGTGATGGAACGGCGCCTGGCGCAGATCCCGCCCGAGGAATGGAACAATCTTGCTGTCGACCTCACGCCCAAGGACCAGGTCCTCGATTACCTGATGGCCGCCTTTCCGATCCAGGCGATGAGCGCCATCGACAACGACGACGGCTCGGTGAGCCTCGTGCCGATGGTCGAGGACGGTCGGCCCGTCTACAGCCAGGAAGCCCTGGCCCTGCGTGAACAGCTGGTGACGGAACTGGCCTGCCTGCCGGCCGCGCCGGGCGTGCTGGATGCGGTGCTCGACGCCCTGGGCCCGGACGTCGTCGCCGAGGTCACCGGCCGGGGTCGCCGGATCGTCCGGCGCGAGGACCGGCGGGTCGTCGAGCGGCGCGGCGCCTCGGCGGCGAAGGCCGAGACCGACGCCTTCATGGCGGGCAAGAAGCGGGTGCTGGTGTTCTCGGACGCCGGCGGCACGGGCCGCAGCTATCACGCCGACCTGTCGGCGGCCAACCAGCAGCGGCGTGTCCATTATCTGGTCGAGCCCGGCTGGCGCGCCGACGCGGCCATCCAGGGCCTGGGCCGCTCGCATCGCACCAACCAGGCCAGCGCGCCGCTGTTCAGGCCGGTCACGACCGACATCCATGGCGAAAAGCGCTTCCTGTCGACGATCGCGCGGCGTCTCGACAGTCTCGGGGCTCTGACCCGGGGCGAGCGGCGCACCGCCGGGGCCGGGCTCTTCCGGGCCGAGGACAATCTGGAAAGCCCGTTCGCCCATCGCGCCCTGCAAGCCTTCTATGTCGCCCTCCACCACGGCGAGGTGGCGGCGATGGACCGACCAGCGTTCGAAGCCAAGACGGGCTTGAGCCTGCTCGATGGCGACGGAAATCTTCGGGCCTCGGACGACCTGCCGCCGATGAACACCTTCCTCAACCGCCTTCTGGCCCTGCGCATCGCCGACCAGAACGACCTTTTTGCCGCCTTCGACGCGATCCTGGCTGGGATCCTGGAACGGGCGACGGCGTCGGGCGCGCTGGACCGGGGCGTGGAGGACATCGTCGCCGACGAACTGGTGGTGCTCGGCGAGGAGACGATCCGCACCGACGTCATGACGCGGGCCGAGACACGCTTGGCGCGCTTTTCGCTGCGCACCCGGCGAACCCTGTCCAGCGTCGAGGACGCCCTGGCCGGCCATGACCCGGCCGCCTTGCTCTACTGCGTCAATCGCAAGTCTGGCCGCGCGGCCCTGGTGGTCCAGGGCCTGACCACGACCGATGACGACGATCGGCTGACGCCCGCTGTGCGGCTCGTTCGGCCCGACAAGCGGTCCACCACGCCGCTGAAGGTCTTCGAGGAATCGGCCTGGGAGAGCGTCGACGCGGCGATGTGGTCGGCGGCCTGGCGCGCCGAGCTGGCCGCGGCCGATCCGTTCACCACCCGCGAGATCGTCCTGGTGACGGGACTCCTGTTGCCGGTGTGGTCGAGCCTGCCCAGTCGCCAGGCCAGCGTCCGCCGCATCAAGGCTCCCGATGGGCGCCGGTGGCTGGGCCGCGTGCTCGACCCGCTGCAGGTGCCGCCCCTGAAGCTGGCCCTGGGTTTGGGCGACGCGGCCCAGACCATCGGCGAGCCGCAGTTCGCGCTGCGGTCGGTGCTGCAGGACGGCGCCTCTCTAGCCCTGGCTGGCGGCCTGTGGCTTCGGCGGGCCAGGGTGATGGATCGCTGGCGCATCGAAGTCGTGGGGGCGGCCGCGCAGCGGCAGGCCTTCGTCAACCTCGGCTGCTTCGTGGAAATCATCGCCTACACCCCGCGCGTCTTCGTGCCGGTCGACAAGCCAGCGGTTCTGGGCGCGGTTCTGGCGCGCTGGCCAGCCCAGAGTCTGCTGCCGGCGGCGGCTTGAAAGGACGAGGCAGGGCGAGGGGGGCGAGCGATCCGGGCATGGGGTCCGGCGCCGTCAGATCGGAGGACGCCATGTCCGCCTCCCCTGCCCTCTCCCCCGTTCTCGCTGTTGATCCGGCTGGTTCCGCCGAGCCTGGCCTGGCCCTCCAGGAGGCGGCCGTCGCCGACGCCTTCTCCCGCTGGGCGCCGTCGCGCGAGCGCGTTCTGGACTTGGTCGCCCAGCTTGGCGCCGATGTCATGCAGGATGCCGAGATCGTGCACTTGCAGATGGCCGGCGACGACCGCGCCGAGAGTTTCGACCTGGCCCGGCGCCTGGTGGAGCGTTTCGGGGGTCTGGCCGGCGTGCTCGCCGCTGATCGCGCCGAACTGCGCCGCCACGTCGGCGAGGCCACCATCCTCAACTTCAAGATCCTGCGCGAGGCGGCCGGGCGCGTCAGCCTGGCGGCCCTGGCCTCGCGGCCGGTGCTGTCCTCGTTCGGGGCGGTCGCCGACTTCTTCCGCGCCAAGCTGCGCGGCGTGCCGCGAGAGGAATTCTGGGTGGCTTTCCTGGACAAGAAGAACCAGCTGATCCTCGCCGAGGTCATGAACGTGGGCACCGTCGATCACGCGCCGGTCTATCCGCGCGAGGTGCTGCGCCGGGCGCTGGAGGTTGGGGCCACGGCGCTGGTCCTGGCCCACAACCATCCCTCCGGCGATCCCGAGCCGTCGCGGCCGGACATCGGCATGACCAAGGTCATCGTCGAGGCCGGCAAGGTGCTGGGGGTGCTCGTGCACGATCACCTGATCATCGGTTCCGAGAAGATCGAAAGCTTCCGGGCCTTGGGCCTGCTGTAGGTCCTGAAAACGCCATCCCCCAAGATTCACGGGTGAATTTCGGGGAGATGCGTTCCCGACCGGATGCACCCATCCTCCCGACCTTTTGGCGGGCCGCTAGCGCGTCGGATCGCGCTGGGGGCCCGCCTTTCGGTTGCTGCGTTGCGTGGCGTTCAGGAGTGGGCCTGATGATCGATCGGCTTGGAACCGGCGAGCGTGTCTACCTTTCGATCAAGACCTACCTGCTCTCGGAAAGCGCCCTGCGACCCGGCGAGCGGATAGACGTCCCCGATCTGTCGCGACGGTTCGGGGCCAGCGCCACGCCGGTACGCGCCGCCCTGCACCGGCTGGTCGGGGAGCGGCTTCTAACGGCCCTGCAGGGCGAGGGCTTTCTCGTCCCCCGCCTGACCGAACCCGACCTCTCCGACCTCTATCAGTGGAACGCTGCTCTGCTGGTCAACGCGGCCCGGTCGGCGGGCGGGGAGCCGGCAATGCCACCGGAACCGCCGACCGGCGACGGTCCGATCGCCGCCCTTGAGGACCTCTTCGCCCGCCTGGCAGTGCGCAGCGGCAATGTCGAGGTCGAGTGGGCCGTGGCCGGCGCCAGCGACCGACTTCACCGACCGCGCTGCGCGGAACTGACCCTGATCCCCGAGTTCGAAGACGAAGCGCTAGAGTTACGGCGCCTTGCCGCCTCCGGCGCGTCGGGCGGCCTACGACAAGCGATCGTGGCCTATCATCGCCGGCGCCTGCGCCTGGTCCCGGCGATCGTTCGCAGCCTTCACGGCCTGAGCGATCGCGATCCGCGACGCCCGGCGGAATAATCGGAAAATCCTGGCGTTATTCCCTCGGAGTTCTCCACCTCCGGTCGCACCGTACAACCGTCACGGTGGGCGTGACTTGAGAAGGAGACCGTCATGGAACGGATCGAAGACCACATCGAAGACGCCCTGATCGACCTGGGCGCCGTCAGCGAAGAGACCAAGGGCCAGCAGGCCGAGATCCCCGAGTTCTCGCTGGACCGGGTCAAGACCGGCCTGTCGGCGGATTGACCGACGCCGTGGACCTGGCGGGCGATCGGCTTGCCAGGTCCATACCCTCGTCCGCCGCCGAAGGCGGCGTTCAATCACTTCTAGGGAGGGGTCAACATGGACCGTTCCGAACCTGAAATCCGCGAGCCGCTGATCGATCTGGGCGCCGCCGTCGTCGAGACGCGTGGCGGCCCGGCGACCATGCCCGAGCTCTCGCAAGAGCACGTGGTCGGAGGCCTGTCGGACGACTAGGCCCTGCTGGCGGGCTTGGCGGCCACGCGCTGTCAGGCTCGCCGAGCGACCGATTCTATAGCGACCCGGAAAAGGAGCGCAGTCGTGGAACTACCCCCTTCTGAGGAGTTCGAGGTCCTCATCGACCTCGGCGCGATCACCGTGGAGACGCGCGGCGGTCCGGATTTTATTCCCGAGTTCTCCTGCGAACGTCCGGTCGACGGCCTGGTGGAGGATTGAAGCCAGCGAAGGTGTGGCCGGTGTGCCATCCCAACGCAGCTCACACGCGCGATGGCTTACTTGATCGGACAAGATCTTGGCCTCTGCTTCGTGGCCGACCGGGCCGTTGCGCTCGACCTGCGGAGCGGACGCTACCGAGGCGTGGGTCCTCGGCGCGCCATGGCGCTCAAGAACGCCATGGAGTCCGGCGAAGGCCAGATGCTCATGGGTGAACTGCGCGCCGCCGGCTTGATCGGCATGGAGGAGTCCGTCACCGCTGAACCGGTGCCGTGGACAGCGCCCAAGCGCAGCGCCAGTGAAGAACAAAGCTTCGCACGCCCCTCCCCGATCCTAGCCCTTGAGGTGGCGTGGGAGGTGACCCGCACCTGGATCACGCTCCACGTCAAACCCTTCTCGTGGATCGTGGCCCAGCGACGGAAGCTACGGCTCGCCGGTCCGTCGGACGTCGCCGTCTCGCCTGACCGAGTGAGGGAACTGGCGCAACAATTCCTCCGGGTTCGACGCCTTGCGCCGATCGACCCGATCTGCCTTCTCGACTCTCTGGCGCTTGCGGCCTTCCTGGCGCGCCGAGGCGTAGATGTCGACGTGGTGCTGGCGGTCGATCTCAACCCGTTCGAGGCCCATGCCTGGGTGCAGCGAGGCGACTGGGCGCTGAATGAGACGGCCCATCGTGCCGGCATGCTAACCCCGATCCTGGTGATCTGATGGCCTATCTGATCCTGACCTGGCCGGGGCGACCACGACCGGGGAGCTACGACGCGATCTTGGCCAAGGCCTCCGATCAGGGGCTCGTGGTGGCGCACTCTGGCCGCTGCTGGACGCTGCTCGCCGACGGCCGCGAGCGTGTGGGCGCCTTAGGGAATGAGGGCCTAGTCCTTGGCGATCTGTTCCGTCGAGATGGCCACCGCGCAGGTCTCGACCGGATCGGTTGGCCTCCCGGCACCGCGGTGGAAGCCATTGGAAGGGATTTGGCGCGGGAATTCTGGGGCCGATATCTCGTGCTGGCCGCGGGCGAGGATGGAGGCGACCTGCGGTTCTTTCGCGATCCGTCAGGCGGCGTCCCGTGCCTGCATGCCAGAAGCGACGGCTATGATGTCGTGGCATCCGATATGGCGGCCAGCCTTGGTCTTGGTCTCTTCCAGCCGGAGATCGACTGGGCCTATGTCGCGCACCATGTCGCCTACAATGGCGCTCGATCCCAAAGAACCGGACTCGTCGGAGTGAACGAGCTGCTTCCTGGGCAGGTACTCGTCGTTTCCGGACAGAACGTGGAGATCACCTCCTACTGGCGCCCGGCGGACGTGTTGCGGCACAAGCCCTTCTCGGAGCCTCGACAAGCCGCTGAAGCCCTGTTCTCGGCGATCGAGCGCACGGTCGGCGCCCTCGCTGGCGTGGAATCCTCAATCGTCATCGAGCTTTCGGGAGGCATGGACTCGTCGATCATCGCCATGGCCCTGCGTCGCCGCGCTCGCACGTTTGCGGTCAACTGCGCGACCCAAGGACCCGAGGGGGACGAGCGCCGCTATGCGCGGCAGGTCGCCGATGCTGCGGGCTTTCCTTTGACCGAGCACGAACTGAACCCTGCGGACATCGATTTCACGCGACTGCCGGCGCCGTGGATGGCGCGGCCAGGCCGCACGACGGTGCTTCAGTCCGTGGATGCGGTGTTTGGCGAGGAAGGGCGGCGCGTCGCGGCCAGCGCCTTCTTCAACGGTACAGGCGGTGACAGCATCTTTTTCTACACCCAGTCCGCCGCGCCGGCCACCGACCGGCTGTTCGCTGAGGGTCCAGGGATGGGCTTCTTCGAGACGGTCGGGGACGTGGCTGATCTGACCGGCGCCAGCGTTTGGCGGGCGGGGTACGCCGCCATCAAACTCGCCCTAAAGGGCCGATCAGCCTACCAGCCCTCGGGTCACCCGGAGCTCATCGCGGAACGCTACCGGCCAGACGAGCCCGAGCCTCACCCTTGGCTCGAAGGGCTTGAGAAGGCCTCGCCTGGCCGGTTGCGACACATCCGAGGGATCGTCGCTGTCCATGGACATGTCGACGGTCACGATCGTAATCAGGTCGCCCCCGTCATCGCCGCCCACGCCGGTCAGCTCGTCCTCGAAGCTGTTCTCAAGACGCCGACCTGGATGTGGGTCGCCCAAGGGCGGGATCGCGCCATCGCACGGGAAGCCTATGCGGGCCTGCTTCCGCGGGACATCTATAACCGGCGATCCAAGGGGCGCATCAACCGCTTCATCACCGAGGCCTACGAGGCGAACCGATCGGTGATCCGAACGGTCCTGCATGATGGTGTCCTGGCGCGGCATGGGGTCATCAACCTGACCGCCGTCGACAAAATCCTGGCCGCGCCCCTTGTGCTCGACGACACTGCGTTCATGGGGCTGATCCGTCTCGTCGATGTCGAGCTATGGGCTCAGGGCTGGACACGGGCGATCGCCTGACTGGCGTCGCGGCGAGCCTTCATCTCTCGCCATCGCGCATACTGATCGGCTTTTTTCGGATCCGGATCGCTCTCCTCGAGGAGCCAGAACCGGAACCAGTCGAGGTTGCGCTGGTAGGTCGACAGCTTGTGCGCGGGCTGGGTCTTGTTGTGCGGTTCGTTGGGGAACACGTAAAGCTCCACCGGTGTCGTCGTCTGCGCCAGGCGCGCGAAGAGCTCGAAGCTGAGCCGATACTCCTGTTCAGGCAGTTGCATGAGCAGGGGCGCGTGGAGGCTGTCGGCGTTCATGGCGGGCGAAAGCAGCTTCCACCGCTGTGGTGTGTCCTCGGGCGCGCCAAGACCCCAGCTCTTGGCCAGGACGGCGTGATTGTCGCGACCAGGCGCCCCGTTCAGCCAGTAGTAGGCGGGCTCGATCTGGGTCGAGGCGATGGCCGTCGCCGCGAGGAGGTCGGTGTGGATCGCCACCCACATGGTCACTTCGCTGCCGAAGCTAAAGCCGCCCATCCCGACCTTGCGCGGATCGATGACCCCTTCATGGTCGAGCATGGCGATGGCCGACGAGATTGCTGACGTCGCCAGGCGGTAGTCCGCGGCTGCGTCATAACCCTCACCCGGCGGAGAGACCTTGTTGATGCAGAGGCTCGCGATCCCGGCCTGGGCGAGCAGGGCGAAAGGGTATTCGTCGCCGACACCGCCCCGAAGATACCCTTCGCACAGGTAGTAGTTGATGAAGAGCGGCGCGCGGCGCCCGGTCCGGCGAGGAGGTTCGAAGAACTGGCCGGTGACGTGGGTCCCGTCGGCAGTCATCCAGGAGAGCACGCGCGGCGCTACAGGCGGCTTGAGGCGCAGGGTCGCGTTGGGTTCGGCCAATGCGCGGTTTGCGCCGGTCTCGAGATTGATCGCGACCAGTCGAGGGGGCTGCTCTGGCGATTGCTCGACGCAGACCGCTTCGCTGACAGCGAGCGCGCAGGGCGTTGATGGCTCCCCGCCGCTCAGGAGGCCGGGGCTTTGGATCAATCGCTGAACCCGCTTCTGCGTCAGATCCCAAAGGTAGAGGGATTGGCGGCGGGCGGGATCGCCCATCGCGACGACCAACTGGTCGTGGCCGGGACGCCAGGCAGCCCAAATGGCTCGCCCCAACGGCCAGTTGTGAGGCGCCGACATCGGCGATTGATCTGCCCCCCGCACTGTCAGCGTTCCCGCCTTGATTTCGAAGGTCGCGCGAGGCGGCGGAAGCGCAGCGCTGTCGGCGGGGGACGTGTGGTCAAGCGCCACCGATTTGGTTGTCAGCGGCGTGGACGCCAGGAGGCCGGCGCGCTGAAACCACTTTCCCGTCAGCCGCTGGGCGGCCAGTCGGCCGTTGATCTCCACGGCCTCGAACAGGTTCTGCGCCGGGTCGACGGAAGCGTCTATTCTAACGCCCGCGTCGCGCGAGGCTCTTTCCGCAGCCAGAATGTCCGCGCGCGTCGCCCCGACCTCATAGGTCAGCCCCGAGCCATCGGCGTTGACGGAGATGGAAACGACGTCGGCGGCGTCCTTGGTTACGGCCTGGGGGACCCGGCCGTCGATCGATGCACGCCAGACTTGGACCTCGCCGTCTATCAGCGCGCGGTAGAACAGGCCTAGCCCATCGGCCGACCATTGCGCGGGTTCACCGTTTAGGGTGCCAGCATGCGTCCAGAGCGCCTGGCCACCATCCCCGATCAATCGAGGTCTGGCAGGGCCATGCAGGTCAGCAACCCACCAGGAAAGGTCCTTGCTGTTGCGATCCAGAGACGAGGCCTGTTGCCGAAAGGCGACCTGGCGACCATCCGGCGACAGGCTCAGGCTTGAGATGTCAACGATCTGCACCAGGTCTCGGATCGACACCTCGTCCCGAACGGGGGCCGCGGTGACCGCGACCCCCACGGCGAGCAGCGCCCACCTCACCATGACTTGGTCAACTGCACTGCGATGGCCCGGCCGATCGGGCTGGCATTGTCGCTGTCGAACCCGATGCCCGACGCCGAGGTTCTGAGATTGGCGAACGGCGGATCGCGGTCGAACAGGTTGCTGATCGCGATCGAGGCCTTGAGGTCCTTGTACGGGCCCTGTTGCTGATCGAAGCGGTATCCGAGGTTCAGGTCGATCGTCGTCCAGGCATTGATGTGCGTGTTCGGCGTCACGGTCTGGTTGGTGTAGCCGTCCGTGAAATTGGCGAAGGCGGCGAGATCGAAGTTTCCCCTGGTCCAGCCGGCGCGCGCCCGGGCGCGCAACCTGACTGGATTGCCGACGGTGCCAACGGTCTGCGCGCGCGGCGACAGCGCCGTGACAGCCTGCTTGACGTTCAGCACGTAGGTGGCCGCCAGCCCCAAGGAAATCTGCCCGATCGAGGTCTCGCGGCGGTAGTCGACGTCGATGTCGACACCGTCTTCGTTGACGATCGCCAAGTTCTGGACACGTGCGTCGACGATGACCTTCACGTCGGACGCGGGGATGTTGAACGGGTTCGAGAAGTACGGGCTGGCGTAGTAGTTGGCCACGACGTTGGCCGCGGGCGCGTCGGTGAGCAGGGCCGCATAGATCGGCCGGCTGATCAGGGCGTTGTAGATGTCGCCATTGATGCTGGCGATCCGGTCCCGATAGCGCACGTCGAAATAGGTCGCGGTCAGCTTCAGCCCCGGCGCCAAGGACGGCTTCCATTCGGCGGTCGTCGTCCAGGTTTTCGCGCGCTCGGGGCCAATGCCCGGCATGTTGCCGATCAGGGCGAGCACGACCGTGCTACCGGTCGGCGAGTTCGGATCGCTCAGCGGCGCGGGTTGGTAGAGCGTCGAGGACAGGCCTTGGCGCTGATCATTGAAACTCGGCGCCCGGAACGACGTGCCGTAGGCGGACTTCACGACCAGGCCTTCAACCGGCGACCAGTTCAAGCCGATCTTGGGATTTTGGGTGGTGCCGAAGTCGCTGTACCGCTCGATGCGGCCGGCGATCGAAAGGTCCAGCCGCCGTACGCCTGGAAGGGCATTGTCCTCACTGACCAGCGGCGCGAGCATTTCGGCGTAAGCCGCGTCGATGCGCCGGGGGCCGGGAAGGTCCAGCGGGCTCCTGACCGGCGCGGGCGTGCTCACATAGTTGTAGCTCGCGAACCGATAGCGCTCATCCCGGTGTTCCACACCGACGGCCAGACGCACCGTCCCGGCGGGAAGGTTGAAGAGCGGGCCATCGGCCTTGAAATCCGCCGACCAAGCTTCAAAAGCGCCCTTGTTCGAGGCGAACCCCCTCACCTGATCGATGGTGGCGGGATTAGTCGAGCCGGCGTCGCCGAACAGATTGTAAGCGGTCGCCGGATTGGTGTCGGCGATCGCGAGCCCGAGCCGGTAGGTGTTGAGGTAGTTCTTGGTGAGCGTGGCTTCGGCCTGGCGACCATAGCTGGCGCTCGCGGACAGGGTCCAGGGACCGATCCGGTGACGAACGCCGGCCAGGCCGTCATAAGCCCGCACATGGCCGTTGTAGACCTGCGCTCCGAGATCACGCACGAAGCTGTATTGCACGCGTACGGGCTGGCCTGTGCCGATCGGGTCCACGTAGAAGGGGTTAGCGCTGGTCACCGTCACCGCGCTTTGCGAGCCGGTCGAGGATCTCACCGAGAAGCGCCGGTCGGCCACGAGGACGCGAGAGAACACTTCCGTGTTCGAACCGATTTGCTGCTCGGCGTTGATGTAAAGCGCTTGGCGGGTCTGTCTGGGCAGCAGGTCGGTGTCGAGGCGACTGTCTTCCCGATTGGTGACGCCACGCAGGAGTTGCGACGGCCGCAAGCCGACCCCGTTTTGGCCGGCGGGAATGGCGAAGGTTTGCCCGCCCGCGATGATCGTGCCGGGGCTTGCGTAGATCGAGCGATAGTCCGCCCCGCCGAGCGCACGCAGGTCCGAGTTCGCGTAGGCGCGCTTGGACGAGGCGAGCGCATCGCGGCGCGCGACCTCATAGCCCAACACTAAGCTGCCGCTGCCCCAGCGCTTCCCGGCCAGAAGTCCGAACAGGCCCTCCTCGGCGCCGCCCTTGGCCCCGCCGACGCGCACCTGGGTGGATAGGCCGTCGAAATGATCGCGGAAGACGACGTTGACGACGCCGGCCACGGCGTCGGAGCCATAAAGGGCCGACGCACCATCGGCGAGCACCTCGATGCGATCGACCGCCAGCGCCGGGACCAGCGACAGGTCGGCGAAGACCCCGGTCCGGCCGCCCATGGGAGGGCGCGAGCCATCAAGTAGAACGAGTGTCGAACTCGCCCCGAGACCGCGTAGGTTCACGCCAGCTCCGAACGCCAGGTTGGCCCCGCTGCCGTTCCGCCCCGTGCCGACAACCGTACCTTCGTTGGGACCGCCGCCGTAGTTCTGCGGTAGCGATTGGATGATTTGCTGGGTGGTGGCGTAGCCGCTGGCTTCGATGTCGCGGCGGGTGATCGAAATCAGATTGGAGCCTACGGGACCTGCTCCACGGATCCGCGTGCCGGTGACGACGAGTTCCGACAGGGTGTCAGCGTCGCCGGCCTGGGGCTCCCCCGAGGCCGACGTGGTCGCCTCCGCGTCGGCGGGCTGGACCACGAGGTTGACGCCGACCGAGACGAGTTTCAGCCCAGAGCCCGACAGCAGGGCCGCATAGGCCTGGTCTGCCGTGTAGCGACCCTTCAGCGCCGGGGCGGTCTTGCCACGGGCGAGGCTGGTGGAGACGACGATCGGCCGGCCGCTGATGCGGGCGACCTCCGACAGGGCGGTGGCGAGCGGCTGGGCCTTCAGGTCGTAAGCTTGGTGCTCGGCCTGGAGCAGCGGTGGCGCGGCCAGAGCCGGCGCGGCGGCGGTGAGGACGACGGCGGCGACCGTGGCCATCAGGCCGCGGCGGAAAACGGAAGCGTGGCGATACATGAGGGCCCCCAGAACCCGGACCGCGCCTGTCGCGGTCGTTCGGGGGGCTTTGACGAGCTAGGTGCGCGTCACCTGAAGAAAAACTTTCATCGGAGTGTCGCGTGACCGTCAGGCGTCGGTGCGGGTCAGGATCAGGTCGCCGGCCGGAGCGCTGGACACGGTCAGACCCAGGGCGGCTGCCAGGGCTCGGGCCAGGCCGTCGGGATCGGTCACCTTGAGACCGCCGCTGACCTGCAGGCGGGCAAGCGCCGGGTCGGCCAGCCGGATCTTGCGGGCGCCATAGCGGTTGGCCTCGGCGATGACCTGGCCCAGCGGCGCGCCGTCGAACACCAGAAGGCCGGTCGGCCACTGGCGATCGCGCATCGGCGCCGGCATGGCCTCGCCCTGGCGACCGCCGGTCAGGATCAGGCGCTGGCCAGACTCGATCCGCGTCCGGGTCGGCCGCAGCATCCCGCGGCTTTCGGCCTGCACCGCGCCGCGCAGCGCGGAGATCTCGACGGCCTTGCCGTCCTGCCGGTTCAGGTCGAAGGCGGCGTGCTCGGCGATCACCCGGGCGCCGTCTGCTTCGATGTCGAGCGGGCGTTCTGACTCGACCCGTACTCGACCGCGCTCCAGCATCAGATGCGTGCGGGAGCCCCTGGTCGAGGCGGTCAGAACGGTGTCGGTGTCGAGCACCACGGTGAGGTCGGGGGCCAGATCGAGGGTGCGGATCTGCCCGGGCGCGGAGACGTATCGCTCGGCCGGCGTGGCGCTTGGAGCGGGCGCGCGGAGCGTCTGGGAGATCGCGATGGCGCCCAGGACGAGACCGGCGGCGGCCGTCCACCACACCGCCGGCGCGGGTCCCCGGCGCGAGGCGCTGGTGCGCAGGCGCAGGGCCGATAGCCTGGAGTGGCCCAAGATCTCCGACTCGTTGAAGCGCTGGACCAGTCGATCGTAGGTCGCCTGGCGCTGCGGATTGGCCCGCCAGGCGTCGAACTCCGCGCGCGCGGCCTCAGCGCCGGGCCCGCGCATGCGCGCGAACCAGCTGGCCGCTTCCTGGCGAAGGTGCTCGTCGTGCCCCACAGTCATCCGGTGATCTTAAGGCCGGCCGAGGTGGCGGTCGATGGCGGCGATCGCCGCGATCATGTACTTCTCGATGGAGCTGACGCTGAGGCCCATGTCGCGCGCGATCTCCGCATAGGGCTGTTCGTCGACGCGATGGCGCAGGTAGATTTCGCGCTCCTTCGGTTTCAGTTTCAGGACCGCGGCCTCGTGTCGCTCAAGCAATTGGCGGGCCTCGAGCATCAGGTGCGGATCGCCGTCGTTGGCCGCGTGAAGTTCGGGTTCCAGGACGGCGTGGGTGCGTTCGCGATGACCCGAGACGCTCTTGGCGCGGTCGCGAAGCAGGTTGCGGGCGATCCTGGCGAGATAGGCTTCAGGTTTCTGCAACGGCCGGCGGTCGGCCGCGCGCGTCAGCCTCAGGAAGGCCTCCTGGGTCAGGTCCAGGGCGTCTTCCCGGTTCGTCCGGCGACTGAGGAAGCGCATCAGGGCGGGCGCCTTGCGGCGGAAGAGCGCGTCGAGCTGGCGGCGGGTGTCGGTCTCGGCCTCGCCCAGGACCGGGTCGATCGTATCCATCGTCATCGGCGCAGGATCCCGCACCGATAATCGTCTGTCCGAAGTCTGCTCTCTGTTCGCCTAGTCACGTCCGCCTCCAGGAGAGGCGTCGGATCCGGCGGGGCCGGTTCCCTGAGACCAAGCTTGAGTGTGGAGCGGCCGTCATCGACGGCGCCGCCGGCGCAGCACACCGGTCGCGCCGGGGCGGAGCCGAACGCGAAGCGGTTGGTTCAAGCGAGGTTCTCACGCCTCGACGCCGCGCTTTCAGCGGCGTGGGTCGAGTCTAGAACGCGGTTCGGTCAGATGGCAAGGCGGGGGCGGCGGCGCCGACGGAGCGGCAAGCGGCTGGTTCGACCGTTGCAGGCCAGGTCGGCATGGGTTCAACTTCACCTTCGAGCCACCGTAGTCCCCGATCACATGGTCCAATCATTGTCCCGACCGACCGAGGCCACGCTGAAGCGCCTCTTCGCCATGTCGGGAAATCGCTGCGCCTTTCCCCGTTGCTCCACGCCGCTCGTGGAGGGCGACATTATGATCGGCGAGGTCTGCCACATCCGGGCGGCCAGCACTGGCGGACCGCGCTTTGACCCCCTGCAGAGCCCTGACGAGCGGCATGGGTCGGCCAATCTCATTCTCTTGTGTGCCAACCATCACACCGTGATCGACGACGACCTGATCGCCTACCCGGTCGACCGCTTGCTGGCGATGAAGGCCGATCACGAGCGGGGAACCCGGCTTCTGGATGACGAAACCGTGGCGCGGGCGGCGGCGGTGTTCTCGGTCGGACAGTCGGGTGGCATTACTGCCCACACCGTGACCGTCCACAACGCCACCTTCACCGCTGGCCAGGGCGCCGGGGTGCTGGCGCTGGCGGAGTTGTCCAGGACGCTGCTGGCGCCGGAGCTTGGGCGCATCCTTGCCCATCAGATCCATGCCCTGGATCGGGCGGCTGCCAATTTCGTGTCGGTCTCCTGCGGGCGCGAGGCGCTCGCCGACCATTGGGACATCTTCCGGCCGAGGCGACCGTCTCTCTATCCCGGTGCGAGCCAAGTTCGCGACCTGCCAGCTGAGGAGCTGGCCCTGCTGGCGGAATTCTATTCGCAGCTGGAGGACATCGAGGCCATGCTGGGCGGCTGGCGTCAGACCGGCGAGCCCTGGGACGTCAACGCCTGGAACGTCCTGATGCAGAAGACGGGCGCGTCGGTGACCGCCGGGGTCGCGGCCTCCGACCGGTTCTGCGCCGATCGCCTCTATGATCCCGTCGCCCCGGTGCTGGGCACGCTGGCCACCAGGGCTGAACACAGCCTGTCGAACATGAGACAGGGCTTGCAGGCCCATATCGACCGCTACCAGTCCGGCAAGGGGCTCTCGCCCCTGCCGCGCGGGCCACGCTATGCGCCGGCCGGCTGGGACCCCGCGCCAGATCCTGTCGATGTCGAGGGGCGATTGCGCGCGGCCTGGTGGGACTTCTTGAACGCCCGCCTTCCCTTGCGCGACCTACCCGTGGTGGTCAGCCTCCCCAGGGTGCTGGTCCACCTGACCCCGAAGGCGGCGATCCTCGATGGCGCGACCCTGGACCATGTGGCGGTCGACGGCGCGCGCGAGGTCCTGCAGCTGCCTGGGGTCGTCGGACGCGGCCAGAACACGCGCGTGTGGTGGGCGCATGGCGCCAGCGCCGGTGTCGGGATGGCCCTGCCCGAAACCACCTGGACCTCCTGCGTCTACCGATCGGGCGTGGTGGAGTGGGAGCTCAATCTTGGCGGACGCGGGAGCGAAGGCGCGCCGGCGACCGTGCCCCTGGACCTGGCCGAGGCGCTGATCGTCGACGCCCTTGATCGGGGGCTAGCCTTCTTGCGGACGCTGGGCCTGAACGGGCCGGTGCTGGGTACGGCGGTGCTCTACGGCATGGACCTGGCCCAGGTGGTCCTGACCGATCGACCCGGCCAGCGCTTCGCCGCCCAGAGCTTTCCCTGCCCTGCCGTCCTGCTTCCAGACGTCGCGGCCGGGGCGGCCGACCATCTCAAGCCGATCTTCGACTGGCTGTGGCTGGAGGCGGGCGCGCCGCTGGGGTCCCCGAACTTCGCCGCTGGTCGCTGGCGTGGTGCTCACACGCAGGGTCCGGGGAACGCGAGCGCCGCGCCGGGGCGTCGGCGACAGCCGGATGTTGAGAACACGTGAACCCGTGCGTCGGCGCCTTTAGCCCCGAGGGCTTGGACATGCGCGCCGGCCATCCGGCCATGGTGACAATCAGGTCCCGGCGCTTCGGCTCAGGGTCGTTATGTCGCAGGGCGCAACTATGGTCGCAATGGCGGGGGCGGCATTACCCGAGAAATCGGGGTAAGCAGGCGCGGCGAGAGGTTACGAGCCCAGCAGGCCCGCCAGCGCCGGCAGGAAGGGCGTGAGCACGGTCATATGGTCGGCCGCGGCGGTCACGAACCTCTGGTAGGCCGACAGGAAACCCGGTTGGCCCTGTGAGGCCTTCATCTCGCGCGTCAGGGCGATTAGCTGCTCTCGGGCGGCGGCGTCCTTGATCCCGGTGACAGCGTCCTCGATCTCGGCGAAGAGCTGGCTCTCGCCGGCGATGGTGTTGGTCGAGCTGTCCTGGGAGCCCTGGTTCAGGCGGGCGCCAGTTCCGGTGATGTCGCCGGTATTGAGGTTGCCGCCGTTCATCGCGCCGATATTGATGGTCATGGTCGCCGCTCGCTTTTGCTCGTCCGTCGTGAAGTTCAGTTCCGATCCGACCACCCCATTGGCCTCCAGCGCCATCGCCCAATCCAGGACGATGTCGCGGACGCGATCGACGACGCCGAAGGCGACGCTGCGGTGGACCTGCAGGCCCATAACCGGCAGGTTCATGGGAAGTGACATCTGCTGGTTTAACCGGGCGATCAGGTCTGGCGAGTAACGGAAGAACAGCGGGCCCGCGCCCTTTGTCAGCTCTTCGAGGCTGCTGATCGACTGGGTGACTGGCCACAAGCTGATCGACTCAATCACCCGAGGCGGCGCGCTGATGGGCATGTAGTCGCCGCGCACCGGATTTTGCGCCACTGGCGCGCCCCGGATGATCCTGTAGTCGGGATAGGCCTGACCTGGGCCGGTGTAGCCGCCCAACTCCTGCTCGGCCCAGGCCACGCCCTCCTGTAGCTGCAGCTTAAACGCGGCCAGCTTCACCTTGCGCAGCAACTGCGAGATCGGGGTCGCCTGGTCGAGGGCCTCGCGCTGCATCTGTTGGACCAAGCTGGCCATCGGGTCTCCGGATCGGCGGCCGGGCTCGGCCCGGCGGCGGGGTGGAAGGTGGCACGCGGCGGCGGGACTTGAACCCGCGACCTCCCTGCCCATAGTCTGGGGTGTCACCGCCCAACCTATGTCGAAAACAGGGGCTCTATCCTGGCTGAGCTACGCCGCGTCAGGTGAAGGGCTAGTCGTCGTCGACGTCGGACTTCACGAGTTTGAGTTTGGGCTTAGGCGCGCCCTTGCGGGCCGCCTTTGCCTTTTTGATCGCGCGGCGCTCCTCGATCTCGGCCAGCTTCTCCTCGGCGAAGGGCTGGGCCGCCTCGATCAGGCCGTCGAGATGGTAGACGTTGGTCTTGCTGCCGGTAGGGGTTTCGCGGCGCTCCTCGCGGCGGATCAGCCCCGCAGCCTCGAGTGCAGCGATGCGGCGCTGGACCGTGCGCGGATCGACGTTCATCGCCAGGGCGATCGTCCCCTTCGACGGGTAGGGCTTGCCGTCGGCGTTCCACCATTTGGACGCCAGATGCAGCAGGATGTTGACGTCCATGGCATCCAGGCCCAGCTGGCGCTGGTTCTCGATGATCACGCTGGGGAACACCGTCCAGCCGGCGTCCATCAGCGGCTTGGACCACTTCTTCTCGTTGGTGCGCAGGTCCGCTTCGGCGGACGGGCTCTTGTCCTTGGCGCTCATCGCTTCGGCTCCGTTTTCTTGAAACCGATATGAGCCCGAGATGGGCAGTTCGCAACTTAGAGGGGGAGGCGCTGGTGTCTCCCGCCTCTCGGGATCTGGGATAATACGACAGGGAATGTGGGCCTGAGGAGGGATGCAGGTTGACCGGCATCCTACATAGTCAGGCGCCAGAGTCCCCCGCCCGGGCGACACCAGGGCCTGGGGCGTGGGAGGCAGCAAGGTCGCCCGCGGGAGGCGCTAGCGCCCTGGGGGCATCGGAAATAGGCCCCCAAGTCCGCTGTGCGCACCGATTTAGACCCAATTTTCGGGGGCGTCGCCAGCACATTTGGCCGAGTTGAACTAAGGCTCGGGCGCTGCGCCCTGATCGGTTGCGGCTCGCCAGGGGCTCGCCTTTGCAGCGCAGCTATCGCCATACTGCGAATCGAGCGCGCCGCGGACGAACCGGCGCCGGTCTTTGGGGAGAACGGGGTGTATCTTGCTGAGCTTCGGATCCGAAATTTCCGCAAGCTCAAGGATGTGGCGCTTGAGTTCCAGCCGGGCCTAAACATCCTGGTGGGGCCCAACAACACAGGCAAGACCGCCGTGGTCGACGCGTTGCGCGCCTTGTTGGGCGGGATCGACGAGCCCTATCCGCGGATGACCACGGAGGACATTCATCGCCCCAAGGTCGGGGCGGCCGACGGCGACATCCTCTTCGAATACGTCTTCGCCAACCTGGATCTGGATGACGAGTCCGAGTTCATGCCCGCCATCCGGCCGGGCCGGGACGGCGCCATGCGCGCGCATTTCTCGGTCAGTTATGGCTCGGCCGACAAGACCGGGCGGCTGCAGGCCAAACGCTGGTGCGGCGAGCACAAGGAGAACGGACTGACCACGGAGATGGCCGATCATCTGCGCGGGGTCTATCTGCCAGCCCTGCGCTACGCCTCCCAGGGCCTCAAGCCCAGCCGGGGCAGCCAATTGGCCCGACTGCTGCACATTCTGGCTGATGACGACGGCCGCGCCGGCATCAATGACGCCTTGGTCGAGTTGGACACGGCGCTGAGGAAGCATCCGCCGATCCTCCAGACCCAGGCCGCCATCGCCGGCCGCCACGCCACGATGCTGGGCGAGCAGCTGGCCCAGGTGTTGGAAATCGGCCTCAGCGTCAGCGACTTCCAACGCCTCGCCGCGCGGCTTTCGATCTCGGTCGACGCGCTGGAACTCGATCAGAACGGTCTGGGCTTCAACAATCTGATCTTCATGGCCGTGGTGCTCAGCGAGATGGCCAGGAACACCGACGCGGCGTTCCGAGGTCTGATCATCGAGGAGCCCGAAGCCCACCTGCATCCCCAGCTGCAGGCGGTGCTCTTGCGCTATCTCACCGACATCCAGACCGCAGTGGAGGGCGAAAAGGCGGTTCAGATTTTCGTCACGAGCCATTCGCCCAACTTCGCCAGCATTGCCGAGCTGAAGACCTTGATCTGCCTGGTCGATCGCGGCGGCTTCGTCGAGCCCTTCCTTCCGAGGCGGGTGAACTTCGGCAAGGGAAAGCGCGAGAAGCTGGAGCGCTACCTCGACGTGACCCGCGCCGAAATCTTCTTCGCTCGTCGGATCATCTTCGTGGAGGGCGCGGCCGAGCTGATGCTGGTCAATGTCCTGGCCCAGAAGGCGGGCTTCAAGCTGCGTGATCATGGTGTCAGCGTCATCAGCGTGGAGGGGCTCAACTTCGACTGCTTCTTGCCCTTGTTCGGCGAACAGGCGCTGCGCGTGCCCGTCGCGATCGTCACGGACGCCGATCCCGTCGACGCCGACGGCGCGGCGCTCTATCCGGCCGTCGGTGACGCCGTAACCGTGTCGGCCAACACCGCCAAGATGCTGCAGAGCCAGGACGGTCTTGTGAAAATCTGCCATGGCCTGAAGACGCTCGAGTACGATCTGGCGCTGGAGCCTGAAAATGTCGCGACGATGCTGGCGGCGTTGACGGACATCCATCCGGGCATCGGGGCGGACCTGACCAAGACCGTGACGGCGCGGGACCCTGGCCAAGCGCGCGCAGAGGCGCTCTTCCGCGGCATGTTTGAGCGCCCACAGAACAACGTGCAGAAAGGCCGCTTCGGCCAAGCCCTGGCCCAGGCGTTCTTGGGCGAGGGCGCGACCTGCGCCGTTCCACAATATATCCGCGACGCCATCGAGCATGTTTGCCAGGTCGAGGTTGGATGACTGGGCTTTCAGGCGAGCAGCAAGCCGTCCTCACCGCCGACCTGCAGAGCTTGGCCGTTCTGGCCTGCGCTGGAAGCGGGAAGACCCGCACGGCCGTGCATCGGCTGCTGGAAGTGCGACGCCGGTTAGAACGGCCCCGGGGACGCGTGGCCCTGTTGTCCTTTTCAAACGTGGCGGTCGACACCTTCCGCAAGGACTACGCGGCCCTCTGCCAGGCCCGATCGATCTCGGCGCTGGGCCGCGTCGACATCGACACGATCGACGCCTTCATCACCGCCAATATCCTACGCCCACACGCCTATCGAGTGATGCAAGCACCACGGGCGGCCTTCCTGGTCAGCGGCTCGGAGCCGTTCCTGAAAGGCTTCACCCTCCCGCCGCCGGCCAAGGGCGCGCCGCCGATCAGCGTCAAGGACATCCACGTCAAGGTCGTGGGCCGTCAGTTCGTGTTCTATCTGGACCACTTCGGACATCAGCAGGAGCTCGATCGGACCGAGGCGAAGGCGCTGGTCGAACGGCTCGGGCGGGTCGGCGGTTACACCCACGAACTTGGCCGCTATTGGTGCTGCCGGGCCCTCGTGCAGGAGAAGCGACTGCGCGAGGTCTTCGCTCATCGCTACCCGCAGATCCTGGTCGACGAGGCCCAGGACATCGGCTCGGCTCAGCAGACGGTGCTGACCGCCTTGAGCACGGCGGGATCGGTTATCACCCTGATCGGCGATCCCAATCAGGGGATCTACGACTATGCCGGCGCCGACGGCGCGTACTTGAGGGGGCACAGCGCCAAACCCTACGCCTTGTCGACAAACTACCGATCGATCCCGGCCATCACCGCCGTTGCCCAGGCCTTGAGCGGGGTCGCCGGCGGCACCGATCGTGCGGGGCGACCGGCGCCATTCGGCGCCTACGCTGTCGCCTGCGATCCCGATCAGCTCGACCTTGTCATCGAGCAGTTTCGGCAGGCCGTGGAAACGAGCGGTCTGGACCCGGCCAAAAGCGCAGTCCTGTGCCGGGCCAGCAAGCTGGCCAACACCTTGTCGGGGGACACCGCGTCGGTCGGCGCCGGTGCGGTCCGGCTGATGGCGGCGGCGGCCACCGCGCGCGACGGCGTCGGCGACGTCCATCGCGCCTTCAAGCTGGCGGCGGAGGCCTTGGAGCAGTCGCTGCTCGATGATGCGCCCAGGGGCTTGGCGGTCCAGCTGTCCGACCCGGCGCGGCACGCTGATCTGCGCCCGGTTCGGCGCTTGGTATGGAAGTTCGCCCGATCACCGGTGGATGGCCTTCCCGGGGCAAGCTTGCAAGCCAACACTGAGTGGATCGTGCGCCTGCGCGAGGTGGTCGAGGCGCTGCTGGCCCAGATCGAAGCGGTAAGCGGGCTCAAAGCCGCCCCGAACTTGGCTATGCGGCTGGCGGCCAAGGCTCTGCCTGCCGCGCCGGTATCGACGCTCCGGCCCGCCGCCGCCAGGGCCCTTCGAGTCGACACGGTCCACGGCGCGAAGGGGGAGAGCCTCGACGCGGTGCTCTACATTGTCACGAAGGCTCACCTGGACGCGTTGCTCGCGGGCGTGGGAACCGAGGATGGAAGGATCGGCTATGTCGCCGTGACCCGGCCACGCGACCTCCTGTGGGTGGGCGTCCCTCAGAAGATCCTTCCGACCTATCGGGCAGCCCTAACGGCGGTCGGACTGCTTCCGCTGCCCGACGCGGGGACGCCCGTCCGGGCTTGATCGGATCGGGCGCGCGTGCGCCACTGGGATCTTCGACTTCAATGATGTGGCGCGCACCTTGGCCAGACTCCTGCTGCCTCTCAGCGACTACAATCGCGTTTACCAGGTGGTCCACGGCGTGATCCGCGACCTCGGCACGGCCGAACGGTCCTGCATCCATTTCGCCACCATGGGCGCGTACCTACTGAACAAGCATTACAAGGTTCCGGCTCGGGTCGTCGCCGGCGCCTTTGGCCTGTGCGTGAACGGCGGCGCTATACCCGACGTTGCGTTCTTCGGCCGTCAGGACGCGGGTTTGCTAAGTTCCGATGGGTCCGGATTCCACATGTGGATTCAAACTGAGACCCATCTGATCGACTTCATGGCCCCGATCTTCCCCGAGGCCTTCGCCGAGCACGGGGCCACCTTCGGGACGCCGCGCAAGATGCTCCAACGCCCGCTGGCCGAGGAAGCGGCGGCGCTCGCCAACCTGGCCACGCCCGGGGACTTCTACGCCATGCCCAATCTGGACCTGACGCAGGAACTGGCCGACGAGTTCTTCGACCGGGTGGTGAACGGGGACCTGATGAAAGTCGCCGACGCCTGGTTCGGCAAGCGCACCGGAAAGCAGAAGCCGTCGATCATGATGGGCGACAGCCACGGGCCGCCGATCCGCCTTTCTCTGCCTAGCACGATCGCGACCGGCGCCTGGTAGCGCGCGGCAGCGCCCGCGACGGCGCTTCGGTGACAGTTCCCTCGCGTTCACGCCCGCTCTGAGAACCGCTCGAAGGCGGTGAGGCGCCTGGGGGTGAGGCCTGGATCGTAGCCGTAGATCTCCTGGGTCAGGAAGAGTAGCTCGGCCTCGCGGTCGGAGTCGGCGACGTCGGTGAACCAGGCCTTGGGGCCGGCGGCCTCCTCGCCGTTCCAGCGGTAGCCGCGGGCCTTGAGCTTGTCCTTCATTTCGAAGGGCGAGCGTTCGGCGACGATCCGCCAGGCGGGCGCGCGGGCGGCTTCCAGCAGGTGGGCCAGGGCGGTGCGGCCGTCCTGGAGGGGGCGACCGAGGATTTCCAGCCCGGCCAGGCAGTCGTTCTCGGCCCGGTGGCCGTCGAAGAAGAAGCCGGCCTGGCCGGCGAGGTAAGAAAGCTTCGTCCCCTCGAACCCCTGCCCTTTCCAATCGACCTGGCTCATCGAGCAGGCCCAGCCCTTGTGCTTGAAGGCCTCGGACAGGCGTTCGGCGAACAGCCGGTCGAAAGCGGCGTTGTGGGCGATGATGATCACCGCCGAGGCGATGAAGGCGGCGACTTCGCCGGGATCGATCGCCTGGCCTTCGACCATGGCGTCGGTGATGCCGGTGATCTTGGTGATTTCCGGCGGGATGGGCTTGGATGGCTGGTTCAGGGCCACGAACGGGGCGTGGACGGCGCACAGGCGGCCCTCCGGATCATAGTCGAACGGCACCATGGCCAGCTCGAGGATCTCGTCCTTGCGGCCGTCCGTGCCTGTGGTCTCGGTGTCCAGATAGACGCCGCGCTTGAGCGTAGAGGGGGCGTCCGCCGGATGCAGGGTGCAGGTCTCGAACCGGCGCAGCAGGCGGTAGCGGCCGCTGGCTTCGAGCTGAGCGGCCATGGCCTCCAGGGTGGCGAGGTCGGGTTGATCTGGAGGGGGCGGCGCGGCGTCAGGCATGGGCGTCCGGGAGAATCGTCGGGTCATCCTGCCATACCGGCGGGGTTAAAGCGTGCGGCGCCGCCAACCAGGAGTTTAGACTTAGCTGTGTAGACGGCTGGTCCAACTCGAGTTGATGGATGGGAGGGAGCTTCGATGGCCGATATCGAGAAGGTGACGGACCTGACCAGCGACAAGTTGCTGGGCTATTTCGAGTCGATGAGATCCTGCTTCTACGTGAAGCTGGGCATGCTCACCTGGCTCGAGGGCGGCAATCTGGAAAAGCACCGGGCCCTTTCGGACGCGGCGTCATCGGTTGCCCTGGAACTGGGCGACAAGACCGCAGCTCGGACGATGGCGACAATCCAGGACAAGGTCGTCGAGAATTTGAAGGAAGACGCGGTCACGGCCTTGCTCGTCGCCGGATGGTCGGTGTTCGAGCTGGTCATCAAGGACCTGACGGCGCCGGACTATGCGACGCAGTCAACGATGCTGTCGCTGGACTTCCACAACGGCATTCTGGGCTTCACGCTCGCCGAGCGCGAAGAGATCACGCTCTTCTATCACCTGCGCAACGCCGTCGTGCACTACAACGGGGCCTATCATGCCTACAGGGTCGTGGACGCCACCTACGATGGCCAGCACTTCAAATCCGTCGGCCATTTCGGCGAGAAGATCGAGATGACGCTGGGTCTTGTGGTCAAGATCGTCAACGACTTGGAGAAGTACGCCATGAAGGCATGGGCCCACCTAGGCAGGCCCTAGGGTTTGGTCCACCTGGTCTTGGCCGGCGGGCTAGTCGCGCTTCAGCAGACCGCTGGACCGGCGCAGCACCTGGTCCAGGACGGCGAACAGCGTGGGCAGCACGATGGCGAACAGCCCGATCCACACCGCCGGCTTGACGGGAGCCAGGGCCGGAAAAGCCCGCACCACCTCGCCCACGGGAAGCCCGTCGAACCGGAAGCCGCCAGCCGCGAAGAACACGAGCCCGACGATCAGGCTGAAAGCGATGTTGGAAAGCACGGTGCGGCGCATGGTCCAACTCTAGCCTGTCGATCGGCTTTGGCTAGCCGGGCCGGCGCCGCCGAGCGTCCATGCGAGGTTGTGGCCTGCTGGCGATAGCCGTCATTGACCGTTGGCCACCGCCCGAAGGGTCTCAAGAAGCGACTCCGGAACTCTGAGCGCCACAGCCGGCGTGGCCGCGAGGATCAGGCGGGCATGGTCGGCGCTGGTCTCGACCTTGGCGGCGGCGGCCAGGATGGCCGGGCCATGCAGCCTTGGATTTTTGAGGGCGAAGGCGCCGCTCTCCACCCGTCTGCGCCAGAGGTCGGCCGAGGCCTTGCCGATCTGAGGCCCGACCACCTCGATGAAGGCGCTGACCTGGAGCCATTCCTGAACCCTCAGGCAGGCGGCGAGCAGCAGGTTCTCGTCCGGGAACGGGTCGGGGCCGAACAACACCGACAGCGCCGGAACCAACCCGTGCTCTTCGGCCACGCGGATCTCGAGTTCTCCAGGTCGCAGGGCCACGAAGGGGGTCAGAACGGCCGTGGCCGGATCGGCGGCCAGGCGTGTTCCCAGGTGCTCAAGGACGTCCCAGCGGCCTTCGGCTGCCGCGCGCATGGCGAACGAGGTCACCGCCACGCGGCCGGCGATGAACTGCGCCTTTTCCGATAGGTCCAGGACGAACGCCGCCCAAGGCGGCTCGGCGACGATGGCCGTCACCCGCTCCTCGGCCGCTGTGGGAAGCGCCACCTTGGCGGCGGTGTCTCGGCAATAGGGCGACAAGAGATCCAGGAAGGTCTCCAGATCGACCTGGCCGATGGCGTAGGACAGCGACTCGCGCAGTTCCATGCCTTCGAAATAGGGAGACACACCGTTCGCGCGGTGCTCGTCCAGGCGCGACTTGGCGCCCAGGTCGACCGCCAGGACCCGCTCGACCTGGCGCATCTGGTACCAGAGCAGCAGGGGCGTGATCCGGATTCCCGGCCAGGGTGGTGCGGGGATCGGCCCGCTGGCCACGCCATGGTCGGGGATATTCTGCGCGACGCCGCAGAGCATGCTCCACACCCACGCGGCCGCGCCGGCTACGCCGCGGAGCCGGTACTGCTTTTCGGGATCTTCGGGGTCGACTGTCTCGATCAGTTCGACGGCCCGCATGAGGCTCTTGCCCGCCGACACGGCTTGACCGAGGCGCAGCTGGACCACGGCGAGGTCGGCGTGCAGGGCGCCGGCCATGTCCCGCAAGGTCGGGCCGCGTTCGGCCGTGAGAGCCGCTTCGGAGAAGCGCATGGCAGCCAGCGGCAGGTCTCCGTCCTTGGCAGCGCCAACCGCCAGATCGCGCAGGATGTGGA
Source organism: Caulobacter sp. FWC26 (assembly GCF_002742645.2). NCBI lineage: Bacteria > Pseudomonadati > Pseudomonadota > Alphaproteobacteria > Caulobacterales > Caulobacteraceae > Caulobacter > Caulobacter sp. FWC26. The sequence goes on from NZ_CP033873.1 coordinate 43,628, forward strand.
AGCGTTCGACGACATCGGCGTCGACGGTCTGGGTCAGCACCTTCTCGAGAATCGGGGCGGCCTGGGCATGGTCGCCCGAGCGGATCATCAGCTTGGTGCGCTCTCGCTGAAGGCGGGGATGATCGGGGAAGCGTGGCTCGGCCGCGTCGAGAAGCGCCAGGGCCGCCTGAGGCTGTCTGGCATACTCGGCCAGCAGCACGACCCGGCTGCAGATGCACTCGACCACCAGGTCGGGCGCGTTCCAACTTTCGGCCATCGCCTGCAAGGTTTCGTAGCGTTCAGCGATCTTGGCCGGCGCGAAGCTCTCCAGATTCGATTCATGCACCCAGGCGGGTTGGACCAGACTGCGAAGGCCCGTGGACGGGTCGGCGAAGGCGGCCAAATAGTGGGCTCGCACCTGCGGAAGGGCCGTGTCCAGGACCCCAAAAATACCCTCCAACTCGCCGACCGACTCGACGTGGTGGGCGCGCCATAGGAACAGCATCTGGGCCTGGTCGTCGACGGGCGGCGTGCGACCGGCTTCGGGCGCATCGGCCACCGCCGTGCCCTCGAACCCTCTCACCAGGTCGAACCACTCCGCCACCGGCATTGGGTTGCCGGGTATCATGAGAACCGAATTGATGGCCGCCTTCCGGAACGGAGCGGCCTTGGCCTCCGGAGCGCCTTCCAGCTCCGCCAGGCAGCGGCGGTAGACCGCGAGAGCTTGAGCCGGCGGGCCGCCGCGCGCACAGAGTTTCAGCTGCGCCATCCGAACGAGCCACGAGACACGCGGTTTGTCGGGCAGGATCAGCCTGTTGAGGGTCAGGAACCGCAGGCCCAGGAGATGATCGGCGAGGATCCCTTGAGTTTCCCAGTTCGCCATGATCACGGCCGTCGCCAGGCCGGAAAGGGCTTCAGGGTCTTTGGCGATCAAGGCCGAGATCATCAGCTGGTCCAGCGTGCGCGGATCCAGGGGCCTGCGGCTGACCAGATCTCGGCTGACCGCGGCGTGAACGGCCAGGAGTTCGGCTCCCGACAGGGCGTTGGCGCCGCTCTGGGCCACCAGCGGCGAGACCCGCATGCGGTCTTGGCCCCGCCGTTCCACCCAGGGACCCAGCAGGATGTCCAGGGCCTCGCCGGGCAAGCTGATCTCCGGGGCGACGGCGGCGGTGGCCAGGGCAAGGCGACGGTCGAACCCGAGGCTGGGCACGGAGAGGCGATAGAGCAAGATCTTGGCGTGATCGGGCAGCTCGCGCACCAGGCGGGCGTGGATGGACGCCCGTTCGGCTTCGACGTCGTCGGTCGACGCACCCAGGCCCAGTCGGTCGTTCAGGTCCGCCGCCGGCCACCCCCGGCGCTTGAGGCCCTGGATGCGCGCGGCCACGAACTGGGGCTGTCCACCGCCGCAATAGAGGTGCGTGGGTGTGGCCCAGAGCTCGGGGGTGCCGCCTTCACGTGCGACATAGGCGGCCACGTCCGCTTCGGTGAAGTATGGCGCTTCGCGCACCGGATCACCGCCAGGGGCGAGCTGCTGAGCCAGGGTCGGCGGGGGCGGATTGTAGGCCGTCACCACCACACCGCCGTCGGCCAGTTGTGCTGCGTGCGCCAGACGGCGCAACGCCATGGCCGCGCGCGGGTCGAGGCCCGAGGGCAGGTCGTCGAGAATGAACCCGCCAAAATCAGGATCGAGCGTCAGGCGCTGGACCCGGCGCAGCCGGTCGGCGACCCGGTTCGACGCGGTCTTGGCGTCGAACTCGACCACCCACCAGCGACCATTGCGGCGGGCCGCCAGTTGCAGGGCCAGGCCCGTCTTGCCAAGGCCGCTGGCCCCTGTCAGCCAGAGGACGCCCGTGGCGGCCAGGCGCCGCGACAGGTCCTCGATCAGGTCCGCCCGCTCGACCACCAAGTCCTCGATGGGCAGCTCGCGCGCATCGATGGCGCCGTGGTCGGGTTCGACGGCCGGCGGCTGGCCCGTGCTCCATTGCGCGAGGGCTGCGTTGGAGACCCGCGAGGTGCCGGCCAGCTCGAGCAATTCATGGAGTTGGCCCCGGGTCACGGCGCGCTCGCCGTCCTGCGCGGCCAGGCGCATCAGATGCAGCACGACCCTGGGAGCGGCGTCGCGGCAGTCGCTGGGCGCAAGGCCAAAGCGCGCCCCGACATCGACCAGGGCTTCGGCGACAATGGTGTCCAGCGCGTCCAGGCGCGGCTCGCCGCAGGCGAAGCGGATCGGCTTTAGGAGCTTTTCGCGCACCTCTTCGTCGGAGGCCTTGGCCAGAAAATCCAGGAGATCGGGGTCAAGGTCGAGCGTGGCCAGAAGGCCGCGCAGCGGCGCGAGCGGTGCTTGCGCGGCGGCCTTTCGCCAGTAGTCCAGGCCCGGCGCGCCAAGGCCGAAAGGCGAACCCTGTTCGACGCCAGGCGGGGATGTCGTCAGGTAGATCATGTCCGTGGCGCGGCCGGGATTGGCCTTGGCCAGGCGCCAGAACCGGCTGAGCAGCGTGACCACGCCGCTCGATCGCAAGGTCACGGCGCCGGATCCCTCCGTGGACTTGACCTCGGCCCCGCTGAGCGCGTCGGCGGCGACCGTCATGTAGTCGCCGCCGCGCTCGACATGAAGGGTCGCGTCTGGTCCGAGGCGCGCCCAGGCCTGGGCCGTCGCGTAGAGCTGGTAAACATAGCCGCGAATGGCGTGCATGGCCTCGCGCGCCAGATCGACTTCGGGAATGCGCACCGGCTCGGGGTCTGCCACGCCGTTTCCTCTTCTCAAGCGAGCAAGGCTAGACCGAGTCGCCTTTGCGGGTCCTTTGGCGGACGCGCGCTTTTCCTGAGCGATCACTTGACGATGCTGGTCCGTCACTCGCGGACGTCGGCTTGCAGTGGCGGGCCAGCTGGGTCGGGCTTTTAGAGTTGGACTGACCGGGGCGGCCGCCAAGCCCCGAAATCGGCTGACCCGCAGTTGACTCTTCGCGCTGCTGGAATGAGAACATTTCACGAACACGGAGATTGCCATGCCGCCCCCACGCGTTGGACAGCGCGCGACCGCGCACGCCCCTAAACCCGAACGGATCATCAGCCGCATGACCGTCAAGCTGCGGCGCGTGCGCCAATACGGCGGCGCCGAGCCTGGCCGGACGCTGATGTTCACCTTCGAGGGCGGGACCCGGCGCGCCGAGCGCAGCCTCAATAGCTTCATCGACAAGGATCGCGTGCCCGAGTTCGAGGGCGAGGAGGCCTGGTTCGAGGTCGAGGAGGTCAGCGGCAAGCCTTGGGCCTTCTGGCGGGCGGTGAGACGGGTGGAGCCGCCGGGCGATGCCTGAACTGTCCGACCAGCAGCGGCGCCGGATGACCGAGCTTGACCCTCGGTTCGCCGCGCTGCGCCTGGTCGACGCCCTGGAACGGAAGATGGAGATCGTCTTTCGATGCACGGCCTGTGGGACCTCGCGCAGCTGGCGGCGCGACGTCATGCTGGGGCGGGCCCGGCCCTTGTTGGGCCTGACCATGGCGCAGATCCAGAAGCGCACCCCCTGCCCGCGCTGCGGCTATCGCATGCCCGCCATGGCGCCCAGCGGCGGCGTGCTCGAGCCAGGGGACTTGGCCGAGCAGTTCCGCTGGGAGGTGATCACCGCCCTGTCCGAGGCGGGCCTCAATCCCGCCGACTATGGCTATGGCTGGCGGCCGCCGGCGACGCGGGGCTGAGCCGGGATGGGCGAGGAGGGCTTGGGCCGCCGCGACGCTGGGCTCGTGGACGCCGGGCTTGTGGATGGGCAAAGGATCGGGATGATCGGTTGGCCGCCGGGTCCGGCTCGAACAGGGAGGCGCCGTGCTCTTGGACGATCATCGGGATGATCAGCAGGACGAGGCCGAGGCGCTGCTCGCGCGGATCATGATGATCCGGGACGACCTGAAGGCTGGCCGGCTGACGTGGGCCCAGGTCGAGGCCTATCGCCGTCTGGGCCGGACGGTCGAGCGGATCACCCGCCAGATGGACGCCGCGCCCGATCTTGAGACCGCCGACGCGCTCTGGCGGGAGGGGGTGAAGATCATCAGGACCTATCTGGCCGAGCACTTCGCGGCCCCGACCTGCCACTAGGGGCGTGGATCTGCTCCGGATTGAACGGTGGCGAGGGTTCGGCCAACCTGGCCTTAACAGCACGGTTTCGGAGCGAACGGTGGCGGAGACGGCGGCGCGGTACGTGGTGCGGTTCGACGATGACTTTCCCCTCGCCGACGTCGAGGCGCTCGCGGCCGAACTCATGGCCTCGGGTGTGTTGGCGCCGGGCTTCATCCCGCCGCCGGCCGGCCTCCTGAAGCCGGAGGCGATCGTCTACGCCAAGGACGAGCAGGGCTACGACACCGTCGTCCTTCCCGACCGTAACCTCGTCTCGCGCATGGCCCGGGTCGCCGAACAGGGCCACGCCGACCTCAAGGACCAGACAAGCCGCACCGCCCTGGCGTTGATGGCCTATTGCCAGGCGATGAACCTCGATTTCGAGCCGTCTCTCGCCTACCACGAGCTGGGCGTCGTCAGCGGCAACAGCCGCGCGCGCGAGGAGCTGGGGTGGTTTCGCGCGGCCGATCGCGGCGCGGCGCGCGATTGGGTGGCTCTGGCGGCGGGGCGCCAGGCGCGCGTCGATCTCGGCGGTCCGACCAAAGCGCCGCCGCACGACTTCGCCAAGGTCCTCGGGCGTTGGCGGCGCAACTATATCGTGGCGCTTCGAGTGGCCCGCCTCGAGTTATCGCCGCGACCGCCGATCGAGCGGCTCAAGGCGCTGGTCGAATGGATGTACGAGGACTTCATCTTCGCCGGTCCCGCCACCCTCTATGCGTCGATGTATTTCGGCCCCCGGGCTGAACGGGGCGGCCTCTTCAAACGCTTGCGGTCGAAAGATCCCGAGGCGCGTATCGCCGGCGTCCGCAGCGCCGCCTGGGACATGACCCACCTGAGCGACTTCGTTCGTCGGGTCGGCGCCGCCGAGGCCGAGAAGAGGCGCTATGTGTTCGCCAGCGGCGACCTTGGCCTCGTCCAGATCGCGACCTGTCTGTTTCTCGGGCCAGAACCGGCCGACGGATGGCCGAGCCTGTCTGAGGCCTTCGAGGCCTGGTGGCTCCCCAAGCAGGCGCAGCAGGCGGCCGCGGTGATCTTCGATTGCATCGATCGCCTTCGAGCCTCGGATCGCCCGCTGCCCAATCCGGCGCCGGATCTCGTCGGGCGCTTGATCGCGGACGGCGAGGCCTGGCTTCGCGCGGCGCCGGTCGACTAGAGGGGCGGCTCGGCCATCAGCGCCGCGTGGACGCGGCGCGAGAGGTCGTCATAGACCGCGCGGGCGGCAGGCTTTTGCTGGCTCCAGCGGAAGAAGCCGGCCAGGTCTTCGTTGGAGACCGGGACGGTCCACAGCACGCGCAGCCAGGCGACGGCCTCATCAAGGGCGTTCTTGTCGGGGCGATCGGTGGGAGCTTGGGTCCGCATGGTGGCTTCGATCCACGGGGAGGCGACCGCTGTGCGCGGCGTGGGGTATACGCACCCGCACGATGAGCCCAGGCGGTCGGCGGTTCAAGCCCGTGGAAGGGCCCGTCTTCGGCAGCGCAAGCTCGGCAACAGCGGTTGCGGCGCCTAGGGTGAAGCTGACATCGTTTGGGCATGTCGTACTTTGAACCCGAGACTTGGCGCCCCGCGACCCGCCAGGAGTTCCCGGACTATCTGGCGGAACGTCGGGCGCCTCGGCGCGACGACGAGCGCTCGGGCGATATCCTCGTCATCCGTAAGACTATTTCCCCCTTCGACCTCTACACCTACCTCAAGGCGCGATTTGGCGAGCCCAACGGGCTGATGACGCGGCTGGCCAGCGACGATTCCGACAACCTCTTCCACTGGGACTACCTGCTCTACGCTGGCGATCAGTTGCTGACCTTCACCGGCGCCACGCGCGAGGTGCATGTCAGCGTCGAGCGTCGGCTCGACGACGCCGAATGGCTGGCGTTCATCCGCAGGCTCCGGACCGACTTTGGCCGGGTTGGCCAGGACAAGGGCCGGGTGGCGGGCGAGCTGGAGAAATGGAGCGTTTTTCCCAACCGCTTCCTGGCCATCGCCAACCGATGCGCCGACCTCTTCCATGATCTTTCCGAGGCCCTCCCCAAGCTCCAGCGCGCGTTCGAGCGGGACGACGCCCGCCCCGGCCGGGAGGACTATGCCCGGCAGGCCGAGCGCCAGGCCGCGCTCGTCGCCAAGATCACCGCCGCGGCGCTGGAGCTGCCCATCCTCACGCCCGTGCTGTTCGAGTGCTTCCTGGGCCTGGTCGTCGGGCTCCTGGTCCGCCCGGAGGTCAAGGCCGATTTGGGTCGTTTCGACGCTTTCAGCCGGGGGCGGCTCAACGACAAGATCCTGTCGCTGCATGACCACTGCCGTGGCTTCGCGCGCGGCCTGTTGCCAGACAATGAGGCCCTGCAGCGCTTCTGGCCCGTGGTCGCCCGCCGCAACGATCTGATCCATGGCAACCTGGATCCAGTGCGAGACGCCGTCGAGATCGTCTATTTCGACCGCAAGCGGCCCCTGCACACCAGCGGCGGGGCCGGACACCGGTCCTACTGGGACAGCCTGATGGTGCAGTACCGACCTCAGCGGGTGATCGACGACTATCTGGCCATGCACCACGTGATCCACGAAATCCTGGAACACATGGAGCCGCAGGTTCGCGCCACGATCACAGCGGTCATGGGCGATACCCAGCCCGGCTGGGACCAGCGCCGCCGAAAGATCGGCTTGCTGTTTCCCGGCCATGTCGTCGGCGCCGTCATGCCGGGGCTGCGCTACGACAGTGAATTGCGTGCGCCGCGTGGGCGTTCGCGCACGGCTGCGGCGAAGGCGGTGGACTAGACAGCACGCTGGGCGCGTGGGCGTCCCGCCTGCGGCGGCCGGGCTCTAGGCGGCGGGGCCGCCCCGAGCCCCCTCCCCTCTCCGCCCATGTCGGTTCGGTCCAGGGTCTCGGCCCATGCGGGTTGCGATCCCTGACGCGGGGCGGTGGAGCGGTTGGGATGGTCCGGTCAGGCCGACGCGCCGGCCTCGGCGGTCAGCTGCGTCAGGCGCGCGTCGCAGACGGCGCGGACCAGATCGATCAGGGCCTCGGCCGTCTGTTTCAGGTCCTCGAGTTCGGCGGCGGTGATCTTGTAGGTCGCCTGATTGTAGCGGGCGTCGACATAGGCGCGCTTGAGCTTTTCGAACGGCTTGCGCATCGCCCGCGTCTCACGCGGCCAGGCGGCCGTCAGGGATGGGGCCTTGGCCTCGGCCTGGGCGCGCAGGAATTTGATGTTGTGCGAGCGCGGCGCGTAGAAGCCGGTCAGCAGCAGCACGGCGATATAGGCCGCTTCGACCGTCTGGTGCAGGTTGAAGGCGGCTTTGTGCGGATAGTCCTTCAGTTCGCCTTTCGACATCGCGTAGGTGGCGAGATCGAGCGAGGTCTCGATCGTGTCGAACACCTCCTTGTAGTGCCTCTGGCCGAGCGCCAGGGCCGCTTGCGGCGTCAGGGGCTTCAGCGGGCTGAAGGCGTGGCCGGGGGTCTCATAGAGGACGATCCCCTGCTCGATCACCTCGCGGAAGAAGTAGAGGCCCGCGTCCAGGCCCTGGTTGATGTCGTCGAGATCGTTGACCAGCAGGTTGACGATCCGGCCGATGGCCGGGTCGTGCAGGATCTTCTGCTCGGTCTCGAACCAGTAGTCGGCGATGTCGGTCAGCTTCTCGTCGCTGACCACGACCAGGATGTCGAAATCCGACAGGTAGCCGTTCTCGGGTTCGTCGACGAAGTCGCCGCGCGCATAGCTGCCGAACAGGATGATCTTGTAGATCTTGGCCCCGCGTCGCCAGCCCTGCGTGCCGCCGGCCACGGCCGCCTCGAACCCGCGCAGCAGGTGGCCGGTGATCGCCTCCAGCTCCTCTTGCTGGCGCTCGGGCAGATGATCGAGATTCGACTTCATGGGTAGGGAGTCTCGCCGAGCGGGCCTGGAGGGACAAGGTTTTTGCGGCGGTGGCGGGCGGTTTCCAGGGCTGCCATACCGCTGAGGGTCTGTTACGGATACGCGTAATCAGATGTCCAGTTTACGGATATATGTAAGTGGTTGGCTTGCGTCATCCCGAGTGATGAATTACGTATCTGCGTAATCGCAAGTTCCACTTACGGATATCCGTATGCGTGATCCCATTTTGTCGCCGATCGGGGCGGCCATTCGCGCCACGCGCCATCGGCGGGGCTTTGGCCAGGCCGACCTGGCTGCGCGCGTCGGCCGGCCCGTGCCGCGGATCTCCGAACTGGAGACCGACCTACTGCGCGAGCGCATCGGCCGCGACCGGCTGTCCCTGCTGGCCGAGGTCTGCGACGCCCTGGACCTGGCCCTGGTCGCCGTGCCGCGCGAGGCCCTGCCTCGGGTCGAGGCGGCGATCGAGGCTGCGCCGCGGCGCGCGGTCCATCCCCACCAGGCCTCAATGTTCGACGAGATGTTCGTCGACCTTTCGGACGATGACGCCCTGGCCGCCGAGGCCGCCGAAGTCGACGAGCCTTCGGACCGGCCCGGCTCGGATCGGGGGGACGGCTGATGGCCAAGCCGGCGGCCGTCCTGGGGGTGCATCTGTTCGACGTCGACGGCGTGGCCGTCCGCGTCGGGACCCTGTCGCGGGATGCGGTGGGGGCCACGGCCTTCACGCCCGACGAGGCCTATCTGCGCGATGCGGAGCGGCCGATCCTCAGCCTGAGCTGGCATGTGCCCGGAGATCCCGAGGCGACCCGCGCGCGCCTGGCCGCGCGCACCGACAAGATCGCCCTCTACGGCGGCCTGCCGCCCTGGTTCGAGGGAGTACTGCCCGAGGGGGCGCTGCGCGAACTGGTCGCCGCCGAGATGGGGCCTGGCGATCACGGCTCGTTCGACGTCATCACCCGCCTGGGAGCCGACCTGGCCGGCGCGGTGCTGGTCGTGCCCGAGAACGCCGAGGCCCTGGACACGGCCGGCCCCCTGGACCTGGCCCGGGTGGCTGGGTTCCGCGCGCCCGTGCCCAAGGGCTTCGTCAAGTTCTCCCTGGCCGGGGTGCAGCTGAAATTCACCTCCAGCCTGCGCAAGGACAAGTTCGCCGCCCCGGCCCGGGCCGGCGAGGGCCGCTACATCGTCAAGCTGGACAGCGAGAAGTACCCTCGCCTGCCCCAGGCCGAGTTCGCCGGCATGACCCTGGCCAGCCTGGCCGGCGTGCGCACTGCGCCGTTCTCGCTGATCGACCGGGCCGCCATCGCCGACGTGCCCGCCAACCTGATCGTCGGCGACCACGCCCTGGCCGTCGAGCGCTTCGACCGGCCCGGCGAGGGCCGGCGGATCCACATCGAGGACATGGCCCAGATCCTCGGCGCGGCCGGCGACCAGAAATACACCAAGGGCAACAGCGAGATGATCCTGCGGATGATCCAGCGCTTCAGCACCGACTGGCGCGACGACGTCCTGCAGGGCTTTCGCCGCCTGGTCGTCGATGTGATGCTAGGCAACGGCGACAACCATCTCAAGAACTGGTCGTTCATCTTCCCGGAACCGGGTCAGGTGCGGCTCTCGCCCGCCTACGACATCGTCCCCACCGTGCTCTATGGCGACACGACCCTGGCCCTGCCCTTCGCGGGCATTCGCCGCTTCTCGCGCCTGTCGCTGCACCAGTTCGATCGCGCCGCCTCGTATCTGCGCCTGGATCCGGCCTGGATCCGCAAGGAGGTCAAGATGACCGTACAGCGGGCGCTGGACCTGTGGCCCGCGGCGCTGGCCGACCTGCCCCTGGACCCCGCCGACCGTGACCGGCTGATCGGCCGCTGGGCCAACCTGACCCTGGTGGCCGAAGCCAGGGCTTGAGCAAAGCCGGGCGTTGAGAACGCGTGAACCACGCGCGCCGGCGCCTTTGGCCCGAGGGCTTGGACATAGCGCCGACCACCCGGCCGGGGACCGCCAAGATCGCCGGGCGGCGCGGTGAGTCTCTTGGGGGCGAGAGCTGCGTCGCGTCGGTCGATTTCGTCGGCTTGTGCGTCGATAGGTTGCAAATCCGGCTGGTGCAATACCCGATTTCTAGGGGGTTGGAAAAGGCCGGAGCCAGGGACTGGAGCGGGCGCGCCGATCGGGCGCGCTATGCGGAGGTTCCGCCATGTCATCGTCTGTCTCGACATCGTTGCCTGAGGGTTCGGGCTGGTCTGAGGTCCGGGTCGCAAGGCTCAAGGCCCTGTGGGCCGAGGGGCTGAGCGCCAGCCGCATCGCCGCTGTCCTTGGCGCGGTCAGCCGCAACGCCGTCATCGGCAAGATCCATCGCCTGGGCCTGGCCGGGCGCGTCCCGCCCGCGCCGCCCGGAGGCCGGGCCACCATACCGCCCCGGGTCCGGCGGCCGGGCAAGCGCCCCTCCCCGCCCCGGCCGCCAGCGGGTCCCAGGCCGCCCGGCGGCGCGCCGGCGCGCTCGGCGGCCAGGCCGCGCGCGACCGCCGTCCTGGTCGAGGCCGTCGGGCTGGCGGCCGACCTCTGCGCCCTGCCCCGCGGCGGCTGTCATTGGCCGCTGGGCGATCCCAAGCATCCCGACTTCAGCTTCTGCGGCCAGGCCGCGCCCAGGCCGCCGTACTGCGCGGCCCATCGGGCGCGGGCCTATCGCTGCGCCCCCGCGCCGGCAAGGGGCGGCCGGGTTCGGCGCGCGGCCTGAAGGCCGGCAAGCGTCCTGCGGCGCGGACCCGGCCCTTGGCTCGAACGACCTCGCCACCTCCCGGCGGCCGGCGCAAGGGACGCTGCGCTCAAAGCCCCTGCGCCGGCCGCTGGAAGGCGGCGCGGGGGGCGGTCGCGAGCCGAAGGGCTCGTTCCTCGACCCCAGACCGGGAGCCTTCCCATGACCTTCCAGCCCCCTCCCCTCTCCGCCCCCCTGACCGGCCGTCTGACCCCGCTCGAGGCCCAGGCCCTCGACCTGGACGATCCTCGCCCGCATCCGCCCGAGGACGCCCTCGTCCAACTGGGCCAGGCGCTGATGACCGAACTGCTCGACGTCGTCGGCGACACCGCCCTGCAGGACTTCCAGGGCGTACTCTGCGAGGCGCTGATCGGCGCCTTCCATTCGGCCTCCCAGCGCATCGATCGCGACGCTGATCGCGGCCGCGACGAGATCAATCGGCTGCTGCGCGACTTCGACGCCTCGGAGGTGGCCGACAGCGACCTGCAGGCGGCCATGGCGCGGACCCGGGCGGCCGACGTGGCCGTGCTGGCCGCCGACTTGGTGCGCGACGCCGCCGCCGAGGCCTATCGTGTGGCCACCGGCGAGGTCTGGACGCCCTGGCGCGGCAGCGTGCGGCCCTCGCGCGTCACCGCCGCCCAGGTCGAGGCCCGCGAGGCGATCCGGGCCATGAAGGCCCGCCGTCACCAGGCCGTCGATCCGGGCAGCGCCGTGGTGGCCTTCCGCGCCGCGCCGGGGGCCGACAGCGCCCTGGACGGCGGCCGGATCTTCGACGCCCTGAACTGGGCGCGGGCCACCTGGCCGGACATGGCCCTGGCCACCAGCGGCGCGCGCGGCGGCGAGAAGCTCGCCGTCTCCTGGGCCAAGCAGAAAGGCGTGCGCCTGGTCCTGGCCAAGGCCGATTTTGACCGCGACGGCCGGGCCGCGCCGTTCCGGGCCAACGAGGCGCTCCTGGCCCTGGAGCCCGTCTGCGTCCTGACCCTGGCGGCCAGCCTGCAACCACACCCCGAGGGCGAAGGCCGCCCCTTCGGGCCGGCGCTCAATCTCGCCCAGAAGGCCGCCGAGCGCGGCATCCGCTGCGTGCCGATCCGCGCGGGGCGGTGAGCGCGCGGCCGGCGCGGCGGCCTGCGCCGCGCCGGTCTGGTTCTGGCGGCCGGAATGAACCCGGAACGAACATCCAGATGTTGCGGCCGCCGCCTCGGACGCCACGACGCCTTGGGGTTGGCGATTCGTTCGTGCGACGGCTGTGCTGGGTGCACCGGACGACGGTTTCGGGGCGTCTGGCCGGTCCTGTGGCGCGCTCGGCGATCGGCTCGACGTTCCCCGTGACCCTTGGGGGAACGACCTTGCGCGCCCGGCCCGGTGACGCGGACCCTCGTCATGGGCGCAGGCTGGCGAGTGGCCGCGCGATGTCGTTGGCGGCGGAGGCGTGGCGGCGACCCGCAAAGCGCCCGCTTTCCCGAGGTTGGCGCAAGACCCCTGCCCCGCGGCGCATCCGTCGGTCGCGCCGTGTCCAGCACGAACCGGTCCGTCCTGGCCGGAGGGCCGACGGGTCTTGGCCCTCACCGCGATCGATCACGTCGTCCCTAGGGCGGGGCGGGCCGGGTCCAAGCCGACCTGGCCAAGGCCAGGCGCTCTGGCCGGACCCTCCGGCCTTCCTCCGCCTTGCTGCGTGCAGGCCGGCTTCCAGCCGTCGCGGGCTTGGGCCCGTCCCTGCGCCCCGCCCTCGCAGGGCCCGTGATCGCGGCGAGGGCCGCGGCCCGCCGGGGCTTCTCCCGGCGGGAGACGGAGAAAGACCATGCTGAACAAGGCTCAACTGATCGGCTTCACCGGCGCGGACAGCGAGATCCGCACCACGCTCAAGGGCAAGAAGTACGCGGTGCTGCGGGTCGCCACCAGCCGCTACACCAAGAAGGACAACGAGCGGCAGGACTTCACCACCTGGCACCAGGTCGAGATCTGGAGCCCGGGCACGGTCAAGTGGCTCGAAGGCCGGGTCCTGGCCAAGGGCTCCAAGGTCTATGTCGAGGGCGAAATCCGCAACGAGCGCTACACCGACAAGGACGGCAAGGAGCACTACTTCACCAAGATCGTCGTGGCTGGTCCCGGCCATGAGCTGAAGTCGCTCGATCGTCCCGAGACCAACCCCGAGGCCGAGCCCGAGCCGGGCGAGGAAGGCTGATCCGGCAGGCCCGCCCCGATCACGGGGCGGGCCATTGCGGTCACCGATCCCCCGATGATCCGCGGCGCCGGCCAGGATGGGCGGCCGGCGGCCGGGGTTTGTTGTCAATTGACAACAAGGGCGAGCGGCGCGCGGCGCATCGCTGGACGTCAGGCCTCTTCAGCGCCCTCGCCCGGCTCGTCCTCGTCCTCGTCCTCGTCCGACAGGTGCTCCTGGCAGAGGCGGCGGACCAGGGTTGTGGCGTCGTCGGCCGAGAGCGTCCGCTGCGTGCGCAGGACCTCGGCGAAGGCCGCCACGACGTCCCAGATCTTGCCCTTCAGGGCCTCGGCGATATCGACCTCGTAGTCTTCCAGTAGCCAGTCGTCGCCATGGCCGGCGATCTGCGCCAGGACGGTTCTGGCCAGATGATAGTCGACGACGGTGGCCTGGCGGGTTTCCGCCGCGGTGAGGGGAATGTCCCACAGGCTCGCGGCGTGGGTCTCGGCGACCCCGCCGGCCACGAACGCCCAGATCAGGACCTGCCGCGCCTTGACGGCGTCATAGGCGCCGGCCGCCTTCAGCGCGTCCCGGCGCGCCTCGTCCAGACTGATGGCGGCCGCCCCGAAGCCGCGGCCGGCCAGGGTCACCGCGTCGGCCAGCCTGACCGGCTGCTCTTCGTCGCCGATCGCGAAGACCGCGTGCGCGGCTTCGTGGATCGCGGCCAGGCGATCGTCTTCATCCTCGGTGCGAGGGCGTGGCGACATGGGATGCTCCTGGGTGAAAGGCGCGCGGCGTCTAGCGGCGAACGCGAGGGGGCGCAAGCCACGCCGCGTCACGCAAACCCCGAGCGCCGCAGCCGGGCGCTGCGTTTGTTGTCAATTGACAACAAGGCCCCGAACACGCCGAGCCCTTTGCCTCGGCGACCGTGTCGGGCGCACAATGGCGCGATGTCCAAGCGCGCGATTCGTAATCAAGAGTTCGACCTCTTCATCCCGCAGGTCGCGGACCTGGCGTGGAAAGACCAGCGCGAGCTGATGGAGCGGCCGTTCTTCTCGCTGGGCAAGCGCAAGCGTCTCAAGCCGATCGAGTATGTCAGCCCCGACGGCGACGTTTCCGTGCGGGTCAGCGCCAACCCCCAATTCGGCATCGCCACCATCTGGGACGCCGACATCCTGATCTGGGCCACCTCGCACCTGAACAAGCTGCGCGAGCGTGGCGACAACGACATTCCGCGCACCATCCACACCACCTCCTACGACCTGCTCAAGGCGATCCACCGCGACACCGGCGGCGCCGGCTATCGTGAACTGCAAGCGGCGCTGGAGCGGCTGCAGTCGACGACGATCGAGACGAGCCTGCGCGCGCCCAAGCGCAACAAGCGCGCCCAGTTTGGCTGGCTCGACGAGTGGCAGCTTGAATCCGATCCGGTCACCGGCGCGCCGCGCGGCCTGACCCTGACCCTGTCCAACTGGGTCTATGAGGGGTTGATGCGCGACCGGGCGCTGCTGACCCTGCATCCCGACTATTTCCTGCTGACCGGCGGGCTGGAGCGGGCCATCTACCGCATCGCTCGCAAGCACGCCGGCGACCAGCCGGCTGGTTGGACGTGCCGGGTCAAACTCCTGCACGAGAAGTCGGGCAGCGAGGGCCCGCTCAAGCAGTTCACCTACCTGCTCAAGAAGATCATCGCCGCCGACAGCCTGCCCGACTACGCCATGGCCCACGTCACGACCCGGGACGGGGAGGCGGCCGTCCACTTCATCCGGCGCGATGCAGCCGAGCGCGCCCGAATCAAGGCCGAGCTCGACGCCCTGGCCGAGGCTGATTCTCGGCGGGTCCGGGAGGACGAGCGCGCCGAAGCGATGGACGCACTGCTGGAACGCCGACGTCGACCGTCGGGGGATCGGTGACCTGTTCCTCGGGGGATCGGTGACCGGCCCTTCGGGGTAACGGTGACCGGGGTGACGGGGGATCGGTGACCGCTCGTTCTCGCAAAGCCTTGTGGCGTAAGGCCTCGCGCGCCTCTTCAGGCCGCTTAACCTTCTTAACTTGGTCCCATAACGATTTCTTCTAACGGCGGGCGGGGAGTCGTCGCCAGCGCGACGCGCCTCGAGCCTTTGAGGGCTCGACGCGACGCTTACGGGTTAAGGTTTTGTTTACGCTCTCAGCCGACAACTTTGCAAAATTCGTCTAGTCTCATCGAAATTTGCAAAGTGGAGGGGTGATGACCGCGACCGCCTTGGCGACCGAAGCCACCGGACCCGTGCTGCTCGACGCGCTGACCAATCTGACCACGCGGGCCGACGACGTGATCACCCGCCTGAGGGCGTCGGTGTTCGCGCCGGGGATCGAAAAGATCGTCGACACCCGCTTTCCCATCAGCAAGGCCGCCGAGATGGTTGGTAGGACCCCGGAGGCCATACGCCAGGCCGAGGCCGAGGGCCGTCTGCCCACGCCGCGTATGACCGACACCGGGCGCCGCGAGGGCTACAGCCTGGCCGAGGTCAACACCATGCGCGACCTGTTCGGCACCCGTCCGCGCCGAGCCGAGGGCGACCCGCCGATCGTGCTGGCGGTGCAGAACTTCAAGGGCGGCGTCGGCAAGTCCACCCTGACCTGCCACATCGCGCAGTATCTGGCGCTAAAGGGCTATCGCGTCGCGATT
The DNA here is from genome assembly GCF_002742645.2 of Caulobacter sp. FWC26. NCBI lineage: Bacteria > Pseudomonadati > Pseudomonadota > Alphaproteobacteria > Caulobacterales > Caulobacteraceae > Caulobacter > Caulobacter sp. FWC26. The sequence goes on from NZ_CP033873.1 coordinate 59,138, forward strand.
ATCGACTGCGACAGTCAGGCCTCCTCGACGACGGTGTTCGGCTTCAATCCCGACATCGACATCGACGACGACCACACCCTGCTGCCGTTCTTCTGGCATGGCGGCGAGCCGACGCTCGACTATGCCATCCGCCCGACGGCCTGGACCGGCATCGACCTGATCCCGGCCAACCTGGGGCTCTACCAGGCCGAATACGAGGCCGCCGCGCGCATGAAGGGTAGGCCCGAACTGCTCGATCGCCTCCGCAATGGTATAGCTGGTATTGCCGACCGGTATGACGTGGTCCTGCTGGATCCGCCGCCGGCCCTGGGCATGATTTCGCTTGCGGTTCTGCGGGCGGCCAACGCCCTGCTGATCCCCACGCCGCCGTCCACCGTCGACTTCGCCTCGACCGCCCACTTCCTGCGGATGATCGTCGACACCGTCGGGTTGCTCGACCAGTACGGCCTCAGCAAGAACGGCTACGAGTTCTTGCGCGTGGTGACCACCAAGGTCGACGAGGCCAAGAGCGCCCATGTGCAGATCCGCGAGATGATGGCGGCGGTGTTCGGCGCGGACATGCTGACCAATTCGCTGCTCGACTCGGCCGAGATCGACAACGCCAACGTCCAGCTGCGCACCGTCTACGAGGTTTCCGGCGGCGGGCGGGTGCATGAGCGCTGCCGCAACAACCTCGACCGGCTCAACAGCGAGATCGAGATCCTGATCCGCAAGGCCTGGCCGAGCCATCGCGCCGAACTGCGCCGTCTGGGCGTCGGCTAGGGGAGGGGACCATGGCGTCGACCACGAGCAAGAACCGCAACATCCTGGGCAACCTGATCGGCGAGGCGCCGGCGCCGACGGCGGTCACCAATCCCCCGACGGCTACGGCGGCGGCGGTCGCGCCGGCCGCCGCGGCCGAGCTAGCGCCCGCCGCCATACCGCCGCGGGTCAACGACCGCATGATGGGGCTCTCGCGGCTGGCCTCGGGCGACTATGTCGAAAAGACCCTTCGGCTGGTCGATCCGGCGCGCTGCCGGATGTGGGCGCGTCATAACCGCAAGTACGCCCTGCTGACGCCGGAGAACTGCCAGGAGCTGCTGGAAGGCCTGCGCGCCCAGAACAAGCAGGAGTTCCCCGCCATTGTCCGCCGGGTCACCGATGATCCGGACTTCGATTTCGAGGTGATCGCCGGGGCGCGGCGCCACTGGGCGGTGTCCTATCTCCGCGACGTCGAACATCGCGAGATCAAGTATCTCGTCGAGGAGCGCGAGCTGGACGACGAACAGGCCTTCCGCCTGGCCGATGTCGAAAACCGCGCCCGTAACGATCTTTCCGACTATGAGCGGGCGGTTGACTATCTCGACGCGATCGAGCGCTATTACGGCGGCGTGGCCGTGCGCATGGCCGAGCGACTGGATGTCGACCGGGCCTGGCTTTCGCGCTTCCTGGACCTGGCCAAGCTGCCGCAGGACGTCGTGGCCGCGTTCGGGGATCTCCTGCAACTGCGCGAATCCCATGCCCGGCAGTTGAAGGCCTTCCTGCTCCAGGGACCCGAGAAGGGGCGGATCATCTCGGCGGCCAAGACCATCAGCGCCGACCAGCAGGCCCGGCGCGAGGCCGGCGAGCCCTATCTGGAGGCCCACAAGGTCGTGGCGGCTCTGAAGAACGCGGCGGTGGCCAAGGCGCCCGCGCCGCCGTCGCCACAGCCGCGCGTGGTGCGACAGGGCGAGGTGACCTTGTTCACGGTCAAGCCCAAGGGGCCCAAGCGGGCGGTCGTCGAGCTTGAGCTCGACGCGGGCGCGACCAACGCCGAGTTCATCGCCGCCCTGCAGGCCGAGATCGATCGGTTGCGCCCCAATCGCTGATCCTGGCGCAGGATCGTCAGACCAGCCCCGCCCGCCGACCCGGCGCGGCGGGGTTTTTCATGCGCGGGAGACGCCGGCGCGGTCACCATTCCTCCGATCTGGGACCGGGCGGGGCGGCGAGGCGGCCTTGTTGTCGATTGACAACAAGCGCCTCGAGCCGAAGGGCTCCGGGGCTCGGCCGGCCTGATCACGGCCGTGCGGGGCGTGTTGTCAATTGACAACAAAGGCCCCTGCGCGGGCCGCAGGGCACGGGGGATCAGTGACCGCGGGTTCCCACCACACCCTCGGGCGTCACCCTAATTCTGAGGGATTGCGCTGCGCGCGGCGACGGCGCCAGGCTTGGGCCATGCGCCTGGCTGATCGTCTTCTTCTGGCCGCCGCCGCCCCAGCGTTGCTGGCGCTGGGCGGTCTGCTGGTCGATGCGCCGCTGCTGCTGTTCAACACCTCGTCCAGCGAGCCGGTGGGCCTCTACCGCCGGGTCGCCGCCGCGCCGGCGCCGGGCGCGTTGATCGCCTTTCGACCGGTAGGCGCGGCCAAGGCCTATCTGCTGGGCGCGCAGCCGGGCCGGGCGCGCGGCAGCATCCTCAAGGGCGTGGCGGCCGGGGAGGGGGCCTTGGCCTGCGCCGGGTCGACGCTGAGCGTCGACGGGCGCGCCCTGGGCCCGATCGCGACGCGGGATGGTGCGGGGCGGCCCTTGCCGCGCTGGCGCGGGTGCCGACGCTTGGCGCGCGGCGAGTTCATCGTCTTCTCCGACCGCATCCCCAACAGTTTCGACAGCCGATACTACGGGCCGATCCAGGCCACGCAGATTCTCGGCGTCTACGCCCCTTTGTGGACGACGGGGGCATGAGGTCGTTCCGAGCGCTTGGCGGCCTTCTGGGCCTGCTCCTGGCGCTCGGCGGCGGGGTCTCGCGCGCCCAGCTCCTGGCCAGTCCCGCTGGCGACGACGTGGCGAGCGCCGTGGCCGCGCCGGGGGCGCGGGAAGCCATCGCCCGGGTGGCGGTCGCCGAGGCCGCCAACCAGGGCGACAGCGGCCTCCTGGCGGTCGTCTACACCATTCTCAACAGGGTGGCCGACGGACGCTGGGGGCGCAGCATCGACCAGGTGCTCAACGCCCGCGCCCAGTTCGAGCCGGTCTTGCGGGCAGGCGGCGACTGGCGCGGCCTGCCGGCCGCCAGCGCGGTGCAGCGGGCCCGTGTCGACACCCTCATCAACCTGGTGGTGGACGGGCGCGCGCCCGACCTCACCGGCGGGGCGCTCTACTTCCAGAATCCGCGCATCGTCGCCGACCGCGCCGCCTCAGGCCAGGTCTCGCCTCGGCTCGTTCATTTCGGGGGGCGCACGCCGAGCGCGGTGATCGGCGACCATGCGTTCTACCCGCCTCTGGAGCCGCCTCGCGCCGCGCCGGCGTCCGAGCCGGCGGCGATCTTCGTGCCCAGGTCGCCGGCGGGCGAGGCGGGCGCCGCCGAGGCGACGGACCCGCCGCGCCAGGCGGGCGTGCGGGGGATCTTCGTGCTGTCGGATGGGCGGACCGTCGAGAGCCGCCGATAGGGGAGGGACCCCAAGAGGCGGTGACCGCGGTTCTCACGGGCGTGGGGCCGCGCGCCTGTCGGCCGCGTCCCGCCGCGCCCATCGAAACGTCGTCTGGCGCGTGGGCCGGCCGTCCTGACGAGATCTCCATGAGATCTCGCCGCCGTCGTCTGGCGACGGCGTAGGCCGGCCTACTGAGCCTGGGGGCGACGTCGTCCCATCGTGTCACGGCGCCCCGCCGGTCAACGGCTGCGCCGTTCCCCTGCGCGGCCGCATGGCCGCTCCGGTGACAGGCGGGGACCCCGCCGTGTCCCGCCGGGTCAACGCCGCTCATCGGGAGCGGCCTGACGGAGGCTTTCACGATGTTCAAGCTGATCGACACGCTGATGCGGATGCTGGGCGGCGCACCGCGGGTTCGGCTTGGGGAGCCGGCCGACGGCCATGTGGAGGCCTACTGGGACCACGTGGACCGCCAGATTTGGCAGCAGGAAGAGGCCGAGTGGGTCGCCGCGCGCGCGGCGCGGGAGGCCGAGTGGAACGCCCTGCCCGAGGCCGAACGCGAGGCGGTCATCGCCTGGTGCGACGATCGCAACGCCGAGGGCAGGCTGGAGGATCACCGGTTCTACGCCCAGTGGCTGGCGCTGCGGATGCAGGGCTATGTCGGCGACTGAGGCGGGGGGCGTAAGGCCCCCCTTTTTGTCCCTGGACGTGGTGAGGCAGGACCGGGCGGTCCGCGCGCCCTGGCGGGCGATGCGCGGGCGGCCCTACGGATGGGCCGGCGCTCGCCGTCCTCCCGGGCGCTGGCGCCCGCCGATGGCGGTCTGCCTTGGCGCCCGTCGGCCTGGCGTCCAGCGGCGGGCCCGGCCGTCCTGACGAGATCTCCACGAGATCTCGCCGCCGTCGTCTGGCGACGGCGTAGGCCGGCCTACTGAGCCTGGTGGCGACGTCTTCCCATCGTGTCACGGACGACCCGAAGTCAACGGCTGCGCCGTTCCCCTCCACGCCCGCCTGGCGGGCGCTGCGGTGACTGCGGGACCCCGTCCGTGGCCCTCGGGTTCAACGTCGCTCACCCGGAGCGGCGGCCTGGAGATTTCACGATGTTCAAGCTGATTTTCAACCTGACCGCCCGCCCGGCGCGGCGCGCGCCCCTGGTCCTGACCGCGGCCGTGCCTGTCCTGGGTGATCGCGCCTTCGACCATCACGTCCGGGTGCGGGACGACCACTTCGAGACCCTTTACCTGGCTGAACACGGGCGGCAGGCTCGCGGATCACATGTTCTTCGACCAGTGGCAGGCGATCCGCAGGCGGGGCGCGGATCGCGACTGACCCGGGGGGCTTGGCCCCCCTTTTGTCGCCATCGACACGCCGCGCTCGCTCCCCGGCCCGGCGGTCGGGGCCTATCGGCGCCCCCGACCGGCTGGGCGCGGTCGCGTCCTCCGCAAGCTTAGCGACCGTGTCGCTGGACCGGGTCTTCGACCAGGTCGCCGCCGATCCGGACGGATCGGCGCTCGGGGCGCCGGCGTCGCCGGCGCAAGTAGGGCTGGCGCAGGGTGGGGCCGGGGGCGCGACCTGCGGCGCGCGGACCCGGACTGAAAGGCCGAGCGCGCTTGCCTCTCCGGGGCCGGCGCGGCGCGCCAGGCCCTGGTCGGCGCGCGTCTGGGGGAGGGCCCGGCCGGGCTGACACGATCGCCGCGCGATCGCGCCGCCGTCGTCCGGCGACGGCGTAGCCCGGCCTACTGAGCCTGGGGGCGCCTCTTCCCATCGCACCCTGTCACCCGAGCCCGTCAACCCGCTGACGCGGGTTCCCCTTGGGCGCGCGGCGCGCGCCCTGCGGTGACTGGCCGGGACCCGACAGGGGCAGGGGGGCAAGGCGCTCGCTGGGAGCGTCGTTCGGAGATCAGATCCATGACCTTCTCACAGACGGAAAAGCGTGTTGTCGCGATCGGGATCAAGCTGTCGATCGTCCTCGGTTTTGTGGCCTGCCTGGGCCTCGTCGGCTCATGGTTCATGGGCCGACCGATCGGACCCAAGGTGATGGCGGGCTGCGGCTGCGGGCTGTCCTTGGCCCTGGTCTCGGCGCTGTATCTGGGCGTCTGCCAGTTCGTCATCGACGCTTGCGGCAAGAGGGAGGGGGCGTGAGCCCCCTTTTTGCGCCGGTGTCGCCAGGTGCGGTCCCCGGGGGCGCGACCTGCGGCGCGCGGACCCGGACTGACAGGTCGCGCTCGCTTGCCTCCACGGCCCTGGCGCGAACGCGCAGGGTCCGGTCGGCGCGCGTCGGCCGGAGGGCCCGTCTCGCTGGCGGTCGCCCTGAAGGGCGACCGTCGCCGTCGACTGGCGACGGCGCGGCGTCGACTACTGAGCCTGGGGGCGCCTCTTCCCATCGTATCCTGTCACCCAGCCCGTCAACCCGCTGGCGCGGGTTCCCCTCCAGGATCGCGCGGGCGCGATCCTTCCGGTGACGGGCCGGGGCCCGACAGGACCACAGGGACAAAGGCGCTCAAAGGGAGCGTCGGGAAAGCGGAGTGTCCCATGTCCTTCTCGCCCCATTTCGACCTGATCGACCGCGAGCTGATCGAGGCCCACATCGCCAGCGGCCAGCCTCGCTACAGCGTCACGCTCCACCTGGCGCGGGGCGGGTTCATCCGCCGGTGGAGCAACGATCGTGACGAGGCCCTGGCCGAGCATGGCGCGGCGATCAAGAGTCCGGACCTGGGCTGGGCCGTTACGTTCGACCATCTTGGCCTGGACTCGATCGCGGTCGATTTCCCGCCCGATGGCAAGACGGCCGAGCAACTGAGGGCCGAGTGCGACGCGGCGCTCGACGCGATGCTGGACCGCTGGGCGGCGCAGAGCCAACACTAGGGAAGGGGGCGTCAGCCCCCTTTTTTGCGCCGGCGAACCCCTGGCTTCGCCTCGGCGCCGGGCGCCTCGCGCGCCAGTCGATCGGCGGCCAGGGCCTCGAAGTCGGGCAGGGCCGGGACCTCGCGCGCCTTCACCGGCGCGATGGCCAGGCCCAGGGTCTCGGCGATGGCCAGGCGGTCGCGGGGCCGATGAACGCGGCTGTCGACGATGGCCATCAGCCGGGCCAGCAACGGGTCGTCCGGGTCGGCTGCGGCCTCGGCCAGCAGGGTCGTCCCCAGTACGATCTTGGCCCGGGTCTCGCGCTTGCGTTCGGTCTGGTCGAGTTGAGCTTCCAGCCGCTCGACCCGGGCGCGCCAGACGGCGAGGCGCTGATCGTCGTCCTCGATCTTCGCCAGAGGCTTGACGTTTGTTCGGTCGCGCGACGCCGAGCCGCTGATCCCGGCCAGCCGTTCGCGAGCCCGATGTTCGCGATCAGCCAGGGCCACGGCCTGGGCCAGGAGACGGCGCGTCCTGGCGGCGTCGCTCTCGGGTTTGCGGTGGGGGACGGCGGCGGAGGGCATGGGGTTAAGCCGGGCGGGGTGGATGGAGGAGCGACTTGATCTTGGACCGGCATGAGGGTACGCCTAACCCGTCGGTGATGACAAGGGCGCAGTTATGCATTGCAAGCAATGCCTGCGGCCGGGGTCGTCCCAACGACCCCGGAAAGCCAAGGGGCGAGCCCCTTAGCGATCCCCAGCGCCAAGGCGCCAGGCAGAGGAGAAAGCGTGGCCCAGTTCCGGCTCGAGGTGCAGGCGATCAAGCGCGCGGACGGCCGTTCAGCCGTCGCCGCCGCGGCCTATCGCGCCGCCACGAGCCTGCACGACGCTCGCCTGGAGATGACCTTCGACTACACCGCCAAGGGCGGGGTGGTGTTCGCCGGCGTCATGGCGCCGGAGGGCGCGCCGGCGTCGTTTCTGAACCGCGAGACGCTGTGGAACGCCGCCGAAGCGGCCGACAAGCGGGCTGACTCCCGTACCGCCCGCGAAGTGCTGATCTCCCTGCCGCACGAACTGAGCGACGATCAGCGCCACGATCTGGTGCGCGCCTTCGTGGCCGACAGCCTGGTGGCGCGCGGCATGATCGCTGACTACGCCATCCACGATCCGGACGCCCATGGCGACCAGCGCAATCATCACGCCCATATCCTGGTCACCACCCGCCGAGTGGCCCCCGAGGGGTTTGGCCTGAAGGGTCGCGAATGGGACAATCCCGACGCCGTCGCGGCCTTGCGCCTTGAGTGGTGCGCCATCCAGAACCAGCATCTGCGCGAGCGTCTTGGTCCTGACGCGCCTCAAGTCTCGCACCTGAGCCTGGACCGCCGGGGCGAAGACCAAGAACCGACCATCCATCTGGGGCCAGCGGCCTCGGGCATGGAGCGGCGCGGCGAGGCCACCGACCGCGGCGACATCAACCGCCGGATCGAGGCGCGCAACAACGCCCGCAAGGAGGGCCCCAAGAAGGTCCGCGATCTGGAGGACCGCATGGCCCAGGGCTTGGAGCGGGGGCCCTATCCGATTGGCGCGGTGATCCGCGAGTTCGAGACCATCCATGCCACTATGGTCCAGGAACGCGACGGCTGGGCGCGGGCGCTGGGCGGCCTGCAGCGTCCGGCTCCGCCTCGCGCCAGCGAGATCGTGCGGGAAATCCTGGCGGAGGCGGGGACGGCGCGAGCGGCGGCCAAGGCCAGGCTGGCGGCCACCGAGCGTCGGATCGCGCGCGGACGGACGCGGCGCGCCAGCCTGCTGCGTTGGATCAACAATCCGGCGCGGATGATCTGGGCGGCGCATGCCGAACTCAATGCGCTGGTCCGCGACCGACAGGCCGCGCGCCTGGCCGAGATCCGCTACACGGTGCGCCGAGACTGGCTGGGCGGAACCGACGGGCGTTCGTACCTGGCCGCGCGCCTCAATCCCGAGAAGCAGGCCGCCGAGACGGCGCGCCGCGACGCGCGGACCCTCGAGCGCAAGATCAAGCGGGCCGACAAGCGCATCGAGGCGGTCTCGCGCACCCGCACCCGACTGCTGGTCGCCCAGGCGCTCGGCGAGCAGACCCTGGTGGCGCCGGCGCAGATGGGGCTGGGCGTGGGGCAGGCGGTGCGGGAGGTCGATCGGCGCGCGGTCGAGGCCATCGCCCGGCATCCGCTCGCCGACCAGCAGAAGGGCCTGCAGCAGGTGCTGGCGCTGGCGCGCGGCAAATCACCGTTCCCAGGACCCGAGCCATCGGGTCCCGGGCGCTAGGCGTCAGCGCCAATCGGCCGCGAAATCGGCCGACAGGGCCTCCAGTTTGCCTGGCAGGACGGACCCGCTCGTCGTCAGGCCCAGATAGGTCGCCGCCCGGGTGGCCCCGACATAGAGGTACTTGTCGAAGAGTTCAGGTTGCGCGCGGGCCAGGTCATCGACCCCGACGAAGAACACCGCCTCAAACTCCAGGCCCTTGATGTGCTGGACATCGAAGACCCGAACGTCGCGGTCGCGGCCGCGCACCAGACCTCGCGGGCAGGGTTCGCAGTTGACGTTGATCGCCTCGAGCGCTCGGTTCAGCGCCTCGGCCAAGGGGATGACCTGGGCTTCGCTGTTGACGAGGACGGCCACCGACGGCAGGTCGCCGGCCAGGGCGCGGTTGATCTCGCCGATCCGCGCTGCCAGCCAGGAGACCAGGGCCTCATCGGCCAGGTCACGGCCCACGACCGGCGAAAACCCGTCGTTGGGCATGTCGTCGGGCAGGATGGCCGCATGGGTGTGGTCGCTGGCGAGGTTGGCGGCCAGGGCGGCCATCTGCCGGCTGTGGCGATAGCTGCGCACGATGGGGCGGATGTCCAGGTCGGGAAACACCCACTTCAGGTCCTCGGCCGAGCGGCTGCCCCAGGCGGTGATGCGCTGGTTGAAGTCGCCGCAGGCGACGAAGCCGTTGGTGGCCGGGTCCGACAACTGAGCCATGCAGGCCAGTTGCAGCGGCGAGAAGTCGGTGGCCTCGTCGACGACGATCTGGACGCGGAACAGGTCCCTGATCGTCGCCAGGATCGAGAACCGCGGTTCGTCGGCCAGGGCGGCGATGCGCGCGTCGCTAAGCAGGGTGCGTCCGGCCGAGAGCATGGCCAGGATCAGCGCGTCGACCTCGAGCGGCGAAAGATCATTGGGGCCGAACGGCGTGGCGGCGTACCAGCGTTGCTCGGCTAGGCGCTCGCGCCGGAACTTGCGGTACCGCCGGGGCATGCCCTCGATGTAGAGGCGCAGCGGATTGGCGAAGCCGCGCAGCGCCGCCAGCACGAGCACTGATTGGCCGATGCTCTGGCGCTGGGCTTCGTCCAGTCCGCGGTCACCCAGCCACTCGAGGATCCGGCCGTTGGGCGTGCGCCGGCCGATCGAGCGCTTCTGGACGCTGGCGCGGGCCTGGGCGCGGACGGCCCGGGTATAGGCGGCGAAGGCCTCGGTCAGGGCGCCCTTGGCGACCGGGACTTCCTCTTCGTCCTCGTCGTCGGCGTCGGGATCTTCCGTGGTCTCGCCGACATCGTCGAGGGTGGCCAGGAAGGCCAGCAGCGCGTTGGGCAGGCCCGGATCGGCGCGCATGCGATCGGAGAAGGCCTTGCGCAGGGTCTGCTCCAGGTGCGCGCTCAGGCGCGCGACCTGCTCGCCGAACGCTTCGCGCAGGTCGGCGATCGCGGCGAAGGGTTCGGCGCTGAGGCGCGCGCCGCCGCCGGCCAGAACCTGCTCGACCCGGCGCCCCAGCCGCGCGATGTCCGGCTCGTCGGCCGCCGACAGCAGGGCCGCCCGCCGCGCGAGCTCGGCCCAGAAGTCGCCAGCCTGGTGGGCCTGGAAGTCGGCGTACCAGCCGGTCTGGTCGGCCAGGGTCTGGGTCGTCAGATTTTGCAGATCGTCCTTCTGGAACGGGCCGCGACCGCTGGCGCCCAGAACGCCGAGGCGTTGACGGGCCAGTTCTCGCCGCTGTTCGCCCCAGGTGCGGATGCGCAGGTCCGAGGCGGCGATTTCCTCGCGGTTGAAGGCCTCCTTGACGTACTGGCGCAGCAGTTCTGTGGGCGTGAACATCAGCCAGCTGGACGCCAGGCCGGCAAGGCCCGCGACGGTCCTGGTGACGGCCTGCCGCTCGTCGGCGAGCAGGTGGTCGGCGTCGAGCTTCAGGCCCAGCCGCTTGATTAGGGTCGTGGTCTTGCCGGTGCCCGGCGGGCCCAGGATCGCCAGGCGCGCGCCGAGTGGTTCGCGGAAGATGTCGTCCTGGTAGCGATCGAGCAGCGGGCGGTCTCGCAGACCCATCTTGGTGATGACATCGCGCATGCGGCCATCGACCACGATGCGCGCGGCCGCCTCGGCCCGCAGTTGCGCCTCGAACGCGTCGAGGACTTCGTCGTCCAGCGCGAAGGCGGCCAGGAATTCGCGCAGGGAGGTGATGGTGACCGGCCCGGCGTCCTGGCTCTTGAACACCGTGCGCAGGGCGTCCCACTGGCCGGCGGAGAGGACCGGGCGAAGCTCGGCCCGCTCGACGACTTCCAGGGTCTTGGTCGCCCCGCCGATCCGCACGTCCAGGTCGTCGCCGATGTCGAGCGTGGCCAGTCGTCCCAGTGGCGAGCGGTAGCTGGCGGCCAGGGCGCCGGGGAAGCCGGTGGGCTGGGGCGAGGCGCGGGCGATGAAGATCGTCTCGCGACGACCTTCCGCATCGATCGCGACGATGCGGGCGATGGCCGGCTCCTGGGCGAGGCGCTGAAGATTCTGGCGGGTGTCGTCGCTGATGCTGGCCAGATTGCGTTGGGCCGCACCCGAGGTCATGGCGTTGGCCTGGATCAAGGCGCCGGCGCCATCGACGCCGCGGTTTTCGAGCGTCTTGGTCGCGCTCGCGGCCGTGGCTTCGAAGAAGCTCAGGGTCTGGTTGGCGACGGGCTTGAGCGCCTCGTGCAACTGCTCGGTATCGGTCTGATCAGTCGGATCGCCCAGCGCCACGTGCCTGCCTCGAACTCTGCTTTGCGGCCCCTCCCGGCCGGGCCCGGGAGGCTGGCCGAGGACGGCCGGGCGGTCAACTGAAGCTTGAGCTTATTTTGAGGATCGCGGGATGGGGGCGCTCGCCCATCCCCCTAGAATTGGCGGGTTGCCCCACCGGGCGCGGCTTGCTCGATTGCCTGGGGGGGCTTGGAGGCGATGGATGGCCAAGGGGCCCAAGGCGCTCGCGATCCTGGTCCTGGCGGCTCTGGGCCTGGCGCTGGGCATGGCGGCGGCCACCCAATCGACGGCCCATCAGTTCGGCTATCCCGCCGCCTTCGGAGACGGGTGGGCGCGGCTGGGAAGCGTCCGGATCTACCCGCCTTGGGCGTTTCTTCAGTGGTACGGGGGCTACGCAGGCGCCTATCCGCAGGCCTTCGACCAGGCGAGCCTTCTGGGGCTTGGGGTGTTTCTCTGGCCGCTGTTGATCGTGATCGGCCTGACGCGCCGGTTCGTGGCCCGGCCCCGTCCGTTCGGGCAGGCCGCCTGGGGCGGGCTGGCCGATGCGCGCAAGGCCGGGCTCGTGGCGGGCCCCAGGTTGACTGGACGGGTCCTGGGCCGGCTGAAGAACCGGATCCTGACCTTCCGAGGCCCCGAGCACTGCATCATCGTGGGCGCTTCGCGCTCGGGCAAGGGCGCGGGCCACGTGGTGCCCTCATTGATCAGTTGGGGTCAAAGCGCCTTCACCTACGACCGCAAGGGCGAGCTTTGGCATATCACCGCCGACCATCGGCGCACCTTCTCACACACCTTCTACTTCGCGCCGACCGACCCCAACACCGCGCGCTGGAACCCGTTGTTCGAGGTCCGGAAGGGCGCGATGGAGATCGCAGACATCCAGAACATCGTCGGCATCCTCGTCGATCCGATCGGCCTGAAGGGCGGCAATCTCGACTTCTTCGACCAGAGCGCGGCCAACTTCTTCACCGGGGTCATCCTGCATTGCCTTTATGCCGAGCCCGACGAGCACAAGACCCTGGCCCATGTCCGCCGACTGCTGATCGACATCGAGCCGACCCTGGACGCGATGCTGGCCACCAAGCATCGCTGGAAGCCCGATCTGGCCGCCGCCGATGGCCTGGCGCGCGACGCCGACGGCGCAACGATCGCCGAGACGCATCCAGAGGTGTGGCTCGGCGCGACGGCGTTTCGGGGGATGGAGCCCAGGGTGCGGTCCAGCGTCCTGGCGACCGCCCAGAAGTCTCTGGCCCTGTGGGCCGACCCCCTGGTCTGCCATGCGACCGGCGCCTCGGACTTCTGCATCGGCGACCTGGTCTGCGCCGAGGCGCCGGTCAGCCTCTATCTCATCACGCCCCAGGCCCATGCCGACCGTCTGGCCTTCCTGGTGCGGGTGATGCTGCGCCAGAGCCTCAACAGCCTGATGGAAGCGGTCGACACCGACAGTCGCGGGCGGCCCAAGCTCCACGGTCAGATGCTGATGCTGGACGAGTTTCCCAAGTTGGGACCGTTGCCCTTCTTGGAGAACGCCGTGGGGGAGATGGCCGGCTACGGGATCTCGGCCCACCTGATCTGCCAGTCGTTCAATGACGTCTTCAAGTACTACGGCGTCCACACCTCGATCTTCGACAACTGCCACATCACGGCCGCCTTCGCGACCTCGGAGCCGACCAGCATCGAGCGGGTGGTCAAGCGGGCCGGCCGCGCTCTGGAGATGCGTGAAAGCTTCAGCGATCCCCGACTGGCGTTCGGCAAGGGCCATCGCAGTCGCAGCCAGGCCGAGGTCGAGCGCTACATTCTCGGCGAACAGGACGTGCGAGGTCTGCCGGTCGACAAGCAGTTCCTGTTCGTCAACAACGCCAAGCCGTTCGTCGCCGACAAGCTGCGCTATTACGACGAGCCGGTGTTCCAGGCCCGCACGCGCAATTTCTACGCCGGCGAACGGGCCAAGTTCGTGCAAACGCCCGAAACGCTGGATGTGCCGGGTCCGCCGCCGATCGACTGGCTGGGGGTCCGGGCCGTCGAGCCGTGCGGCGCGCCCCTCAAGCCTGTTCCTCCAACCAAGACGGCCGCGCCGCCGATCGCGGCGCTGTCGGTGGCCGACCTGACCTTCAGCTTCGAGGATTGACCATGGACGCTCCGGATCCGGCGACCGAGGCGCGCAAGACCGAGGCGCTGTTACACGCGCTGGGTCCGACGATCGGCGCGGCCCTGACCGAGCCGGCGGTCGAGGAGGTGATCGTCAACGCCGACGGGGCGATCTGGATCGATCGGCGAGGATCGGGCCGCCTCTTCAGCGGCGTGACCATGGCGCGAGCCGACGCCGAGCGCGTCCTGCGGCTGGTCGCCGATCACGCCGGCGAGGTCGTGACCCATGACCAACCGTTGATTGGGACGTCCCTGCCGGGAGGCGAGCGGTTTCAGGGCGTCTATGGACCGGTCGCCAAGGGGCCCAGCTTCGTCATCCGCAAGCGATCGTCGGTGATCCTCACGCTGGACGACTATGTCGATCAGGCCGTGATGACCAGGAGGCAGGCGCAGGTGCTGGCCGAGGCGTCCGAGGCTTGCGAGAACATCCTGATCGCCGGCGGCACCGGGTCGGGCAAGACCACCCTGGCCAATACGGTTCTCGATCTACCCGCCTTCAGGCGGGACCGCGTGGTCGTGCTCGAAGACACAGAAGAACTGCGATGCGCCGCCCCCGACCATTTGGCGCTGCTCACTCGACGGGCCGATCCGGCCGTGACCATGGCCGACCTCGTGAAGGTCTCGCTCCGCCTGCGGCCCGATCGGATCGTGATCGGCGAGGTGCGCGACGGCAGCGCGCTGGATCTGCTCAAGGCCTGGAACACGGGCCATCCTGGAGGCTTGGCGACGCTGCACGCCAACAGCGCCGCCGAGGCCCTCGATCGGCTGGAGGATCTGATCGGCGAGGTCAGCCAGACGATCCCGCGACGGGCGATCGGCCAAGCCATCGGTCTGATCGCCTACCTGACGCGTGCGCCGGCCGGCCGCGTCCTTCAACGTCTTGTCCGGGTCAAAGGCTGGCGGGAAGGAACGGGCTACGAGCTCGAAGAGGTCGAGACCGGTGCGCCGGCCTGACTCCGGCGCGGGGCCCTAGAGCAGGGTGAGGGTGACGTTGATGTTGCCCTGGGTGGCGTTGGAATAGGGGCAGACGACGTGTGCGCGGCGCACCAGGTCTTCGGCCAGCGCGCGATCGAGGCCGGGGAGCGAGATCCGCAGCTCGGCCTCGATCCCGAATCCTGTCGGGATCGGACCGATGCCGACGCGGCCCTCGACGCTCGCCTCGGCGGGTAGTTTTTGGCGCTGCTGGTTGGCGACGAAATTGAGCGCCCCCAGAAAACAGGCCGAATAGCCGGCGGCGAACAGTTGCTCGGGATTGGCGCCGGGCGCGCCATTGCCGCCCAGCTCGCGCGGCATGGTCAGTTTGACGTCGAGCACGTGGTCGTCGGTATGGGCACGCCCTTCGCGTCCGCCGCTGGCGCGGGCTTGGCCGACATAGAGGACGGTTTCAACAGGCATGGGAAACACCTTCCGGGGCAGGCCCCGCGTGCGCCGGCTCGCCTTGAGCGACGAGCCGGCTGTGGACAGCAGAAGCGGGACGAGGTGACGATCAGCGGGTCGGGCGAGCGACGCCGAACGGATTGTCGATGGCGTAGATCCACGTGCCGTCGGCGCGGCGACGCACCACGTCCGCGCCGGTGCCGGCCGCGGCCGAGGCGGCCGACAAGCGCGCGGACTCGCGCACCGCTCGCGAGATCCTGGTGTCGCTGCCCCACGAGCTGTCCGACGATCAGCGCCACGGCCTCGTCCGCGCCTTCATCGCCGAGAGCCTGGTGGGCAAGGGCATGATCGCCGACTACGGCATCCACTATCCCGACGCCCACGGCGACGAGCGAAACCATCACGCCCACATCCTGGTGACGACCCGCCGTGTCGGGCCTGAAGGCTTCGGCTTCAAGGCTCGGGAGTGGGACAACCCGGACGCAGTGAAAGCCCTGCGCCTGGAGTGGGAGCAGATCCAGAACCTGCATCTGCGGCAGCATCTTGGTCAGGAGGCGCCGCAGGTCACCAGCCGCAGTCTGAACGATCAGGGCCTGGACCAGGAGCCGACCATCCACCTGGGGCCGGCCGCCTCGGGGATGGAGCGGCGCGGGGAGGCGTCCGATCGCGGCGATATCAACCGCCGGGTCCAGACCCGCAACGCCGAGCGCCAGACGCGCCCCGTTCAGGTGCGCGAGCTCGAGGACCAGATGGCGGCCGGACGTCCGCGCCAGGCCTATCCGATCGATGCGGTGATCCGCGAGTTCGAGGCCATCCACCAGACCATGGTTCGCGAGCGCGACAGCTGGGCCCGCGCCCAGGCGCGCGTCACCGCGCCGATCGAGGTTCCTACGGCCCGGTCCGTGGTGAGCGAGGTGATGGGCGAGGCCCTTTCGCGACGGGCGGCGGCGGCCCGGCGACTGGACTGGACCCAGAACCGCATCGAGCAGGGCAGGGCGCGTCGCCAGACCCTGGTGCGATGGGTCCGCAACCCGGTCCGGATGATCTGGGCGGCGCATGCCGAGATGAACGCGGTCGATCGGGCGCGCGCGGCGGACCGGCGCGCGGAGGTCGATCTGAAGGTTCGCCAGGAGTGGCTGCGCAGCGAGGCCGGCCGGGTCTATCTCGCCTCCCGCCTGGATCCTCCGCGGCAGGCGGCGGCGGATGCGCGGCGCGAAGCTCGGACCCTTGAGCGCAAGATCAAGCGCGCCGACCGCCGCATCGAGGCGGTCGCGCGCACCCGAGTGAAGCTACTGGTGGCCCGGGAGCTAGGGCATGACAAGATGGTCGCGCCCACTCGCATGGACCTGGGCGTGGGGCAGGCGGTGCGCGAGGTCGATCGCCGGGCGGTCGATGTCGTCAAGGCGCACGCGCCGCTCGCCCAGGAGCGGGCGCTGAGTAAGGTCATGGCGCTTGTGCAGGGCAAGGTCCCAGGGATCGGGCCAGATCGCTGAGAGTGCGCGTTAGGTCGGCGCTGTTCGCATGGCCAAGACCCAATCACGCAGTTTCCCGCGGTCGATCGCCTCCACCGGATAGGCGCGCGCCTGGCGCACGCCGTCGGTCCCGGGAGACAGCTCCGTGGTGGTGACGATCAGGCCTGACCCAGCCTTCTCCCAGAGCACGTCGGCATAGACCGACTTGAGCAGGGTCTTGCCGATCTTGCGCTTCTCACGCTTGCACTGGACGATGATCAGGGGCGGGAGGCTCGGATTGTCGTCCTTGGGAAAGACGCGGACGTCTATGCCGTCATCGTTCCGACCCGGCCCGAGCTCGACGCGAAAGCCCTGCTTCTCGAAATGCTCGGCGGTCAGCGCCTCAAACTGGCGCCAATGGACGTCGTCGATCTCCTCGTCGAAGTTGCGGGCGATGTAGTCGATGAAACGCTGGTCGAAGAACTTGCCGTACAACGTCTCGAGGTTTTCGCTTTTGAAGAGATCCTCGAGCTGGCGCGTATCGGCCCAGTCGGTGCGACGGATGCGCGTCCAGGGATCGATCTGCTGATTGACGTCGATTCCGCGCAGGTAGGCCATGGCGACGTCGAGCCCGGGCCCGCCGAATTTCTCGGCCGCGCGCTTCATGAACGGGGTCGGGTCCAGGCCGCTGGCGGGCGCCGGCCCGGACAGAGCCGTGTCCATCCATTCCACCAGCATCTCGCCGATCGGGCCGGTGAGCTTCCCGCGGACCGGATCGCCCTTGTATCGATGATAGACCCCGCGACCGGCGGCAGGACCGTCGGGGTGGCCACGTATCCGACCTTGTACAGCAGATAGGTGGCCGCCTCCTGATAGGTTGTCGATTCCACGCGCATCAGGCGCGCCTCGGGCCACACGAGCCGCTCCGCCAGCTTGACGTCGTAGTCCTTGAGCATCGCGCCGATCCGCGTACGCGAGAGCGCCAGGCCGGCCTTGAAGCCTACGACTTCGGCCAGGCTGTCGGCCAGATCGTGGTTATCCATCCAGATGCCGCCCATCGACGTCTCCTGCTCGGCTCCCCGGACCTTAGCCGGCAAGGGCGGGGCCGGCGCAAGCGCCCAGACCCTTGAGAAATGCGGAATTGGCCCGCCGCGCCGCCTGGGCTCTGCTGACCATATGAGCATGTCCGTCAAGGCCCGCTGGCTCGCGCCCCTATGCCTGTTGCTGGCGCTGATCGGGCTTTGGGCCGCGACCCAGACGGCGGCCCATCTCTTCGCCTATCCCAGACCGTTCGGGGCGGGTTGGGGCGAACTTGGCCCGATAAGGATCTATGCGCCCTGGTCGATCCTGACCTGGTATGGCCGTTGGGCCGCGAGGCACCCGCAGGCCTTCGATCAGGCGGCGCTGGTCGGCCTCTGCGTGTTCGTCTGGCCGATCCTTTTGATCGCCGGCTTGACGCAGCGGTTCGTCGCTCGGCCCCAGCCCTTCGGGACGGCGGCGTGGGGCGGCTTGGCCGAGGCCAAGGCCGCGGGCCTGCTCAATGGCGAACGGCTCACCGGCCGGGTGCTGGGACGGCTTAAGGGCAGGCTCCTCACCTTCACCGGGGTGGAGCATTGCATCTTGGTGGGCGCATCGCGGTCGGGGAAGGGCGCGGGCCATGTGGTGACATCTGAGACCGCCTGGGGCGAGAGCCAGTTCACCTACGATCGCAAAGGCGAGCTCTGGCATATCACCGCCGATCATCGCCGCAATTTCTCCCACACCTTCTACTTCGCGCCGACGGACATCAACACCGCCCGCTGGAACCCGCTGTTCGAGGTGCGCAAGGGGCCCATGGAAATCGCCGACATCCAGAACATCGTCGGCATTCTGGTCGATCCGATCGGGCTCAAGCAGGGCAATCTCGACTTCTTCGACCAGAGCGCGGCCAACTTCTTCACCGGGGTGATCCTCCACGCCCTCTACACCGCCCCCGACGAGCTGAAGAACCTCACCTACGTCCGCCGGCTGCTGATCGACATCAACGCCACCTTGGACGCCATGCTGGGGACCAAGCATCGCTGGCGCCCCGATCCGCAGGCCGCCGACGGCCTGGCGCGGGACGCGGACGGCGAGCCGATCGCCGAGGTGCATCCGGAGGTGTGGCTAGGAGCGACGGCCTTTCGCAGCATGGAACCCCGGGTGCGCTCCAGCGTCCTAGCCACGGCGCAGAAGTCGCTGGCCTTGTGGGCCGATCCCCTGGTCTCCCACGCCACGTCCTGGTCGGACTTCTGCATCGGCGACCTGGTCTGCGCCGAGGCGCCGGTCAGCTTCTACCTGATCACGCCCCAGGCCCATGCCGATCGCCTGGCGTTTCTCGTGCGGGTTATGCTGCGCCAAAGCCTCAACAGCCTGATGGAGACCATCGACGCCGACAGCCGCGGCCGCAAGAAGCGCCATCGGCTGCTGATGATGTTGGACGAGTTCCCCAAGCTCGGAGCGCTGCCATTCCTGGAGAACGCCCTTGGCGAGATGGCCGGCTACGGGGTCACCGCCCATCTGATCTGCCAATCGTTCAACGACGTGTTCAAGCACTACGGCGTGCACACTTCGATCTTCGACAACTGCCACATCACCGCCGCCTTCGCGACCTCCGAGCCGACCAGCATCGAACGGATCATCAAGCGGGCCGGGCGCTTCTTGGAAATGCGCGAGAGTTTCAGCGATCCGAGACTGATGTTCGCCAAGGGACACCGCAGCCGCAACCAGGCCGAGGTCGAGCGCTATGTCCTGGCCGAGCAGGATGTTCGGGCCCTGCCAGGTGGTAAGCAGTTTCTGTTCGTCAACAATGCCAAGCCCTTCCTGGCCGACAAGATCCGCTTCTGGGAAGAACCATTGTTCTCGGTCCACTGCCGCGACTTTTTTCACGGAGAAAAGGCCGGGTTCGTCCAGACGCCCGAGACCCTGGACGTTCCAGGAAAGCCCCCAATCGACTGGCTGGGCGTGCGCGCCATCGAGGAATACGCCCCGCCCATGCGCGGCGCCGATGTCGCCATGACTCTCGCCTGCGCGGACGGGCTCAGCATCCTCGACCTCGTCTACAACGAGGAGGACTAGGCGTGACGTCTTCGTCCCAGGAATCGCTCGACCGCAAGCATACGGCCCTGCGGCAAGCCATGGGGCCGGTGATCGCCGCCGCCCTGGCCGAGGCTTCGGTGGTGGAGGTGATGGTCAATCCAGACGGCGCGATCTGGGTCGAGCGGATCGGCCAGGGCCGGGTCTTCAGCGGGGAGCGCATGGCGCCGGCCGACGCCGAGCGGATCCTGCGGCTGGTGGCCGACCATGTGGGAGAGGTGGTCACCCGTGACCAGCCCTTGGTCAGCGCCACCCTGCCCAGGTCAGGCGAGCGCTTTCAGGGCGTGTTCATGCCGGTGTCGACCGCGCCGGCCTTCACCATCCGCAAGCGGCCGGAGGTGATCTTCACCCTCGACGACTATGTGAAGACGGGCGTCATGACCGACGCGCAGGCCCAAGCGCTGCGCGCGGCCGCCGAGGGCCGCGACAACATCCTGATCGCCGGGGGCACGGGCAGCGGCAAGACCACCCTGGCCAATGCGGTTCTGGCTGAGCCCGCCTTCGCCGCCGATCGGGTGCTGATCGCCGAGGACACGCCTGAACTGCAGTGCTCGGCCAAGGATCAGATCGCCCTGCTGACCAAGCGCACGGAGCCGGCGGTGACCATGGCCGATCTGGTTCGAGCCGCGCTGCGCCTGCGCCCGGACCGCATCATCATCGGCGAGGTCCGCGACGGCAGCGCGCTCGACATGCTCAAGGCCTGGAACACCGGGCATCCCGGCGGCCTGGCCACGCTTCACGCCAACAGCGCGCGAGAGGCGCTCAGCCGCCTGGAAGACCTGATCGGCGAGGTCGCGCCGCGTGTGCCCCATCGGGCGATCGGCCAGGCCGTCAACCTGGTGGCGTTCATCCGTCGCGCGCCGGCCGGCCGGTGTCTGGAGAGCCTCGTTCGGGTCGAGGGCTGGATTGACGGCGATTATCGCCTAACGCCCGTCGCGCAATGACGTCCGAAACTTGTATACAAATTTCGGACGCTCTGTGGGTTGCCAATGTCCGAAATTTGTCTACACATTTCGGACATGACCAGCGGCCGATCACAACTGACCTCGACCATGGACGACCGGATCGCCAAGGCGGCCGGCCGCCAGGTGTGGACGCCGTCGGACTTCACCGACCTCGGCGGTCGCGACGCTGTGGACAAGGCGCTGCAACGCCGGCTGGCGCAGGGCGTGCTGCGCCGGATCGACCGGGGACTCTACGACAAACCCAAGCTCAACAGCCTGACCCAGCAGCTGAGTCCGCCCGACCCGGCCGCCGTGATCGACGCGGTGGCCCGCCGCGACCACATCCGGCTGCTGATCGACGGCATGACGGCGGCCAACGACCTGGGCTTCACCAACGCCGTGCCGGCCAAGATCGTGGTCCATGCCGACGCGCGGCTGCGGTCGATAAAGCTTGGCCAGATGGCCATCACCTTCCGGCCGACCGCGGCCAGCAAGCTCTATTGGGCCGGCCGGCCAGCCATGCGCCTGGTCCAGGCGCTGCACTGGCTGCGCGACACGCTTGGCCAGGACGACGTCGGCCAGGACTACGCGCGGCGGGTGGGCAATCTGCTCGCCGATCCCAAGACGGGGCCGGCACTGCGCCGGGACCTGGCCGACGGATTCGCCGCCCTGCCCAGCTGGATGCAGGACCTGATCCGCCCGCACATCGCCGATGAGTTGGCCCAGGCGCCGGCGCCATGATGAATCCAGCCTTCGATCAGGTCATCGGCGCCGACGCCGAAACGCGCCTTGGGCCTCGGACGCCAGTGCGGTGGAACATCGGCCTAGCCAGAGATGGCTTTTGGGGACGCCCGGGCCGGTGCCGCTCAGCGAAGTCCTCTCAGCGCTGAGGCGCCTGGACCGCGACACGTTCTCCTAAGCGTAGGGGTGGTCGGCCGGCCAGCGGAGGACCGGCCGCCACTTCGTCATTCTACTGTTTCTGCGTTGTAGCCATGCCTTGCTTTGTCTTTGTCGCGCCGTCGGGAGACGGCTGGATCGTTCGCGGCGATTTCGACGACGGCCCCCTGGAATTCGCTACCGGCGTCCGCGCCGAGCAGGCCGCGCGTGATCTTTGTCACCGATTGTCCGACGCGGGCGAGCCGGTGGTTTTGGAAATCCGCCTGCGCAACGGCGAACGCGCTGGACGTTTCCTCTTTCCAGCCTATCTGGCCGAACCCACGATGCCCGTGGCGCTGCGGGCCTAGCCTGGTCTAGGCGGCCACCCGCCAAGTCGTGACCTATGAACTGAAGCTGCCCAACGAGGCCGTTGTGGCGGCGGTCGGCGCGCCTGACCAGCTGCGTGACGCGCGCGACCAACTGCAGCTCGTCGTGGCCCTGACCGGCGGGGCGGTCGCGAAGTTTCCCTGCGGCCTGATCGCTCGCGTGTCGATGCCGGCGGTCGGCCGGTTCGAGACCTTGGCCAAGCCGCTGCTCGAAGCCTTCCTGGTGGCGATGCGCCTTGACGAAGCCCCCTGCGCCTAGCACCCGAGGGCGCCCAACGAGGATCGCCGCCGATGCGGTCAGGCGGGCAGCTCGATGGAGTCGGCTTCCTGGGCCAGGCGTTCAGACGTCTTAAACTCGCGGCGCTTGAACGCCGCCGTCGCCGCTCGGCGCAGCAACTGATGCGCGGCGACCGGAAAACGACGGCGCAGCTTGCCCGCCCAAAGCTCGGCCTTTTCGGCGTCGACCTTGATGTCGTCGGGCCGGCTCAGGATCATGCGGCTGGCCTCGGCCAAGGCAGGCCATTGCATCAGAAAGTACAGGCCCCGCTCGAAGTCGGCGTGCTGGGCGGCGTAATCAAAGGCCTGGGCTTCGGCCGCCACGTCGTCGAAATCGTCGAGCGCCCCGGCGAAGGCCTTGGCCCGACCGATGTCGAGGGTTCTCTGAAACGAGGCCCAGCGGATCGCCTGGGCGGCTTCGGCTTGGCCGGCGGCCTGAAGATAGTCGATCCAGGCGGTCTCCCAGTCGAAGTCCGGCGCAGGGACCGACCCAGAAGGCCCGGCTTGGGCGCGGCTTGGCGCAACGCCTCCCCGGCGTCGTCGAGCTCGCCGACCGCGAGATGGCGTCGGGCGATCTGGACCGCGACCGCCGGGGTCTTCAGGGCGGCGGGACTATAGGTCGACTTGACCGCCTCGATGTCGCCGGCGGCGTCGGCGAGATGGCGCAGGACCAAGGACCAGCCCGGCGCACTGACCTTCAGGGCCAGGGCCTCGACGAGCGCCAAGGCGGCTGTGGCGGGTAGCACCGGTTCGAGAGCGGCGGGCAGCCATCGGGCCCAGCCCTGGGGGCGGGCCGCGGCGGCTTCGACCAGGGCGTTGGCGGTCAGTTGGGGATCGCGCAGAGCCAACAGGTAGCCAAGGTCGGCGGCCGCCCGAAGGTAGACGGCCTCCACGGCGTCCTCGCGCTCGCGAAGGCGGCGTCCGACCTGGGGCTCGGCGGCTAGGAAACGCCACAAGCGTTCGGCGGCGGCGTCGGGTTCGCCGCGCGCCAGACGGACGATCAGCGCGCGCAGGGCGTCGAGGTCGCGGATGAAGGCCGGCTTCTGGCGCCAGGTGATCTGGCCCTTGCTGGTCTCGAAAGCCTGGAGCCGCTTGTAGATCTCGGGAACGAGGTGTTCGGGACCAAGATCGGCGGCCAGCTCCATGCGCAGCCGGCGCTTGAGGTCGACGCGCGTCTCGGCCACCTCGGCCAGGATTTCGGCCAGGCGCTCGGCCCCAAGACCGATGAGGTTCTCAGGCGTGACCTTCTTGAGGCTGGCGGCGGACGGCTTCTTCATTGTGGCGAGGTGCGCGGCATGGCGGGATAACGCCCGCGCTAGCGCGCCGTTCAGCGCCTACCGCAGCTGGCTGTCCTTGCTGCCCCGACGGTTGATGGCGCTGAACACCACACGAGCGTCGCGTCCTGATTGGCACTCCACGCAGGTGCGCGCCCCGGGCAGGGCCTTGCGCCGCGCCTCGGGGATCGGTTCACCGCACTCGTCGCAGAACGCCGCGCCGTCGCCGGACGGCAGACGCGCGCGCGCCGACAGGACGCCGTCGGTGATCGTGTCGGTAATCTGGTCAAGTACGCCGTCGGCATGCGTCCAACCGGTCGCCATGGTCGTCGAAATCCTCTTTGTGGTGAGCCACTTAGATAGGAAATCTGAACCGGCGGACCAGGGGCTGGGGACCGGCGAATTGCCGCAGCGACGCTCATGGGTCAGCAATCCACCGACCTGCAGTCGCAACCAGCGGGTCCGGTCAGGATCCTCCGGCGGGTGCGCTGACGCCGTTCTCGGTCTTCAACCAGATCCTGGCATGCCACCAGCCGCGTGGCGCGGCCTCGGGATGACCCACGGCGTCGACGAACATCTCCACACACTCGGCCCGGGGATGCTCGGTCAAGGCCTGGCACGGTTTGCCCGGTCCATTCAGCTCGACCTCCGGCGGCCGCTCTGGCGCCTGGGCGATGCGCGTCAGAGGTGCGTCGATGGCGTCGTCGATGAAGACCCTAAAGCCACCGTCGACAAGGGCCTCGACGTGGCGCACCCACGGGTGGGTGGCGAGAAATCGAGGATCGCCGAGGCCGCTTCAAGCTCCACGGCGGTCAGCGGCTCGGCGGTGACATGGCGGACGTGTTCTGTGGAACAAATATAGAACAAAATATTTCAGAGGGGGAGTCTCGTCCAGACCGACGCCACCGCTATCGGTCCAGATGAATCCAGGCGGGCGCATGGTCGCTGGCGTCTTCCTGCCAGCGGACCCAGCGATCGACGCCGGCGTCGGCCAGCTGATCGGCCAGGTCAGGGGTCAGCAGGAGGTGATCGAGGCGAAGGCCCTGGTCGTTGGGCCAGCGGTTGCGCAGATAGGCCCAGAACGTCCAGGGCGGGGCTTTTGGGTGCTGGGCCTGAAGCGCGTCGGTCCAGCCCTGGTCCAGGAGGCGCTGGTAGGCGGCCCGCACTTGAGGCTGCAACAGGGCGTCGTCCTGCCAGCGGTGCGGCTGGTAGATGTCGGCCTCCGTGGGCACGACATTGTAGTCGCCGGCCAGGATCACTGGGGCGCCGGTCGCTCTTAGCTCGGCGGCGTGGGCGATAAGGCGCTCGAACCACGCCAGCTTGTAGTCGTACTTGGGGCCAGGCCTGGGATTGCCGTTGGGCAAGTAAATCGAGGCGACCAGCACGCCGTTCACCGCCGCCTCGATGTAGCGAGCCTGGTTGTCGGTGCGGTCGCCGGGCAGGGCGGTCCGGGTCACGACCGGCGCGGCGCCGCGCGCCAGGATCGCTACGCCGTTCCAAGTCGGTTGGCCTTTCCAGGCCGCGTGATAGCCAAGCTGCTCCAGCGGCTCAGCTGGAAAGGCTTTGTCCTCGGTCTTCAACTCCTGCAGACAGACGATGTCGGGCTCGGACTCGGCCAGCCAGTCGATCAGGTTGTCCAGCCGTTTGCGGACGTTGTTGATGTTGAAGGTGGCGATGCGCACGCCCCCTAAATCGCAAGGCAGGCCAGACGTTCCGGCCTTAACCACCGGTCTGTCGTAAACGTGACCGATGAAGCTTCGGACCTTTGCTAAGCTCAAGCATGGCTTACGTGGAGACCTTCACCTTCGTCTGCCTGGCTCCTAAACAAGAAGCCACGCACGTCGATATCCAGACCCTGACGCGCGACGCGGTTCGGGCTCATGCCTTCGGCCTGCTGCGAGAGCACGCCAGCGCCGAGACAATCGAGGTCTGGCGGGAGGACGCCATCGTGGCGGCCATCGACCGCGACGGCGTGCGTACCTGGCCCCCGGTTCTCGATCCGTCCCGAACGACCATGGCCGCCGACGAAACCCGGCAGGATCAATCCTCGTAGGGATAGGTGACCTGCGAGAGGCGGGCGGCCGGCGTGTCCTTGATCTCCCGCCATAGGCGCTCGAGCAGCAGACCTTGATAGATGGCCTGTTCCCGGGCAGCCGGACCCATTTCCAGGCTGGCGGACAACGCCTCGCGGGCGGCCCATGCGGCAGAGCTGGACTCCACGGCGATCAGCTTGTGGATCTCCATGGCGGCGTGGGCGGCTCGGCGCACCGATCCCTCCTGCGGGGCCACCAGCTCGGCCATCATCCAGGTTTCGCCGCTGTGCCGGCCAGATTAAGCTTGGCCTGCACGACGGCCTCTGGAACGCGCCTATCAAGACTTGGCGCGGGTCCAAGGCCGGCGTCCGTGACCGGGTGCTCGCCGACCTGATCAAGGACCCGAGAACCGCCATCTGACGATCGACAGCATCTGGTCCGCGCTCGCCAACAGACCGCGACCAAGAAGGGTGGCCCGGATCAGGCTCTAGGGTGCTCCCGAAGCGAGCGGGCCATCAAGAACCATCGGGCGAGCCGATGCCGCAGGCCAATGCAACCGTTTGCCGCCGACGCTAGGCCGGAGCGGCAACGCTGGCGCGCGGACTTCCAGTCCCAGACGGTGTTGACTGGCACAGCCTACCATCCTGTCGTTGAGGCGTGCGATGCGCGGCAACAGCTTCAGCTTAGCGAGTGTCCGTTGAGCCTCAGTTCGTCGGTTCGGCCTTGTCCAGCACCGGCGCGCCCGCTGCAGGCTGGTGCGAGCGCAGGGGCAGGGCCGGGATGAACAGGATCGTCACCAGGCCGGCGGCGATCACGAACAGAGCCGCGACCATCACGCCGCTGACCGCTTGGATCAGGGCGCTTTGCAGGAACGGATCAGCATGAGCCGCTTGACCGGTGGCGGCGGCCTTGATCGCCATTCCTTCGAGCTTTCCCAGATCCAGGCCCCCGCCCGGTAAGTTGGCCAGGCGCGCGGTCAGCAGGGTCCCGGCCAGGGCCGCGCCGACGGTCGAGCCGATCTGGCGGAAGAACTGGTTGGAGCTGGTGGCCACGCCGATATCGCGCGGATCGACGGCGTTCTGGGTGGCGATGTTGAACAGGCTCTGACCCGGCCCGAGGCCCAGGCCCACGAAGGCCAGCAGCAGGCACAGCAGGCCCAGGTGCGTGATCCTCGACAGGTCGTGCAGCATGAAGACGCCGATCAGCAGAATGACCGCGCCGCCGATCATGAACGGTTTGTACTGGCCGGTTTTGGTGACCATCTGGCCGGCGATCGTGCTGCCGGCGATCAGCCCGGCCATCAGCGGCAGCATGGTCATGCCGCTGACCGTGGCCGGCACGCCCCGACCCAGCTGCAGGAACAGCGGCAGGAACATCACCACGCCCATGAAGGCCATGGAGATCAGGAAGCCGGCCAGGTTCGCCGTGGTGAACACCCGGTTCTGGAACAGGTGCATCGGCAGGATCGGGTTGGAGACCTTGGTCTCGACGAAGACGAACGCGGCCAGCGAGGCGGTGGCCAGGGCGAAGAGCCCCAGGCTCTGCGGCGAACTCCAGGCGAAGTCGTGGCCGCCCAGGCTGAGCGCCAGCAGCAGCGGCACGAAGGCGGCGATCAGCAGGGCCGCGCCCAGGAAGTCAATCTTGCCGGAGCGGCGATGCTCCAGCGGCGGCATCTTCACGATGACCATGAACAGCGACAGCAAGCTGAGCGGCAGGTTGACGTAGAACACCCAGCGCCAGCCGGCGACCGTGTGGGTCCCGATCTGCACCGTGCCGTGGTCGGTGAAATAGCCGCCGATGATGGGCCCCAGCACGCTGGCCAGGCCGAACACCGAGCCGAAGATGCCGGCGAACTTGCCCCGCTCGCGCGGCGGATAGAGGTCGGCGATGATGGCGAAGGCGGTGGTGAACAGCGCCCCGCCGCCGATGCCCTGCAGGGCTCGGAAGACGATCAGCTGCACCATGCCGGGCATGCCCAGGATCGTCCCGAACTCGCCCGACAGGCCCGATAGCCACGAGCCGGCCAGGAACAGGCTGATGCCGGTGATCAGCACGGGCTTGCGGCCGAAGATGTCGCCCAGCTTGCCCCAGATCGGCACCATCACCGTCGAGCTCAGCAGATAGGCCGTCGTCACCCAGGAATAGAGGTTGAGGCCGTTCAGCTCGGAGATGATGCGCGGCATGGCCGTCGAGACGATCGTCTGGTCCAGCGCGCTGAGCAGGAACACGATCATCAGCGCCGCCAGGGTCAGGCGGCGATCCGCATCGGTGAAGGTCTGGGAAGTCATCAGTTCCTCGAGCGGAGATAGGTCGAGACCCGCTGTGAGACCAGGCGGCCGGGGCCGCCGGAGACGCCGCCGCCGGGGTGGATGCCCGCGCCGCCCAGGAAGAAGCCCGGCACGAGAGGTGCGGGGCCGCCAAGGCCCACCGCCGGTCGGCGACTACCACTGCGCAGGGCGCCGAAGTCGACATGGGTGACGCAGCCTTTGGTGACGTTGGCGCGCACCGCACGTTCTGGGCAGGTTTCGAACCAGCGGCCCAGCTCACTTTCGAAGCCGTCATAGAATTCCGCCGCGCGCGCGATGATGGCTTCGGCCGCGGGAGCCTTGGCGACCGCCCACCCCTCGTTCACCTCCACTGGAAAAATGGGCAGGTAGATGTAGGCGGTTCCCTGTCCCGCAGGCGCCTGGCTCGGGTCCCAATTGGTCGCGGCCGAGACGGAGAAGACGGGCGACGAAGGGGTAAGGCCACGCCGGGCCTGCGCCAACGCTAAGCGAAGTTCGTCGGCGGTTCCGATCAGACCCACCGCCTGGTTAAGATCGACGCCATCATGACGTTGATCTTGGTGCCGTTTCAGGCGGAAGGGGCGGGACGAAGCCAGGTTGATCAGAGAGGGTCCAACATTGGCGCGGTGCGCCGGGGCGTATTCTAGGCGGGTCCGGGTGACGCGATCCAAACCGCCTGGCGTGGTCAGTCGCGCCGCCGTCTGAGGGTCGCAGGTAGCGATGACGGCCATGGCTTCAAGGCGGCGCCCGTCCGCCAGGCGGACGCCACGCGCCTCGCCGTCGCCGATAATTATCTCGGTCACCTCCGCGTCCAGAACTAACTCTCCGCCGCTGGCGGCGTAGGCTCGGACGAGCGTGTCGGCCAGCATACGCATGCCGCCGATCGGCTTGGAGACACCGACGCGGTGCAACAGCCCGAACAAGGCATAGGCCACAGCGTTGCCATCGGTGTCGAAGGGACCTGCGCCGGCGACCACTCCCAGCAGCAGGGCCTGAGCCGCGTCGCTCTCAAACCACTCGGCCGCGAGCTGGTCGGCGGGCGCGGCGCTGATTAGCTGCAACTTATCCTTCAATCGACGATTGCGGATGGCCGCCTTGGCGATGTCCAGATATTTGCTTGGTTTCGTGACGCCGGGATCGCCTTTGTTCATCGCTCCGGCGAAGTCGAGCAAAGCGTCGATGAGGCCGATAAATTCAAGATAGGCCTTCGCGTCCTTCCTTGAAAACCGCGCGATATCCTCGGCTGTGCGCCTAGGATCCCTGAACAGCGCTATCGAGCCGCCGTCCGGCGCCAGGTAGGCATAGGTCGGATCGGTCTCGACCGTGTTCCAGCCGTGTTGGCGCAGGTCCAATTCGTGCATCACCGGCGAGGCGCGGATATGGATCAATTCCACCGCCCCCGTGTTGATCATATGGCCGGGCGCTTCAGGAATAACGGGATCGGAGCGTGACAAACCGCCGGCGACGGCGCTGCGCTCGAGCACCACCACCTTGCGGCCCGCCTTGGCCAGATAACTGCCGGCGACCAGACCATTGTGACCGCCGCCAACGATGATGACGTCGTACTTATCGGTCATGGCTTGTGCGATACGGCGTCGTAGGGGATCGACAAGTCCTGGCCAGCGATGAGGCTCATGAAATGTCGGATCCAGGTCCGTTACGGGTGTTACCGTTGCGGCGATCGGTTTCGCCCCAAGCCATCCAATGCGAAGGCGTGCGCGTGTCGCCGACCCGCCGCCACCGGCCCTCCTGCTGGGCCGTGATGGGAAAGCCACCGATGAAGTCCACCATACGCCCCTTAGGATCGGGCAGGAATTCCCACTCCTCGTTGTCCTCTAGGACAATACGGGCGTCCTCGGCGAAATAGCTGTCGGGCGCATGTCGTGAGACGCCCTCGATCTTGGTGGTGGTGCGCACCTCGCCCTTCTCATTCTGGAAGATGGCGTAGCCGAGGTTCTGGTGACCGACGATGAAGGAGCCCACGTCGTAGCTGCCGTCATCGTAAACGGTGGCGAAGTTCCACCAGATGACGTGCATCCCGTTATTCACCACCAGATCCTTCTGGTAGTGGATCGCCCCGCCCTCGGCCAGATAGGCCTGGTCGATCGAGATGACGCCCTTGACCGGTCTGCCGAGGCAATGACCGGTGACTTCGTACATCTGAGCCACATAGAAGGTGCCCCAATCCACCCCCGGAAGGTACCATTGCATGCCGCTACCGAGCAGGCGGCCACCGACCTCGAACAGGCCTTCTTCGACCCAGTCCATGCGCGCGCCCGAAGCCGAAAGTCGCCAAGGCGCGCCGGCGTCCTCGGGCTGTGACCGCCAGGTGCAGATATCGCCTTCCAAGGTTTGAATGGGGCGGGCGGTTTGGGCCTGGGCGGCCATCCGCGGCCGATCCATTTTCAAGTTCGCGCCGTCAAGCCGTGTGGACTGGTAGAAGAAGGTCGTGGGGTTGGGCGTGCCGCTGGGCGACATGACAGAGCGAACCGCAGCGTAGATGTGGCCTTCGTCGTCGCGCAGGCAGCCGAACGGAATGGTCTTGTTCAAGACCAGGCCAAAGTAGCCCCGGACGCTATTGAGCGCTTCGCCGCTGACTTTGTGAGGCCCAACCAGAACCTGGTAGCCGAAATCCGCGCGCGGCGGAATTTGGCGATGATAACGCATCCTGGCTCTGCTCCTCTGACCGGCCGCGAACCGGCCTTGTTTCTGGGCCGGCACCATCCCCGTCGTCACTAACCGCAGCAACCTGTTCCATTTGACCGCGGGTCAAACCGTGTGCATCTCTGCGCACCAAACAATGTACGGCGACCGTCTGGTGACGACCGACAACATCAATCTGGGAGTGAAGGCGCGGGGGCGATCTTCGAGCAAGGCCGACACCATCGCGCGGCTGCTGGAGGCCGCGCGGCGTGAGTTCGCCATCAACGGCATCGCGCGCGCGAACATGGAAACCATCGCCCGCTCAGCGGGCGTGACCAAACAGCTCCTCTACCAATACTACGAGAGCAAACACCACCTGTTCTCCGCAGTGCTTGATCAGACCTCGGGTGTGGTCATGACCGAGTTGCTGGCCACCAATTTTGACGATCTACCGCCGGTACAGGCGCTGCAGGCTTTCACCGACGCGGTGTTTGATCAATATCGCGTGGACCCGCTGCTGGGCCGCCTGGCCCGCGAGGGATTGGGCTTCCACGAAGATCACCACTCGTCCCACAATCGGTTCATCCAGCTGAAGCCAGCCCTAGCGCAAAAGCTCGAAGGCATTTTGCGGCGGGGCGAGGCGTGCGGCGACTTCCGCCAAGACCTGGATGTGCGCGCGACCCTCGCCTTGATTTCGCTCGTCATGACAGGAGGCTTCACCAACAGCTACCTGTTGTCGGTCATCCTCGAGAGAGACACCGCGACAGGTGAGGGTAGGGAAGCTTGGCGGCGCATGGCCAGCGAGTTTGTCCTCGAAGCCATCCGCCGCAAGGCCTAGTAGGCCCGCTAGAGGTCCAGAGCGATGTCTCGTGGAGCGCGCCAAGCCGAGATCAGGAAAAAGACGACCGCCAGGGCATTGAGCGACATGCCCGTGAGGATTGCCCAGCGCAAGGAGTTGGGACCGCCGTAGAAGTCGCTGAGCATCCCCACCAGAAAGGGCCCGAGGCCGGCGCCGACGAGGGAGGCGATCATCTGCAGCCCTCCCACGACCTGGCCGCGCATGCGTGGACGAAGCAAGGTGACGATGAAGGCGTTGGCTGGACCGTTATGCGCCAGCATGAGCCCGCACCACAGCAGCATGGCGCCGATCGCCACGGCAGGGTTGGGGCTTAGGGCGGCGAGTGATCCGGAAATGACCACGCCGGTCATCGTGCAGGCGCTGAGCAGCGGGAGCCGGCCCGGCCGGGACCCCGCCTTCGGCGCGGCGAAGTGGTCGCCGAAGATGCCCGCCGCGAGGGGGATGACCGTGCCGAACCCGGCGAAGGCCAGGGCGATCCACATCGCCGCGACCGGCAGATCGACATGGTGGACGCGGACCAGAAAGGACACCGACCAGAGGCCGAACGCCGAACTCATCGCACCACCCATGACGATGGACGTCATGGCGCAGAGAACTGACGGCCGACGCAGCACGAATAGCAGGGACTCGCGGGGCGTGGCCGGCGCCTCGTCTCCCGGCTGTGGCGATGCCTCGACCTTAAGTGTCTCGGCCGCGCCGCGACGGGGCTCACGCACGCTCAGGAGCAGGATGAGGGCCACCAGGAAACCGGGTAGGGCGGCGACGAAAAACACCGTGCGCCAACCGAACGTCTTGGCCAGGAAGCCACCGGCAAGGAATATGATGCCGGTGCCGACGCCAGCGCTGAGATACCAGATGCCCAGCGCCGTGGAGCGGTTCTTGGGGCCGAAGAAGTCGGACACCATCGACATGGCCGTGGGTGAGCCTCCGGCTTCGGCGGCGCCGACGCCCATGCGCGCAAACACCAGGTGAGCGAAGTTGTTGGCCCCCCCGCCCAGCGCCGTCATGCCGCTCCAAATCGCCAGAATCGCGGCCAGCAGGTTGCGACGACTGACGCGGTCCACGAGATAGCCCATGGGCAGGGCTGCGACCGCGAAGGCGATGGCGTAGGCCAGGGTGCCCATCAGACCCACCTGGGAATCGGTGAGGTGAAACTCTGCGCGGATGGGCTCGGCCACCACCGAGATGACGTTGCGATCGATGTGATGGCACGCTTGGGCGGCGGTAAGCACCGCCAGCGCCCACCAGCGGTTGGTCATGCCCCGGCTCGCGGCGCTTCCGTCCGGGGTGGCCTCCAAGGTCACTAGCGTTCTCCACCGATCACAGATTGCACGTCATTGAACCGGCGTCGGGACGTAGAAATAGCGAATGAAAAGCCGGCCTTCTTCGAAGCGATAGGTCTCGATGCTGGGATTGACCACGCCGCTGGCGAGGCGAAGGTTGCGGTGGTGGCAAGCGCCTTCCGAACCGTTGACCAGCATCAGATCTACCTCGACACGGACCTTGCCGCCGAAGGTGTCCCACATGTGTTCGAAGGTCCGCCAACCATCGCCGACGGGCTGGCCGACATATTCGATCACCAGCTCCTTCGCGGCGAAGCGGCGGTAAAGAGCAGTCTGCTCCTCGCGCTTTCCAGCGTTCCACAGTTCGATCTGCTCATGGAGGAAGTGGCGGATCTCGTCTTCGGTGGGAACGGCCATGGGTGTGATCTCAGAGTTGCGATTGAATGTACTGGGCAAGGTCGTGGGTATGCGGCTGGTGGGCCAAGGACCCGCCATTGCAGCAGATGGTCTCGCCGTTGATGAAGCCGGCGTCCTCCGACGCCAGAAAGGCCACGACCGCCGCGACGTCCTCGGGTGTGCCCAAACGCGGCGTCAACACGTGATTGGAGATCATGCTGATCAGTTCGGGGACGCCCTGCTTAGACGCCTCGGTGAGGATCAGTCCGGGAGCGACGGCGTTGCATCGGATCCCCTGGCGACCGTACTGGGTGGCGACGTGGCGGGTCATGGCCACGGCCCCCGCCTTGGAGGCGCCATAGGCGATGCGGCTGAGATCGCCGGTGAGGCCAGACCCCGACGCGGTGTTGATGATCGCCCCGCCGCCATTTCTTAGCATGACCGGGATGACGTATTTGCACCCGGCCAGATAGCCGCGCAGATTTACCGCCATGACCCTGTCCCAGGTCTCGAAGGTAATGTCGGCGGCGGTGGTGTCCTCGCGTTGAATCTGCGGCGTGGTGATGGCGGCGTTGTTGAGAAGGATATCGACACGACCGTGCCGCCGCACCGTTTCGGCCACCATGGCCTCGATCGTTTCGACCTTTTCGGCGTCATAGAAAAGCGCGCTGGCGTCCCCGCCGATCTTGGCGGCGGCCGCCTCGGCCCTGGCAAGATCAATGTCGGCCAAAACCACCACGGCGCCTTCGTCGGCAAGCCGGCGCCCGGTGGCGACGCCGATACCACCAGCGCCTCCGGTCACGATGGCGATTTTGCGCTCGAGCCGTCTCATGGCGCGCTATTCCGGTCCGTAGAAATTGTTGAGAAACTCACTCTGCCAAACCACTCGCTCGCGGCGCAGGCGGCGAGAGAGAAGAGGGTTGTCGTCATTGTCCAAGGCGTTCAGCACCACGGTGGGGCCATCGCCCAGAGCGCCTAACCCCACCCGAGCAACTTCCGCAGGCGGGGTCAGCGGCACGGCGTCGTGGGCCAAGCCATTCTTGGCGAAGACGGTGCGCAGTTTGGGCGTGTCCGTGGCGCCGATCAGGAGGTTGAGCACGTCTACGCCCTTGGGCTTGAGCTCGCGCCACAGGCTTTCGCCGAGGTTCAGGGCATAGCCCTTGGTGGCGGTGTAGAGCGCCAAACGGCCGATCCCCTGAAGGGCGGCTTCCGAGCCGACCAGAACAATGCCACCTCGGCCGCGGTCGACAAAGTAGCTCGCGAAGCGGTGACAAGCCTCGGTCAGAAGGTCGATGTTGCGCTGAAGCAGCACGCGCCACTGCTCATAGCTGCTGTCCAAAAAGCGCCCGCCGACACTATCGCCGCCCGCATTGAAGACCACGAGACCCAAATCCTTGCCGGCGGCCGCCGCCTGAAGCGACGCCGCTGCCCCCGGTAGCGATAGGTCGATGGACTGGATGGCGACTTCGACGCCGTAAGTGTCTTGTATCGTCGCGGCCAACTCCTCGAGCTTGTCCACGCGGCGAGCGACGAGGATGACGTTGGCGCCCCTGGACGCAGCCTGTAGCGCGAACGCGGCGCCGGTGCCTTCCGAGGCGCCGGAAACCAGCACCCACGGTCCGTAGCGTTCAAGGAATTTCGCGTCGCGTTCGGAGGGGCTCACCGGCTGTCCTTCAACTACGGGCGGCGCGGAAGATCGGCGGTCGGCGAAGCCGCAGCCTCGCACTGTCCTCCCCCTCGCCGGCTTCGGTCGGCTCTTGTTTCGGTCTTTGGCGTAAGGGGATCGCCTTGAACCGGCAACGATCGCGGTTTGACTGGCAGTCAAGCGGGCCTCGCCCGGCTCCTGGCGGGGGACGCCCAATCGGACGCGGCCATGCGCTTTACTGGCGAGCGGGCGGGCATGGCCTGACGGTCGGATATATCGCCGACCGCACCCCAGCCGGCGTGGACGAGACCTGGGCTAAGCTCCGCCTTACAGCAGAGCACGCAGACCCGAGGCGATCTCGCGGGCGCCTTCTCCCAGCTTGACCTGACGGCGCGGGGCCTTGCCACGTGTCAGCCCCTCGATCGTGCCGTAATCCTCCATGGCGCTGAAGAAGCGCTCCACCATGGCGAGGCCCCCCTGGCCCCATTGATCGACATTGGCCAGCCAAGCCTGGGCGCCGTAGACCGGCCAGCGCCGCACTTGTTCAAACGCGGCGTCTTTTGCGAGCACGCCGCGAGCGCCCGTGGCCGTGAGTGCTTCACAATAGTGGGTCACCAGGTCGCGGTCCCATCGCCGCCGTTCCTCCACGGTCAAGGCGCCCAACATGAGATAGGTGACGTCGCGCCAGGGACGGCCCTTCCGAACAAGCTGCCAGTCGTGCCAGACCCGTTCGCCATCGGTCCGAAGGAAGCTGTTGCCTTGGTGGGCGTCACCATGAACCAGGCAGCGGGGCGTCGTCTGGGCCCTCTCGAAGGCCGCGAGTTCATCATAGGCGTGGCTGAACAGCTCGGGTGTCTCGTACAGCCAATGAGGCAAAACGGCCCTGTACTCGGGCTTTGGGAGGTTCAGCCCGATGTAGTTGTACATGCGCAGGAGTTGGTCGGTATCGACTGGAGTGTCCATGGAGGCATGCAGCCAGGCCTGCTCGTCCAGCTGGGGGCTGTCCCACAGGGCGCCGTGCAATATGGCAAGACTTTCCAAGGCCTTGGCGACCCCATCGACGCCTAGATGATGCGAACTGTGACCGAACTGCCCGGGGGACGCGCCCAGGTCTTCCATGATGACAAGGCCGCGCCCGCCACCGTCGCCATCCCAGTCGGCATAGTAGCTCCGTACGACGGGTGCGCTGAGCTGCTCGCGCATGAAATAGTAGAACCGGGCTTCCAGTTCGCAAATGTTCCCGCTCTCGAAACCCTCAGACCAGTTTGACTTAAGGCAGACCTGGCGAGGGACACCGGCCGCCCGCCCGACAGCGTTCAGCTGCAGCTCCAAGCGCAGCTTGGTGGTGTGGCCGTTCCTGACCTCGACTATTTTGGCGGCCTCGACCACGAGACCGGGATAACGGTGCGACATCAGGCCGGTGAGCCAGGGCGCCGTCACTTCTTCCAGGTGGCGCGGCAAGCGCCCCTCGCGGGCGGGGTAGGGACGATCGCTGCTGGAAGGTGCGGCCATCAGTCTTCCTGTTCTGTGTCTGGCGCGCCGGGTGGGGCGTCGTTTGTTTTCCAGATGAGGCCCGACGTCACTTCCGCGCAGCCGAGCCCAGGTTGACTCGCGGTCAAGCCGAGCCGCCGCAGGTGGCGTTGTCGGTGATCGGGCGACATGGAACCTTCCGATCATTCACCAGCGCTTCACGAGCGCTCAAGCGACGGCGCCTCCGCCCTGGCTGGCGCGCCCTGCGGTCGCTGGCGGGGTCGGCAACCACCCCGAACGATAGGAGGACGACATGGGCGCGAAACAGGAAGCCGTGGTGCGGGAGATGCTGGGCGCATGGGGTGAAGGGGCCTACGAGCCGGATGTTGACCGGATCGTCGCCTGCTTTGCTCCCGAAGCGGTGTGGACCCTCTACATGCCCGACGGTCCCTCCATCCGCGGGCGGGAGGCCATTCGCCAAGAGATCGAGCGGCAATTGCAGTACGTCGGAGGCTTCATGTGCAAGATCCTCCATATCGCGTCGAGCGAGGACACCGTCATCGCCGAACGCGAGGACTCCTTCATCCGCAACGGCAAGCCTCTGACGCAATACATCGCTGGAGTGTTCGAGGTGGATGAGGACAATCTGATCACCGCCTACCGCGACTATTTCGACCTGAAGGATTTCGTCGAGCATACGGGCGCCAATATCGACGCCGTATCAGGCCTAGAAGGTGCGGCGGAGAGCTATCGACCGGTTCCCGAGGCGAGCGAGGGCGGCGCGATCACAGCGTCCCTGCAGTCTCCCGCCACGTCCGAACAGCGGTTCGTGCAGGATTTCTGTGATGCGTGGGGCGATGGTTCGGACGCCAGCAGTGTCAAACGGCGTCCAAAGCTGACCCCCAATATGCGTCCAAAGTTGACCCCTCTACGCTCTGTTCCCGGACCGGCGGCGAGGCGCGTAGCGGTCAGCTAGCGCAGCGCGTCGCCGCCTAGTGAGCCACTGATCTTTCAGCTGCCCGGAGGGGGTCTGGGGGAGGTTGAACAAGTTGTGGATGACGCTGGGCGCGCCGGTCAGGCGCGGTTCCTGAGCCGCCAGCTGTCATTGCCGGTCTCGACGATGTCGCAGTGATGAGTCAGGCGGTCGAGCAGCGCCGTGGTCATCTTGGCGTCGCCGAAGACGGTGGGCCACTCCCCGAAGGTCAGGTTGGTGGTGATGATCACCGAGGTGCGCTCGTAGAGCTTGCTGATCAGGTGGAACAGGCGCTGGCCGCCGGACTGGGCGAACGGCAGGTAGCCCAGCTCGTCGAGCACCACGACGTCCAGACGTGAGAGCTGGGCGGCCAAGGCGCCGGTCTTGCCGCGCCGGGCCTCGTCCTCAAGGCGGTTCACCAGATCGACGGTGTTGAAGTAGCGGCCACGGGCGCCGGCCCGCACGACGTTGGCGGTGATGGCGATGGCCAGGTGGGTCTTGCCGGTGCCCGTGCCGCCGACCAGGACGATGTTGCGGTGATCGGCCAGGAACGAGCCGCTGTGCAGGGCGCGGACCAGGCCCTCATTGATCGGCGAGCCGTCGAAGGTGAAGCGCGCCAGATCCTTCATCGCCGGCAGCTTGGCGGCGGTGATCCGGTAGCGGATGGAGGCGGCCTGGCGGTGCGCGGTCTCGGCCTTGAGCAGGTCGGCCAGCATCTCCAAGGCGGTGCGGTTGCGCTGCAGGCCCGTGGTCACCGCGTCGTCGAACGCGGCGGCCATGCCCTTCAGGCCCAGCTGACCCAGGGCCTCGATCATCTCATGCCGCTGCACGGGGACCTCGCAGCAGGTCGTAGCGGGCGCAGTCGGCGATCGGCGGATGACGCAAGGCCAAGGCCTGTGACGTGGTGATCGCCTCGGGCCTGGGCGGTTCGCGCCGTCGGGCCAGGATGTTGAGGATCACCTCGTCACTGGCGGCGCCGGCGTCGAGGGCCTCGCGGACCGCGTCGTCCACGGCGTCCAGGCCGTCGTCGAGGACGCTGGCCAGCACCCGAACGAAGCGCCGATCGGCCTCGTCGCCCGAGCCCAGTCGCTTGCGCAGCCGGGTCAGGGCGGGCGGCAGAGACCAGTCCTGGAACGGCGCGCCGTTGCGCAGCGCCCCAGGCTTGCGTGCCAGGACAGGCAGATAGTGCCAGGGGTCATAGACGGTGTGGTCGCGCCCAAAGCCGCGGGGATGATCGGCCACGACCTCGCCGTCGCACAGGACCATGACCCGGTCGGCATAGGCTCGGATCTGCACCGCCCGGCGCGCCGCCCTGGCCTCCACCGAGTAGCGGTTGCGGTCGAAGTTGATCAGGCAGGTGGCCTGGGCGACGGCCTCGACCTGGTGGAAGCCGTCGAAGGGCCCTACGAACGGCGCCAGGAACGGCCGCTCAGCCTCGAACACCTCCTGGACTGTGCGGTCGCGATACTCGGGGTGACGGTCGTTGCGGGCCCGGCGCTCGCACTCGGCTTCCAGCCAGCCGTTCAGCTCCTCCAGGGTCCTGAACCGAGGGCGCGGCTTGAAGATGTTGTCGCGGGCGTAGCCGACCTGGTTCTCCACCTGGCCCTTCTCCCAGCCCGAGGCCGGGGTGCAGGCCACAGGCTCGATCAGGTAGTGGGAGCACATCTGCTCGAAGCGCCGGTTGAAGCGCCGGGTCTTGCCGGCGAACACCGCCTCCACGGCGGTCTTCATGTTGTCGTAGATGCCCCGCCGGGTGACACCGCCAAACAGCGCGAAGGCCCGGGCATGGGCGTCGAACACCATCTCCTGGGTCTCGCGCGGATAGGCCCGGATGTAGAAGCGGCGGCTGTGGCTGAGCCGCAGGTGGGCCACCTTCACCGTCAGCGGCGTGCCGCCGATCTCCACCTGGTCGTGGCTCCAGTCGAACTGGTAGGCGTCGCCCGGCGCGAAGCTCAGGGGCACGAAGGCCTCGACCGGCGAGCTGACGCCCCGGCGCTGATCAGCCCAGCGGCTCGCGTAGCGCCGAACCGCATCATAGCTACCGTCGTATCCCTCACGACTTAGTAGGTCGGCGATCCGTGTCAGCGTCAGCCGGTCTTTACGAGGGCCCGAGGCATTGGCCTCCAACATGCCCTCCAGGCGCTCGATGAAGGTCCCAAGCTTGGGGTGCGGCTGCTCGCGCCGCTCGTAGACCAGAGAGGTCTCTCCCGATCTCAAGACCTTGCGCACCGTGTTGCGCGCCAGGCCCATCTCCCGCGCGATCGTCTTCACGCCCTTACCCCGCGCGAAATGCTCGCGCCGGATCTTCGCCACCGTCTCCAATACCAACATCCCTGTCTCGATCCGCAGCTCCACAAGCCGCCGATCTGGCCATCAAAGCCTCAAGGATAGGGGGTCAACTTTGGACGCCTATCTCCCCGAGAAGGGGGTTAGTTTTGCAAGCCGGAACACACGCCAGCAGGCCTGACGTCGAACGCATCGTAGCGATGATGGCGCCCGACGCGGAGTGGCGTCTTTGGATGCCCGGTGGTCCGGTGGTCCGGGGGCGCGAAGCCCTCCGCGCGGAAATCCTGCGCCAGATGCGATACGCCTCGAACAACAAGTGTAACACGCTGCGGGCGGTCTCGACCCCCAGGGTCGTGCTGCAGGAACGCTCCGACTGGGCGGTGATGCGCGGCGGCGCCTGTCCCCATCAGATGGTCGCCGTCTACGAGCTGAATGAAGACGGCCGCATCAGCCGATGGCGCGAGTACATCAACATGGCCGATCTCGACCGCAAACGGGGTGTGGCCGCTGTGGACGCTCACCTGGCCTAGCCTGCGCCAAGCTTAGGATCCGTTCAGGGAGGCCGCGCTCATGTCTCGGATCGCATCCGACTTGGTCGCGCAACGGCTATCGATCGGTGCTTTCGACGGAACTGGCTGCCAAGCCGGACAATCGTTCAGCAGCGGCGATAGCCGCACGGGCGTCGCGGTCAAATACGGCCTGGGCGAGCGCGATATACGCGGTTTTCCACTCCTCGCGATTGGAGTCGTATCGGCTCAGCACGCCGGGCTCCGAGAGCGAGATGTAGCGGAATACGCGCAAGAACAGCGCCAAGGGAGCGTTTCCGGCCAAGCTCGCCATCTGATCGGTGAGCCGTTCGGCCACAACGATGAAGGCGTCGCGGCCGAGAGATTCCTCAGAACCGCGCCACTCTTCCAGCATCTCCCCCAGGCGGGCCCGTTCCGCATCATTGTCGGAGAGAGCCGCGCGCTTCAGTACTTCGGCGTTGATGGCCTGAGCGGCGCTATAGACCTCCTCGATCGGAGTGTTCTGTAGGTTGAGGAACAGGGCGGCCGAGCGCGCCACTGTTTCGGCGCTGGGGCGACGGCCGAAGAAGCCGCCGCCGACGCCCCGACGAATGACCAGCAGTTCCTCATGTTCGAGCAGTCGCGCGGCCTGTCGCAGCGTTGGCGCGCTGACGCCGATGCGGGCGATCAATTCGGTTTCCGAGCCGATAAAAGCGCCGGCCGGAAGCCGCAAGATAATGTCGCGCAGTACGGGGAGGGCCCGTAGCACCGCTGAGCGGCCAATGTCAGCCATAAGTCCTCATCGCCCTTGCAAACCTCGCATAACCGAGAAGTCGGCGCCAGACGAGGGTTGAATTGACTAATTGGTATATAGGATTAGACATTGGGAAAGCGCCACCGGCAGCAGTGGCCGCCGAGCGAATCGAAAGGCTCGGATTTTTTAAGGGGGAAATCCATGGATCCGCACCGGCGACAGCTGCTGCAAACCAGCCTCTCCGCGCCGGTTCTCGGGCTCGCAGGACAGGCGCTGGCCGAGGCGGCGGAGCCCCGCTCCCGCAACAAGGCTCTGGTGAAGGCTTACATCGAAGCCACCGATCGCGGTGATATAGCGGCCGTCGAAGCCCTGGTGTCTCCAGAAGTCAAATGGTGGATCGTTTCGCGTGGCGACTTCGACCGAGCGACGATCATGGCCATCAATCGTCGCCGTTTCGACCAGGCGATCAGCCGCAAGTCTTCGATCCTTGGCATGGCGGCGCAGGATGACCGGGTCGCGGTCGAGTATGAGACCGCGACCGTGGAAAACGGCGAGCCCATCTTCATCGTCTATCACCACCTGTTCCAGGTGCGGGACAACCATATCGTCTCGGTGCGCGAGTGGACCGATCCGCGCGCGCGGCCCCCGCGTTTCAAGGTCTCCCAGGCGGTTCCTCCCGGCCTTGATCCCTGGCCCGCGGCCCGTCCCGACGATATCGATGAGGCCAAGACCCGCGCCGTGGCCGAGGCTTTTCTCGCCCCAGGTCCGACCAACCTGGCGCGGGAGCTCACCGCACCCGGCTTCCGTTGGTGGGTGAACGGCCGCGGCTATGACGACATGTTCGATTTCTTCGCCAAGCTGATGCCGAAAATGGCCGCCATGGGCCCGCCGGTCTCCCCGGTGCGTTACAGCAAGGTGATTTCAGGCATGACGGTTGAAGGCGACAGGGCGTCGGTCCTGATCAACACCGACGTCATCTACCCCACCTACGACTACATCAATCGCTTTCACTGCGTGGCGATCGTGCGCGGCGGCAAGATCATCGAGATGCACGAGCACACTGATCGTAACGCCTCGATAAAGGCTGGCTTTCCGGAGATCTGACCGTGATCAACCCGCGGCGCGAAGGCGCTCGCGGGGGGCATCGGCCTCGACCGGCGCTTTCCCAAGATAAGTGGCCAGCTGTCTGGCGCCCTCGGCCGAGACAAGCGGCAGGAAGGCGCGTTCAACCAGCTTCATCACGTCCACCGCCTTTTCGTCGCCGTAGAGCAAGCCATAGACCACCGGCTCGTAGGCGGTCACCGCCATGACGGTGTAGACGATCAGATGCGGCTCGAGGGGGCGAATGACCCCGCTCTCGACGCAATGAACGACCTCGGCCTGTAGGAGCCGGGCGACCTCGCCGCACTGTTGGTGCGCCAACATGTCGATCAGGGGCGATGCCAGATCGATCTGGGAACTGATCGCTCTGACCGCGCCGCGCCGGACCGGATTGGCCAAGGCTCGGATGCGGGCTTCGGCGAAGCTCAGCAGAATATGGAGTGACGGCCGCTGCTCAGGGGAGGGGCGAGGGGCGGTGGTCTTCAGCAGATGAGACATCGCGTTCAGAAACAAGGCCTCCTTGTTTCCGAAGACCGCGTAAATGGTGGAGGTCGAACACCGCGCGACCTCTGAGATCTCGCTGATCGAGACATCGTTGAACTTGCGACAGGCGAAGGCCTCGCCAGCCACCTCGATGACGCGTTGCAGCGACCGAACTTTTTTGTCCGACATTGGCGACCACGCTGTTTCCTCGCCTCGCGGCTCTTGTGGCCGCTTCAGCTATTACCCCACGATAGACCTTGGACGCGAACGCACAAGACCTAACGGGCGGCGCGAGAATATCTGACGAGTTGATCGCGTTGGGCTGGCGCTATCGTATTTCGCGATACTCCGATGTCGTTCTATCTTTACGGTGCGCTTGCCGTTATCTGCGCTTCGATATCCGCCAGATCCCAGTATTCGCGCCAATAGTGGATCTTCCCGTTGTCGTCGATATCGAAGACAGCGCAGACCAGCACGGTCACGTTACGGTCGTCCTTGCGCATGGTCACGGTGTCGGCCCGTTCGGTGAAGACTTGCGCGCCGTTGGACGCCACGGACAAGATTTGGCAGCGACAATCGCGATAGCGTGAAAATTGACTGCGCAGTTCCTCTTCGATCGCCGCCCGCCCCCGCAGGGGCTCGGCGTGCCTTACGCGGCTAAAATAACGCGCGTCGGCGCTGAAGTAGGCCATCAGCCGCGCCAAGTCCGGCTGCTCCATATCTAATTGGGACAGAAACTCGGCGACGGTGTCTTCGGCTCGTGCGGGCATGGGCAATCCCTGATGAT
Source organism: Caulobacter sp. FWC26 (assembly GCF_002742645.2). Lineage (NCBI taxonomy): Bacteria > Pseudomonadati > Pseudomonadota > Alphaproteobacteria > Caulobacterales > Caulobacteraceae > Caulobacter > Caulobacter sp. FWC26. The sequence continues at coordinate 101,709 of NZ_CP033873.1, forward strand.
GTCGGCGGCAATGGGTCCGCTAGGGCGCGCTCAGGCAATAGATAAAAAGAAATATGGGTTTTACGATTTTGCCCCCGCGGACCCCGGCGCAGGGCTATCAAGGACAGACGCCTAAGGCGATCGACTTACGAAGCATAAGACGGGCCGTCCAAGGTGCGTCAGGGGGAAACGATGACGAAGCAATGGTTGCAGGCGGCCAGCCTATTGGCGCTCGCGATGGGGACCTCGGCTTTCGCCGGGGCTGCATTTGCCCAGGCCAAGCCCCAGAACAACGAGTTGGAGGAGGTGGTCGTCACCGCCCGCCGGGCTGAGGAGCAGGCCCAGTCCGTACCGGTCACTGTGACCGCCATCTCCGCTGAGAGCCTGCAGAAGAATGTTATCCAGTCCGGCCTGGATCTGCAAAAGATGGTGCCGACGCTCAGCGTCGTGATGGGCACCCAGGCCAATGGCGCATCCTACTCCTTGCGGGGGATCCGCACCGGGGTCGTCACCTATCTCAACGAGGTGCCCACACCCAGCGGCCAGGCGGGCGCCTCGGCGGTGAACCTGCAGCTCTACGACCTATCCTCCGTCCAGGCCGTCTCAGGTCCGCAAGGGACGCTGTTCGGCCGCAACTCGACGGGCGGCGCCATTCTCTTCACGCCCAAAAAGCCGACCGACGTCTTCGAAGGCTCGGTCGCTGGCGAACTGGGCAACTATGATCGGCGCCAGTTCACCGGCGTGCTGAACATCCCGGTCAGCGACATGCTGAAGGTACGCCTGGGGGCCCAGATCACCGATCGCGGCGGCGTGGTGGAAAACACGCTCGGCGATGACGCCCAAGACATTGTTCGCCAAGCCTATCGGGTTGGCGTGCTGTTCACGCCTACCGACAAGATCAACAACTACACGTTGGCGGACTACGGCAAGACCGGCGGCCATCTCTTCGCGGCCATCACCTACCACTATCCCGGCGGCGCTTGTCCTGCGACCTACGCGGCGTGCGTCTACGGCCCCACCCTGCTGGTTGGCCTCCAGCAGCAACAGGAAGCATTCGGCATACGTAAGATCGCCAGCGCGTTTCCGGCCTATTCGCACGGCGAAGAGGTCGGCTTCCAGAACGTCTTGACCTATGACCTGACCGACGACCTGAGCCTGAAGTACATCGCATCCTATCGGAAGAGCCAGAGCAAGAACCTCTCCAACAAGACTTCGTTCAACGTCCCGTTCGTCTATGGTCAGGACTACAATCGGACCCACGAGTGGATCCAGGAAGTCCAGGGGCGGGCCAAGCTGCTGGACGGTCGACTCGACCTCGTCGGGGGCGTGTTCCTAAGACATGTGATTTCCAACAACGAAAACTCGCTGCAGATCCTGAACCCGGTCGGCGCTCCGTTCGGTCCGGCGACGGCGCAGACCTCGCCCTCGCACGCCGACAACCGCTCAACCGCCTTCTATGCCCAAGGCAACTTCAAGCTGACCGACCGGTTGTCCCTCACCGCCGGTCTGCGGCAAACCAACGATGATCAGAAGAACGTCGCATCCAGCATCTTGCCGGGCCTGAAATGCGGGCTGAATCCGGCCGTGCCGGGCGTCAATTTCGCAGCGTGCCAGCAGCGCCAAGCGGCGAAGTTCGATGCGCTGACCTATCTGGTCTCACTAGACTATCAAGTGACGCCGGACCTGCTGGTCTACGCCACGACGCGGACGGGCTACAACGCCGGGGGCTTCAACCAGGGGATCATCAACACCGACCTTGGCAGCTACGCCCCTGAGCACCTCACGGACTACGAGGTGGGTGTCAAGGCCGACTGGCATCTGGGTGACATGCCCGTGCGGACCAACCTCGCGGCCTTCCAAGGCAAGTACAAAGACATCCAGCGCAGCGTGGTGCGCTTCGTCAACAACGTGACCATCGCGGGCACGTTCAACGCCGCAGAAGCGACCATCAAAGGCGCCCAGCTCGAGATCCAGGCGCGGCCCAGTTCGATGTTCGACGTCAATGGCTCGTTGGGCCTGCTAGACACGGTGTACGATCGGTTCGACGCCACGGCGATCTCAGGCAGCGCCACCGGCAATCGCTTCGCCCAAGCGCCAAAGGTGACCTACAACCTCTCGGGCACCTTCCACCACGACCTGTCGTTCGGCGAGCTGTCGGCCAGCCTAAGCTACGCCTACGTCGGTGATGTGACCTTCACGGACAGCAATATCGGCCAACCCTACGCCTTTACCAACGGCTACGGTCTGCTCGATCTCAATATCGAGGTTCGCAACATCGGCGGCCGCCCGATCACCGCCGGGGTTTGGGCCAAGAACCTCGCCGACAAGGACTACATCGTGAACATCAGCGACCAGTCCAAGTCGCTCGGCTTCACCTCCAACATCTACGGCGACCCGCGCACCTTTGGCGTGTCCCTGCGCTACGCCTTCGGCTCTTGACCATGGAAGATTGGGGACACGTCATGAGTGACACCACCAAGCACCCGCAATTGGCCAAGGTCCGCCTCGCGGGCGGCGCGCCGCCCCTGCTGCCCGATCTGGCGGACGTGATGCCCGCCGATCCGGCCTTGGCCGACGCCCTGGCGACGGAGTTTGCATCGACGGCGACGACCCTGTCGACGCCCCAGGCCTATTGGGCGGGCTTGAACGGCTGGATGACCGACCGTCTTTCCGGTCCGGTCATGGAGGGGAAGGTCAGCCCCGAGCAGCTCGGCGCCCAGGCTTGGGCCATCTACGCGTCCAGCTATTGGGGCGGGCTGGAGTTGCGCGAACATTGGGGCATGCCCCCGGTGATCGCCAAGATGGGGATCAAGTTCTCGCCGCCGTTCGCCGACGTGCAAATGGGCATATTGGCCCAGATGCGTCAGCGCATGGCGGCGGTGAATGCCGGCGGCGAGGCGTGCCTTGCCCTACTGCCGTCCCTGATGCGTGAAGGCGGCACCTCCGGCACAGTCTATGGCATCGCCTACAATGCCGGCGTCCAAGTGGTGAAGACCGAGGATCCGCCGATCGGTCAACGACGACCGCACCGCCAGCCCAAGCCCGCGGCGTTACGCATCAACGGTCGTGACTTCATGCGGGTCGACTACGACCTGCCGACGCCGCACTACCTGAAGGTCTGGCGCTCGGCTTACGAGCGCGCGGTCACCGCCAATCCCGAGGCCTACGAGAGGGTCATCGTCGGCGAAGCCGGTCAGACTGACCTGCGCGACCTATGGCGCAAAGGCGTTGCGTTCGGGAACACCACCTGGGGCGGGGATTCTCAGGACAATTGGACCGACGCCTATTTCGACGAAACCATTCGCTGGAGCTCGATCCTGACCTTCGGCATGGAGGCCGTCGGCCTCGCCGCGATCGCGGCTGTGATCAATCAGGATCCCGAGGCGGCCAAGCTCGCCGTAATGGGCAACGCCCTCTACCTCGGCGCGACCCCGGGCTGGCTGCTCGGCCTTATCGACACGGGCGCGCACCTTCCCACCGTGACGGCTTAGCGATCGGCTTTGGCGGACACAGCGATCAAATTCATAAGGCGACAAACATGCAATACGACAGGCGCACCATTCTCGCCGGAGCAGGCTCCGCGGCGCTGGCGATGAGCCTCCCGGCAGCGGCGCAGGCAGTGACTAGCGCCGGGGCCGCCCGGTTCGCCGGCGCCGCGCCCCTCGGTCCTGAGCTCGCCAAGGTTATGCCGGAGTCTCCGGCGTTGATGGAGGCCCTTGCGGCCGAGTTCGCTCCGACTGCGGCCCGGTTGCAGAGCCAGGACATCTACTGGCTGGGATTCAACGGCTGGATGACGGACCGTTTGTCGGCCTCGATCATGGATGGGACCTTGGACGCCAAGGATATCGGACCCCAGGCCTGGGCGATCTATGCTTCCAGCGTCTGGGGTGGGGTTGAGCTGCGGCGTTTACGCGAAAAGTGGGACAGCGCGCCCGCCATGCCCGACGCTGTCGTTCAGCAGGCCGCGGCCCGCCTGGCCAGGAGCCAGCAAGACATGGCCGAAAAGATGACTCTGCGCCTAAACGCCCTGGCCGGCGGTCCCGCCAGCTGCCTCAGCATTCTGCCAACCCTGATCCGCGATGACTCCACCACCGGGCCGGTGCACGGCATGGCCTATAATGCCGGTGTGCAGGTGGTGAAGACCGAAGATCCCCCGGTGGGCCGCCGTCGTCCGCAACGCCCGGCCAAGCCCAGTTCCGTACGGATCAATGTTCGGGATTTCATGCGGGTCGACTACGATCTGCCGTCGCCGCTCTACCTGAAGGTCTGGCGTTCCAAATTCGAAGGCGCCGTGACCGGCAATCCGGACGCCTACGAGAAGATCATTCGCGGCGAGCCTGGGCAGGAAAATCTGCGCGATCTTTGGAAGCGGGCGGTGTTGCTGGGCCTGAAGACATGGGGCGGCGAATCCAACGACAAGTGGTCCGACGCCTACTTCGAAGGCGCCTTGCATTGGAGTTCGGTGCTCAACTTTGGTCTTGAAGCCATGGGATTGGCGACCTTCGTGGCGCTGATCAATCAAGATCCCGAAGCGGCGCGCCGAGCTGTGCTCGTCAACACCCTCTATGTCGGCGCCACGCCCGGTTGGGGCGTGGGTCTCTTCGACAAGAACGCGACCTTGCCCGCGAAGGCCTGATGCAAAGGATCGTCGCCAGCTAGCGCTCGGTGACGGCGGTGTCCGTCGCCGTGCGCTAGCCAGACTTGGCGGCGCTGCAGCGTCATGTCGACCGAACCGGCCGCAACGCCCTAAGTTTCAAGAGAGAAAGGCACCGAGCGGCGTTCATGTTCGAGCACCTCGAAGGCTCGATCCACGGGCGGGAAAGCCCGTTGCGAGCAGTCGTTACGCTCGCAAATCCGACAGCTAACCCCAATCCGGGCCGGCGGACCTTTCAGGTCCAAGCCTTGTGCATAGACGAGACTGTCAGCGTACTGCACTTCACAACCTAAACCCAGCGCGTAGCGCCGATCGGGCTGTAGGTAAGCGCCCGAGGGTTTGACGACGCCCTTGGCGATGCTGACATAGCCGACGCCATCCGGCATTTCGGCCAGTTGTACGAGCCACTTGTCGGGGGTGGCGAAGGCGTCGTGCACGTTCCACAGCGGGCAGGTCCCGCCAAAGCGGGCGAACTGAAGCCGTGTGGCGCTGTGGCGCTTGGTGATGTTGCCGGCTTGATCGACACGCACGAAATAGAACGGCACGCCCCGCGCGCCGGGTCGCTGGAGCGTCGAGAGCCGATGGAAAACCTGTTCCAAGCTCGTCTGGAACATGAGGCTCAGGCGCTCAGTGTCGTGTCGCGTTGCGAGTGCGGCTTCGCGGAAACGCTCATACGGCAAGAGCATCGCGCCCGCCGCATAGTTCAACAGCGCGGTGCGGCAAACCTTGGCCGCGCCCTCGCTACGAAAGCCCGCCGCCCCCAACTCCATTTCGACCGTATCAGAGAGCGATGCGGCGACGATCTGATAGGCCATTTGGAACGATCGCGTGGCGGGGCCCTGGGGCGCGCCGAGGGTCAAAAGGCCCGCTGCCGGATCGAACCGGCGTAGAAGATCCGGCTCGGCTGATCGTGTCACGCCTATGCCCTGTTTTTCCCTCAACCAGCGCTCCAGCACCGTCTCGACAGGCTCGGGGCCATCCAAGCCGAGTTCGGCCGAGAGGGCTTCAGCGGCAACGTCCAGGCTATGAACGTAGTTGTTCTTGTAGTGGAAGAAGTCGCGGACTTCCTCATAGGGCAGGAGGGCGCTGGCCGCGCCCCGCTCGTCCAGGGATACCGCTTCCTCGGTCGTCTTGAGGCGCTCATCAAGTCGACGATAGGCGTGATGTAGCGCCAGGAAGGCCCGGGCCAGGTTCGGCGTGTTGGCGACTGCCGACTTCAGTTCCTGCAGCCCCGGAGGCTCGCCGCCGGGGATCGTGTCGGCCGTAGCCTCGCGTAGATCCGCGACCATCCGTTGGTCGTCGGCGACATCGAGGGTCGCGGCCTCGACCTCGAAGACCCGCATCACATCGATCACAACCCGCGCGGTCACCGGCCGCTGATTGGCTTCGATTTGCGAGAGATAGCTTGCCGACAAGCCAAGCCGTGTGGCGCAGGCCTCCAAATTCCAGCCTTTCGCTTGGCGCAGCAGGCGGAGCTTGGGGCCGATGAACAGTTTATCTCGCATTTTCACAACTTTGCAGCTTTACAGATTTCGCTCACTCAATCTGGCTTCAAAGCTTGATTTTGATCCGGTTTTTGTTGCCGGCAAGCGCAAAAATCGCATTTTGCAATAGAGCGATGTTTTTACAGCGTTCCTCCCACCCAGCCGGAGCCCACCTCCGGAAACCTAGGCCGCCGAGCCGCTTGTCGGCTTGGCGGCCGGTTCTTTGCGATCCCATTGCGAGAGATCCGTCGCCTTGCAGCACATTCTCGAGGAACTCGACCGCCGTCGCGAGCAGGCCAAGGCCGGCGGCGGCGCAAAACGCGTCGAAGCCCAGCACGCCAAGGGCAAGCTGACCGCTCGCGAGCGCATCGATCTGTTGCTGGACGAGGGCTCGTTCGAAGAGTTCGACATGTTCGTCGAGCATCGCAGCGCCGACTTCGGCATGCAGGACCAGAAGATCCCCGGCGACGGCGTCGTCACCGGCTGGGGCACGATCAACGGCAAGGTCGTCTACGTCTTCTCCAAGGATTTCACCGTGTTCGGCGGGAGCCTGTCGGGCGCTCACGCGGCCAAGATCGTCAAGGTCCAGCGCCAGGCCATGAAGGTCGGCGCGCCGATCATCGGCCTGTTCGACGCCGGCGGGGCGCGCATCCAGGAGGGCGTCGACTCCCTCGCCGGCTACGCCGACATCTTTCTCGAGAACGTCATGGCCTCGGGCGTCGTCCCGCAGATCAGCGTGATCATGGGCCCCTGCGCCGGCGGCGATGTCTATTCACCGGCCATGACCGACTTCATCTTCATGGTGAAGGACACGAGCTACATGTTCGTGACGGGCCCCGACGTCGTGAAGACCGTCACCAACGAGGTCGTCACCGCCGAGGAACTTGGCGGCGCCCGGGTCCACGCGGCCAAGTCGGGCGTCGCGGAAGGCGCGTTCGAGAACGACCTGGAAGCCATGACCCAGGTCCGTCGCCTGGTCGATTTCCTGCCGTCCTCCAACCGCGAGGCCGCTCCTGAGCGCCAGAGCTTCGACGAACCTCTGCGCGACGAGCCCAGCCTGGACACCCTGATCCCGGCCGACGCGACCAAGCCCTACGACATGAAGGAACTGATCCTGAAGATCGTCGACGAGGCGGACTTCTTCGAGATCTCCAGCGAATGGGCCAAGAACATCATCTGCGGCTTTGCCCGCATGGACGGCGAGAGCGTCGGCATTGTCGCCAATCAGCCCCAGGTGCTGGCCGGGGTGCTGGACATCGACAGCTCGCGGAAGGCCGCGCGCTTCGTGCGCTTCTGCGACGCCTTCAACATCCCGATCATCACCCTCGTGGACGTTCCGGGGTTCATGCCGGGGACCAAGCAGGAGTATGGCGGCCTGATCAAGCACGGCGCCAAGCTCTTGTTCGCCTATGCCGAGGCCACTGTGCCGAAGATCACGGTCATCACCCGCAAGGCCTATGGCGGGGCCTATGACGTGATGAGCTCCAAGCACCTGCGCGGCGACCTCAACTACGCCTGGCCGACCGCCGAGATCGCGGTGATGGGCGCCAAGGGCGCGGTGGAGATCATCTTCCGCCAGGAGGCCAAGGATCCCGAGGCCCTGGCCGTCCGCGAGGCCGAGTACAAGGACCGCTTCGCCAACCCGTTCGTCGCCGCCCAGCGCGGCTATGTGGATGACGTGATCATGCCGCATGGCACGCGCCGCCGGATCGTGCGGGGGCTCTGGAGCCTGAAGGGGAAGGAACTGTCCAACCCCTGGAAGAAGCACGACAACATTCCGCTTTAGGGCCGGGGATCCCCATGCAACTCAATTCCGACATCGCGGCCATTGTGACGGGGGGCGCTTCCGGCCTTGGCGAAGCCACGGCGCGACGCTTGGCGGCCGAAGGCGTGAAGGTGGCGATCTTCGACATGAATCTTGAGCGGGCTCAGATGGTCGCGGCCGAATGCGGCGGCCTCGCCTGTCGGGTTGACGTCACGAGCGATGCGGACGTGATCGCGGGCCTCGCGGAGGCTCGCGCAAGTCACGGTCAGGAGCGCATCCTCGTGAACTGCGCGGGCATCGTGATCGGCGCCAAGACCGTGTCCCGGCGAAAAAGCGATGGGGCGCTGACGGCCGCGTCGACGGATGATTTCGATCGTGTTCTTCGCGTCAATCTGGGCGGCACGTTTCGATGTATCGCACTGTCGACTTTGGGGATGGTCTCGCTTGAGCGCCTAGCAAATGGCGAGCGCGGAGTGGTCGTTTCGACGGCGTCCGTCGCATCCGAGGACGGGCAGGTCGGACAGGCCGCCTATGCGGCGTCGAAGGCGGGTGTTCAAGGGATGGCCCTTCCCATCGCCCGCGACTTGGCCAGTGAGGGCATACGAGTCAACACCATTCTCCCGGGACTTTTCGAAACGCCGATGATGGCGAGCTTGCCACCGGCCGTACGCGAAAGCCTTGCAACGAGCGTACCGTTCCCGGCGCGGCTGGGAACGGGCGCTGAATACGCCTCACTGGTCGTCGAAATCTGCAGCAACGCCTACTTGAACGCGGCGGCGATCCGGCTTGATGGCGCTATTCGGCTGGCGCCTCGATGAGAAGCGGGGCGTTGGCGGTCGACAGGTCTTGCATCATCAGCGGGACGATCGGGCCGAAAATCTCCCGCGAGGCGGATCTCAAAACTCAAGTGGGTCGCAGACGCCTGGCGGGAGCGGCGGGGATTCGCCGTGACTGAAACGACCGATCCTTCAGAACGGGACGCGCTCGGCTGGATCCTGGCAGGATATGGCGATGGCCGTTGGCCGGGAATGCTCGACGCACGGTGCGGTCGGCTCTTTCGTCTCGGCGTGTGGTGGAAGCATAGCGGCGCGTCTCCGCCAACATTCGTCGATGAGATCAACAGCCAAGTACTGATGATTAACAACCGCGTGCTGGTCATCGATGACTATGGCGACGTCGTCATGACGGTCGAAGTCGGCGCTGACGATCAGTCCTCAATCCCACCTCCAATGCCTGTCAGCGAGCGCGGTCCATGTTCGAAAAACTCCTGATCGCCAACCGTGGCGAAATCGCCGTCCGCGTGATCAAGACCTGCCGCCGCCTGGGCATCAAGACGGTGGTGGTCTATTCCGACGCCGACGCCGGCAGCCTGGCCGTCGAGATGGCCGACGAGAGCGTGCACATCGGGGCCTCGCCTGCCAATCAGAGCTATCTGGTGGCCGACAAGATCATCGCGGCGTGCAAGGCCACGGGCGCTGAGGCCCTGCATCCGGGCTTCGGCTTCCTGTCCGAGAACGCGGGCTTTGCCCAGCGCTGCGCCGACGAGGGGATCGTGTTCATCGGCCCCAATCCCGGCGCCATCCAGGCCATGGGCGACAAGATCGAGAGCAAGAAGTTCGCCCAGGCCGCCGGCGTCTCCTGCGTCCCTGGCCATATCGGCGAGATCGCCGACACCGCCGAGGCCGTGAAGATTTCGGAAGAGATCGGCTATCCGGTGATGATCAAGGCCTCGGCGGGCGGCGGCGGCAAGGGCATCCGCGTGGCCTGGAACCGCAAGGACGTCGAGGAAGGCTTCCCGGCCGTGCGCGCCGAGGCCAAGGCCAGCTTCGGCGACGACCGCATCTTCATCGAGAAATTCATCGAGAGCCCGCGCCACATCGAGATCCAGGTGCTGGGCGACAAGCACGGCAACGTCGTCCACCTGTTCGAGCGCGAATGCTCGATCCAGCGCCGCAACCAGAAGGTCATCGAGGAAGCGCCCAGCCCGCTGCTGGACGAGGCCACCCGCAACGCCATGGGCGCCCAGGCCGTCGCCCTGGCCAAGGCCGTGAACTACGACTCCGCCGGCACAGTCGAGTTCGTCGCCGGCCAGGACAAGAGCTTCTACTTCCTGGAGATGAACACCCGCCTGCAGGTCGAGCACCCGGTGACCGAGCTGATCACCGGCCTGGACCTGGTCGAGCAGATGATCCGCTCGGCCTACGGGGAGAAGATGGCCTTTGGCCAGTCGGACCTGAAGATCAATGGCTGGGCCATCGAGAGCCGCATCTACGCCGAGGATCCCTACCGCAAGTTCCTGCCGTCGATCGGCCGCCTAGTCCGCTACGACCCGCCGGAAGAGGGCGAGCACGGCGCCTACACGATCCGCAACGACGCCGGCGTCCGCGAGGGCGATGAGATCTCGATGTACTACGACCCGATGATCTCCAAGCTGTGCAGCTGGGCGCCGACCCGCATCGCGGCGATCGACGGCATGGGCCGGGCGCTGGAGGACTTCCACATCGAGGGCCTGGGCCAGAACATCCCGTTCCTGGCGGCGGTGATGGACCAGGAGCGCTTCCGCTCGGGCAAGATCTCGACCAACTACATCAAGGACGAGTTCGCGGACGGCTTCCAGGGCACGGAGCCGACGGCCGACCAGATCGACATCCTGACCGCCGTCGGCGCGGCGATGCAGCGGGTCTACGCCACGCGAGCCCGCTCCTACGCCTCGGGCCTGATCGGGCCGGCGCGTGACGAGTGGGTGGTCGCGGTTGGCCACGCCAAGCGTTCCGTGAAGGTCTCCGGCGAGGCCGACGTGATCGTCGCGCTTCTTGACGAGAACCGCGCCCTGACCCTGACCGACATCGACTGGCGTCCAGGCAAGCCGGTGTTCCGCGCCGCACTGAACGGCAAGGCCTTCACCGTCCAGGTCGCACCGGCCGCCGAGGGTTTCGACATCCGCCACCGCGCCACCAAGGCCCGGGTGCTGGTCCTGACGCCGCGCTCGGCCGAACTGCACAACAAGCTGCCCGAGAAGCAGGCCGCGGACACCTCCAAGCTGGTGCTCTCGCCGATGCCGGGCTTGGTGGTCTCGATGGACGTCGCCGCCGGCCAGCAGGTCCGCGAGGGTGAGGTCGTCTGCGTGCTCGAGGCCATGAAGATGCAGAACATCATCCGCGCCGAGCGCGATGGCGTCGTGAAGGCCGTCAACGCCAAGGGCGGCGATCCGGTCGCGGCCGACGAGGTGCTGGTGGAGTTCTCATGACGCCGGACGTCTCCTCCACCGACATGTTTCTGTCGATCAGCGCGATGGCCGCGCGACTGGGTGTGTCGCAACGCGCTCTGCGCCACTACGAGGCGGTCGGTCTTATCCAGTCGTACCGTCTCTACAAGAGCGCTCGTAGCTATGATCCTGAAACCGTCGATCGTCTAACCGTCATAGCGCTTCTGCGAAAGGCGGACGTCCCGATCGCCACCATCCGGGCGATCATGTCGCTTCGGCCTGACGAGGCCGCCTATCTGCGTGCGGTGCGTGAAGCGCTCTTGTCCGCCCAAGATCAGAAAACGCGTGAACTGGCGATGATTCGGCAGCTGCTCGGCGACTTGAAAACCGTCTTCACGGCCAGCGCCCAAGCCAGTCGCAGTCCTAGGGAAGTCCGATGAAGGTCCTGGTCCCGGTCAAACGGGTTATCGATTACAACGTGAAGGCCCGCGTGAAGGCGGACCAGACGGGTGTCGACCTTGCCAACGTCAAGATGTCGATGAACCCCTTCTGCGAGATCGCGGTCGAGGAAGCCGTGCGTCTCAAGGAGAAGGGCGTGGCGACCGAGGTCGTCATCGTCAGCATTGGTCCGGCGCAAGCCCAGGAAACCATCCGCACGGCGCTGGCCATGGGCGGTGACCGCGGGATCCTGATCACCTCCGACGCCGACCTCGAGCCGCTGGCCGTGGCCAAGCTGCTCGCGGCCGTGGTCGCCGAGGAAAATCCGAACCTGGTCCCGATGGGCAAGCAGGCCATCGACGGCGACAACAACGCCGTGGGCCAGATGCTGTCGGCCCTGCTGGGCTGGCCGCAGGCCACCTACGCCTCGGCCGTGGACATCTCGGGCTCGACCGCCAAGGTCACCCGTGAAGTCGACGGCGGTCTGCAGACCCTGGACGTCGACCTCCCGGCCGTCGTCACCGCCGACCTGCGCCTCAACGAGCCGCGCTACGCTTCGCTGCCCAACATCATGAAGGCGAAGAAGAAGGAAATCGCGAGCAAGACCGTCGCCGACTACGGCGTCGACGTCGCGTCGCGCCTCAAGGTCGTGAAGGTCACCGAACCGGCCAAGCGCTCGGCCGGCATCAAGGTTGGAACCGCCGCCGACCTGGTCTCGAAGCTCAACACCGCGGGGGTGCTGTAATGGCTGTTCTCGTCGTCGCCGATAACGACAACGCGCACCTGCGCGATGGCACCCACAAGACCGTCACCGCCGCCCTGAAGATCTCGGGCGACGTGGACGTGCTGGTCCTTGGCAGGGGCGCCAAGGGCGTGGCCGACGCCGCCGCCAAGATCGCCGGCGTCCGCAAGGTGCTGCTGGCCGAGTCCGACGCCCTGGGCCACGGCGTCGCCGAAGCCCAGGCCGACGCCGTGCTGGCCCTGGCCGGCAATTACGACGCGATCCTGGTTCCGGCCACCTCGGGCGGCAAGAACTTCGCGCCGCGCGTCGCCGCCAAGCTGGACGTCGCCCCGATCAGCGACATCATCGAGGTCGTCTCGGCCGACACCTTCACGCGCCCGATCTATGCCGGCAACGCGCTGGAGACCGTCCAGTCGTCGGACGCCAAGAAGGTGATCACCGTCCGTCCGACCGCCTTCGCGGCGGCGGCTGAAGGCGGCTCCGCCTCGGTGGAGAGCGTGTCGGGCGCCGACGCGGCCAAAACCCGCTTCGTCAGCGAAGAGATGGTCAAGTCGGACCGTCCGGAACTGGCCGCGGCCAAGATCGTCGTCTCCGGCGGTCGCGCCATGGGTTCGGCCGAGGAGTTCCAGCGCGTGATCGAGCCGCTGGCCGACAAGCTGGGCGCCGCCGTCGGCGCCTCGCGCGCGGCCGTCGACGCCGGCTACGCCCCGAACGACTACCAGGTCGGCCAGACCGGCAAGGTCGTGGCCCCGCAGCTCTATGTCGCCATCGGCATCTCGGGCGCGATCCAGCACCTGGCCGGCATGAAGGACTCCAAGGTGATCGTCGCGATCAACAAGGACGCCGACGCCCCGATCTTCCAGGTGGCCGACTTCGGCCTGGTCGCCGACTACAAGACGGCCGTGCCGGAGCTGATGGACTCCCTGACCTGACGACCGCCAAACAAAGGATATCCGGGATGACTGCTCGCGCCGACTATGTCGGACCGATCACCAAGTCGGCCGAAGCCATGTTCGCTCGCGCCGAACGCAAGACGATAGCTCGCAAACTCACTGCCCCGCCGCCGTCGGCGCTGCGTGAGATCATCACGTCTTTCGGCCTCAGTCCGACCATCATCAGGCGTTGGGAAGAGGCCGGCCTTGTCGCGTTCGAGCGGCAAGGTGGGCGCGTCGTTGTCAACGATACGACGCGAGAGCATTTGGCCACGGTCATCGAACTTCGCGCCGCCGGCTTCTCGGTCAAGGAAATCGCCTGGATCTCCGAGACCTTACCGCCGACCATCAAGCAGATGCGTGACGCGCTTGCGGCCCGCCAAGCTCAAACCGTGAGCAAGCCGTCGACCCAGCTCGGGTCGGCGTTCCGCGAGACCATCAAGGCCTTTGGCCTCAGCCTGACCGTCGTCAAGCATTGGGAAAATGCCGGTGTCGTCGCCTTCGCACGCCAAGGCGGACGCGTCGTGGTCGACGACGCCATGCGTGAGAGCCTAGCCATGGTGATCGAGCTTCGGCGCGCCGGCTTCTCGGTCAAGGAGATCACTTGGATTTCCGACACCTTGCCGCCGACCGTTTCGCAGATGCGCCAAGCCCTCCAGGCGCGCCTCGCCCAAAGCGAAGCCGCGCGCGCGCGCTCGATCGCGGGAGCGATCGTCGCGGGCTGCTCTCGGGGCTAGCCCCTTCATTTCGCCGGAGTCGACGATGTTCACCGGAACGCCGCACCCCCGCCATGACTGGACGCTCGCCGAGACGGAGGCTCTCTTCGACCTGCCGTTCATGGAGCTGGTGTTCCAGGCCGCCAGCGTGCACCGCGCCTGGTTCGACCCCTCCGAGGTGCAGTTGTCGCAGCTCCTGTCGGTCAAGACCGGCGGCTGCGCCGAGAACTGCGGCTATTGCAGCCAGTCGGCCCACTTCAAGACCGGCCTCAAGGCCGAGAAGCTGATGGCAACCGAGGACGTGGTCGCCAAGGCCCGCGCCGCCCGCGACGGCGGGGCCCAGCGCTTCTGCATGGGCGCGGCCTGGCGCGAGCTGAAGGACCGCGACCTGCCCAAGCTCGCCGAGATGATCGGCGAGGTGAAGGCCCTGGGCCTGGAGACCTGCGCCACCCTGGGCATGCTGACCGCCGACCAGGCCAAGGCCCTGAAGGACGCGGGGCTCGACTACTACAACCACAACCTCGACACCGGTCCGGACTACTACAAGGACGTGGTGACCACGCGCACCTACCAGGAGCGCCTCGACACCCTGGCCCATGTCCGCGACGCCGGCATGAGCACCTGCTGCGGCGGCATCGTCGGCATGGGCGAGCAGCGCCGCGACCGCGCCGGCCTGCTGCATCAGCTGGCCACCCTGCCGGCTCATCCCGACAGCCTGCCGATCAACGGCCTGGTGCCGGTCAGCGGCACGCCGCTGGGCGACAAGGTGCTCAGCGAAGGCAAGGCGATCGACGCCATCGAGTTCATCCGCACCATCGCCGTCGCCCGCATCGTCTGCCCGAAGTCCATGGTCCGCCTGTCGGCCGGTCGCGAGGGCATGAGCCGCGAGCTGCAGGCCCTGTGCTTCATGGCCGGCGCCAATTCGATCTTCGTCGGCGGCAAGCTGCTGACCACCCCGCTGCCGGGCCTGGACGAGGACTCAAAGCTGTTCCAGGACCTGGACCTGAGGCCGATGCACGCGGCGGGTCCGATGGATCAAGGCCTCCTTGACCTGGAGCTGCTGATGGGGATTGCGTGACCGTAGCGTCGAGGGCCTATCGGATCGGAAGGGCCGTCGTCATCTTAACCGGACCCAAGGACATGGTGGAGTTGATCTCCTGAACGGTCGGAAGGGTCAAAAGCCTGCCAAACGCCAGTTCGCGGTAGTCCTCGACATCCCGCGTGACGATCCGCAGCAAGAAGTCGAACGGTCCCATCGTGGGATGGACCTCCATCACTTCGGGGATGCGCGACACCGCCTCGATGAACTCGTTGAGATTGCTCTGGCCGTGGGCGGAGAGCTTTACGTTGGCGAAGATGTTCGTGCGCAGGCCGAGCCTTTCCGCGGAAAGGCGGGTGACCTGATCGACGATATAGCCTTCCTCCTTCAAACGGGTGAGGCGGCGCCAGCAGGGCGATTGCGACATGCCCACATGCTCGGCCAGCTCCGCTGTGGTCATCGGCGGATTGCGCTGGATGGTGTCCAGAATTTTCAGATCGGTTTCATCGAGGTCGTTCAGAAAGGCCATGAGAATCTCGCGGCTAGGCAATCATCGTTCGACGTCATTGATCCAATCTTGTGGCGAGTTTCGCAATACGAAGCGGAAAAAATGCTCGATCGCGCATCCGCCAATGCGTTTGGGTCGACATATCGTTCCAAATAGATAATCCAATTTCTGACATCAGAAGGCAGATTGGGGCACCTCATTCAGTGGCCCGTCATGAAAAATCGCCCCACGCTTCGCCTACACATCCCAGAACCGGCCGCCCGGCCTGGCGATGCGCCCTCGTTCGATCGTGCGCTGATCCCGTCGGCCGGAGCCACGCGACGGCCCGAGACCAACGCTCTCGAAGCGGAGATGCGCGATCTGCCCTTCGGCTTGGTTCGTGTCCTCGACGATGCGGGCGAGGCCACGGGGCCCTGGAATCCCAATCTCTCGACGAGCACGCTACTGGCGGGACTTCGCGCCATGCTGCTGACGCGTGTGTTCGACGAGCGACTGTTTCGCGCGCATCGTCAGGGCAAGACCAGCTTCTACATGAAGTCGACCGGGGAGGAGGCGATCGGTGCGGCGCAGTCCTTGTTCCTGGACCGTGACGACATGTGTTTCCCGACCTATCGCGTGCTCAGCTGGTTGATGGCGCGCAACTACCCGCTGATCGATCTGTGCAATCAGATCTTCTCCAACGAGAAGGATCCGCTGAAGGGGCGCCAGCTTCCGATCCTCTATTCGGCGCGGAAATACGGGTTCTATTCCCTGTCAGGCAATGTCGGCAGCCGCTTTGGTCACGCCGTCGGCTGGGCCATGGCCTCGGCGTTCAAGGGCGGCGATTCCATCGCGCTGGCCTATATCGGCGAAGGCACAACGGCCGAAGGCGACTTCCACGAGGCCCTGACCTTCGCCAGTGTCTACAAGGCGCCGGTCATCCTGTGCGTGACCAACAACCAATGGGCTATCTCCAGTTTTTCGGGCATCGCCGGGGCCAATGAAACCACCTTCGCGGCCAAGGCGCTTGCCTATGGCCTGCCGGGGCTTCGGGTCGACGGCAACGACTTTCTGGCCATCTGGGCGGCCACTGAATGGGCGGCCGAACGGGCGCGCCAGAACCTCGGCGCCACGCTGATCGAGCTCTACACCTATCGCGCGTCTGGCCATTCGACCTCGGACGATCCGACCAAATATCGACCGGCCGACGAAGCCGAGGCCTGGCCTCTGGGAGACCCGCTCGACCGCCTGAAGACGCACCTCATCGCGCTCGGCGCCTGGGACGAGGAGCGCCACGCGGCCCTGGCGGCCGAACTGGACGCCGAGGTGCGCGCAGCGGTCAAGGAGGCAGAGGCGGTCGGCACGCTCGGCAAGTCCAAGCCGAGCGTGAAGGAAATGTTCGAGGGCGTCTTCAAGGACCCCGACTGGCGCGTCACTGAACAGCGCCGCGAGCTGGGGATCTGACGCCATGCCCACCATGAATATGATCCAGGCGCTGAACTCCGCGCTCGACGTCGTCCTGACCGAGGACCCCGACACCCTGATCTTTGGCGAGGACGTCGGCTATTTCGGTGGCGTGTTTCGCGTCACCGACGGGCTTCAGAAGAAGCACGGCCTGACCCGCTGCTTTGACGCCCCGATATCCGAAGGCGGCATCGTCGCCGCGGCGATCGGCATGGGGGCCTATGGCTTGCGCCCAATCCCCGAAATTCAATTCGCCGACTACATTCTACCAGCCTTCGATCAGCTAGTGTCGGAAGCCGCGCGCCTGCGCTATCGTTCGAATGGCGAATTTTGGGCTCCGATCACGGTGCGCTCGCCGTATGGCGGCGGGATCTTTGGCGGCCAGACCCACAGCCAGTCGCCCGAAGCGATCTTCGCCCATATTACCGGCCTGAAGACCGTCATCCCGTCCAATCCCTACGACGCCAAGGGTCTTTTGATCGCATCGATCGAGGACGATGATCCGGTGATCTTCCTGGAGCCGAAGAGGCTCTACAACGGACCATTCGACGGACGTCACGACCAGGCGCTGAAGACCTGGGCCGGCGATCCGAAGGCCGAGGTCCCCGCCGAACGCTACACCGTGCCACTCGGCAAGGCCGCGATCGTGCGCGAGGGACGCGAGGCCACCGTGTTGGCTTATGGCACGATGGTCCACGTCGCCTTGGCCGGGATCGAAGACAGCGGCGTGGACGCCGAACTGATCGACTTGCGCTCCATCGTGCCGCTCGACGTTGAGGCGATCGTGGCCTCGGTCAAGAAGACCGGACGATGTGTCATCCTTCACGAGGCCTCGCGGTTCGGGGGCTTCGGCGGAGAGCTGTCGGCCCTGGTTCAGGAGCGCTGCTTCTACCACCTCAAGAGCGCCGTGCGCCGGGTCGCGGGTTGGGACACGCCTTATCCGCACGCGTTCGAGTGGGACTATTTCCCGGGACCGGCGCGACTGGCCGCGGCGCTCAAAAGCGCGATGGAGGACTAGGCCATGGGGCGCTATCTGTTCCGCTTGCCCGATATCGGCGAAGGCGTCGCCGAGGCCGAGATCGTCGCCTTGCTCGTCAAGATCGGGGACAAGGTCGAGGAAGACCAGAACGTGGCCGAGGTGATGACCGACAAGGCCACGGTCGAACTAAGCTCGCCCGTCGCGGGCGTTGTAACCGCCGTTCATGGCGACATTGGCGGCATGATGCCCGTCGGCGCCGTACTGATCGAATTCGACAGCGAGGCAGGCGAGGCTGAGCCTATCGCCGTTCCAGCGGCTTCTCCCGCCGCGCCGGTTTCCGCCAAGGCGAGCGCGCCGTCCGCCCCCGAACCCACGCGGACCGCGCCGGTTGCGCCGCCGCGTCCGGCCGCTTCGTCCGGCCGCCCGGCTGGAGAGGCGCCGCTTGCCGCGCCCTCGACCCGCCGGCGCGCGCTCGATCTGGGCGTGACGCTCGCCCAAGTGCCTGGCAGCGGCCCTGGCGGCCGGATCACGCCCGACGATCTGGACGCCTTCCTGGCGTCCGATGGAAAGAGCGTCGGCGCCTCGGGTCTGGTTGCCCGCACCGGCGTCCAGGACACGCGTATCATCGGTCTGCGCCGCAAGATCGCTGAGAAGATGCAAGAGGCCAAGCGCCGCATTCCGCACATCAACTATGTCGAGGAATGCGACCTGACGGAGCTGGAGGCGCTGCGGCTCGACCTCAACGAACACCGCGCTGAAGATCAGCCCAAGCTGACGCTGTTGCCGTTCATCATGCGAGCGATGGTCAAGGCATTGCCGGATTTTCCTCAGGTCAACGCGCTCTATGACGACGATAACGGCGTGCTGCGCGCTCACCAGGGCGTGCACATCGGCATCGCCACCCAGACGCCGAACGGCCTGATTGTTCCGGTCGTGCGCCACGCCGAAGCGCGAGACCTTTGGGATTGCGCCCGTGAGGTCGCCCGGTTGGCCAAGGCCGTCCGCGACGGCTCGGCGTCGCGCGACGAGCTCTCTGGATCGACCATCACGCTCACCAGCATGGGACCCCTGGGCGGCATCGTCTCGACGCCGGTCATCAACCATCCCGAGGTCGCCATCCTCAATCCCAACAAGCTGGTGGATCGACCGATGGTTCAAGGCTCGTTCGTCACCATCCGCAAGATGATGAACCTCTCCTCGGCCTTCGATCACCGCATCGTCGACGGCTACGACGCCGCCCTGTTCGTCCAGCGCGTGAAGCGGCTGCTCGAACATCCCGCCCTGATCTTCATGGACTGATGCGATGACCGAGACTCTCAGACCCAAGGTCCTGGTCATCGGCGGCGGCCCGGGCGGCTACGTGGCGGCCATCCGCGCCGGCCAGCTGGGGCTGGACACGGTGCTCGTCGAAAGCGGTCGGTTGGGCGGCGCCTGCCTGACGCGGGGCTGCATTCCGTCCAAGGCCCTGATCCATGCGGCCGGTCTCTATGAAGAGGCGGTAATGGCGAGCGCCGAGACGGGGAGGTTCGGCATTCACTTGAATCAGGCGCCGACCTTGCGGTTCGAGGAGACCGTCGGGTGGAAGGACGCGATCGTTGATCGGCTCAGCGGCGGCGTCGGCGGATTGCTGCGCAAGGCCAAGGTGAAGTCCGTGGTCGGTTGGGCGAGTTTCTCCGACGCCAAGACCTGCACCGTCGAAACCCCCGAAGGGCCGGTCACGATCCGGCCGGAGCACGTGATCCTGGCGACCGGTGCGACCGCCGTCGAGCTGCCGTTCCTGCCCTTTGGGGGCCGGGTGATCTCCTCGACCGAGGCGCTGTCGCTGCCCGAGGTCCCAGCGACCCTGGCCGTGGTCGGGGGCGGCTATATCGGCCTGGAACTGGGGATCGCGTTCGCCAAGCTGGGCTCGAAGGTCACGATCATCGAGGCAATGGATCGGCTCCTACCTCTCTACGACGCCCAGTTGACTGCGCCCGTGGCGCGTTGGCTCGAAAAGCATGGCGTCACGGTCTATCTCGGCGCGAAGGCCCTGGGTCAGGACCAGGAGGGCCTGCTGATCCAGACGGCGGGGGGCGAGCGCCAACTGGTCGTGCCGGCCGAGCGCATCCTCGTGACCGTGGGCCGCAAGCCCCAAACCGAGGGCTGGGGGCTCGACCAAATGGCGCTGGCGATGGACGGGCCATTCGTAAGGGTCGATGAGCGCTGTGCGACGTCCACCACCAACGTCTGGGCGATCGGCGATTTGGTCGGGGAGCCCATGTTGGCCCACAAGGCGTCAGCCCAGGGCGAGATGGTCGCCGAGATCATCGCGGGCCGCCGGCGCCGGTTCGAACCGGTCGCCATCGCGGCGGTGTGTTTCACCGAGCCGGAGATCGTCAGCGTTGGGCTGACGCCCGATCAGGCTCCTGAAGGCGTCGAGACCGTCGTGGGTCAATTCCCGTTCCAGGCCAATGGCCGCGCGCTGTCGATGCAGGCTGGGGACGATGGCGGCTTTGTTCGGATCCTGGCGCGCAAGTCCGATCATCGGATCCTCGGCATTCAGGCCGTCGGCCGCCACTGTTCGGAATTGGCCGGGGAGTTCGCCACCCTGATGGAAGTGGGCGGCGTCCTGGAGGACGTCGCCGGCGTCATCCATGTCCATCCCACCCTGGGCGAGGCCATCCACGAGAGCGCCCTTAAGGCGCTCGGTCACGCCATTCACATTTGACGCCCGGAACCTGATCATGAGCATTCCCTTCGCGCCCCAGTCGATGGAGTTCGGCTTGGGCGAAACCGTCGATATGATCCGCGATACGACCGCGCGCTGGGCCGCCGACCGGCTGGCGCCGCGCGCCGCCGAGATCGACGAAACCAACACCTTCGCGCGCGACCTGTGGCCCGAGATGGGCGCGCTGGGCCTGCATGGCGTCACGGTCGAGGAAGAGTTCGGCGGCCTGGGCCTAGGCTATCTCGAGCACGTCGTGGCCATGGAGGAAGTGTCGCGCGCCTCGGCCTCGATCGGACTGAGCTACGGCGCTCACTCCAATCTCTGCGTCAATCAGATTCGGCGCTGGGGCACGCCCGAACAGAAGCGCAGATACCTGCCCAAGCTGATTTCAGGCGAACACCTTGGATCGCTGGCCATGTCGGAGGCCGGTTCGGGATCGGACGTCATGTCCATGCGGACGCGAGCCGAGAAGAGGGGCGACCGCTACGTGCTGAACGGCACGAAATTCTGGATCACCAATTCTCCGACCGCGGACACCCTGGTCGTCTATGTGCGCACGGGGGAGGGGAGCGGTGGCGTCACGACCTTCCTGATCGAGAAGGGGATGAAGGGCTTCAGCGTTTCCAAGAAGCTCGACAAGATGGGCATGCGCGGGTCGGACACCGCCGAGCTGGTGTTTGAGGACTGCGAGGTCCCGGAGGAAAACGTCATGGGTCCCGTCGGCGGCGGGGCGGGGATCTTGATGAGCGGCCTCGACTACGAGCGTACGGTCCTGTCCGGCGGCCCGCTCGGTATCATGCAGGCGGCCCTCGACGTGGTCCTGCCCTACATCCGCGAAAGAAGGCAATTCGGCAAGGCGATCGGTTCATTCCAGCTGATGCAGGCCAAGGTCGCCGACATGTACGTCGCCCTAAACTCGGCCCGAGCCTACGTCTATGCGGTGGCGCGGGCCTGCGACGCGGGCAAGACCACGCGCTTCGACGCGGCGGGGGCGATTTTGCTGGCTTCGGAGAACGCCGTGAAGGTCAGCCTGGAGGCTGTGCAGGCTTTGGGCGGCGCCGGCTACACTAAGGAGTGGCCCGTCGAACGGCTCGTTCGGGACGCGAAGCTCTATGACATCGGCGCCGGCACCAACGAGATTCGCCGTTTCCTGATCGGCCGGGAGCTGCTGGGCTCGTGAGCGCGCCGGTCCTGACATCGTCGCTCTCGCCCCAGAGCGACACGTTCTTGGCCAATGCGCGCCATAACCGCGCTCTGGTCGACGCCCTCCGCGCCGCTGTCGGCAAGGCAAGCCTGGGCGGAGACGCGCGCGCTCGAGAGCGCCATGTCTCTCGCGGCAAGCTGCTGCCGCGCGACCGCGTCGATCGGCTCCTGGACCCCGGGTCGCCTTTCCTGGAGATCGGCCAGTTGGCCGCCAACGGCATGTACGCGACCGCCGCGGACGCCGAAGGCGCGCCAGGCGCTGGGATGATCTGCGGCATTGGCCGAGTGGCGGGGCGCCAGGTGATGATCGTCTGCAATGACCCGACCGTGAAGGGCGGCGCCTATTTTCCGATGACGGTGAAGAAGCACCTGCGCGCCCAGGAGATCGCCGAGCAGAACTATCTGCCCTGCGTCTATCTGGTCGACAGCGGCGGCGCCAACCTGCCCCATCAGGCCGAAGTGTTCCCCGACCGCGAGCACTTTGGCCGCATCTTCTTCAACCAGGCGAACATGTCCGCCAAGGGCATCCCGCAGATCGCCTGTGTCATGGGCTCCTGCACCGCCGGCGGCGCCTATGTCCCAGCGATGAGCGACGAAACGGTCATCGTCCGTAACCAGGGCACCATCTTTCTCGCCGGGCCGCCGCTGGTGAAGGCGGCCACGGGCGAGGTCATCTCGGCCGAGGATTTGGGCGGGGCCGACACCCACGGGCGCAAATCCGGCGTCGTCGATCATGTCGCCGACAATGACGAGCACGCCCTGACCATCGTTCGCGACATCGTCTCGACCCTGCCGCCGCAGGCCACGCCGCCGATCAACCTTTCGGCCGTACAGCCGCCGAAATACGCGGCCGAGGAGCTTTATGGCGTGACGCCGCAGGATGTGCGCGCCCCCTACGATGTGCGCGAGGTGATCGCCCGGATCGTCGACGGCTCGGCGTTCCATGAGTTCAAGGCGCTGTACGGCGCGAGCCTGGTCTGCGGCTTCGCCCACATCTGGGGCCTGCCCGTGGCGATCCTGGCCAACAACGGCGTCCTGTTCTCCGAAAGCGCCCAGAAGGGCGCGCACTTCATCGAGCTGGCCTGTCAGCGCAAAGTCCCGCTGTTGTTCCTGCAGAACATCTCGGGCTTCATGGTCGGCGGCAAGTACGAAGCCGAGGGCATTGCCAAGCATGGCGCCAAGCTGGTCACGGCCGTGGCCACGGCCAGCGTGCCGAAGATCACCGTCCTGATCGGGGGCTCGTTCGGCGCTGGCAATTACGGCATGTGCGGTCGGGCCTACAGTCCGCGTTTCCTGTTCACCTGGCCCAATTCGCGGATTTCGGTGATGGGCGGCGAACAGGCCGCCAGCGTGCTGGCCACCGTCCACCGCGACGCGGCCAAGTGGACGCCCGAGGAGGCCGAGGCCTTCAAGGCGCCGATCCGTCAAAAGTACGAAGACGAGGGCAACCCCTACTACGCGACCGCCCGGCTGTGGGACGACGGCATCATCGACCCGGCTCAAACGCGCGACGTGCTGGGGCTGGCCTTGGCCGCCACGCTGAACGCGCCCCTGCCCGAACGCCCCGCGTTCGGTGTGTTCCGGATGTGACGTCCATGATCGAGTCCCTGCTTATCGCCAATCGCGGCGAGATCGCCTGTCGCATCATCCGGACGGCCCGGGCGTTGGGCGTGCGCACCATCGCGGTCTATTCCGACGCTGACGGCGCGGCCCTGCATGTCCGGCTCGCCGACGAGGCCGTGCATATCGGCCCGTCGCCGGCTCGAGAATCCTATCTGCTTGGCGAGCGCATCATCGCCGCCGCCAAAGCGACCAGGGCCCAGGCCATTCACCCAGGCTATGGCTTCCTGTCTGAGAACGCCGACTTCGCCGATGCGGTGCAGGCCGCTGGCCTGATATGGGTCGGCGCGCCCGCGTCTTCGATCCGGGCCATGGGTCTCAAGGATTCGGCCAAGGCGTTGATGCTCGCCGCTGGCGTGCCCGTGACCCCCGGCTACATGGGCGACAACCAAGATCCCGACCACCTCAGAGCACAGGCCGACGCCATCGGCTATCCGGTCCTGATCAAGGCCGTCGCGGGCGGCGGCGGCAAGGGTATGCGCAAGGTCGAGGCCTCCGCCGAGTTCCTCGATATGCTCGCCTCATGCAAGCGGGAGGCGACCGCGTCGTTCGGTGATGATCGGGTCCTGATCGAGAAGTTCATCCTGTCGCCGCGGCACATCGAGGTACAGGTCTTTGGCGACACTCACGGCGACGTCGTGCACCTGTTCGAACGCGACTGCTCCTTGCAGCGACGCCATCAGAAGGTGATCGAGGAAGCGCCTGCGCCGGGCATGACGGCCGATGTACGCCAAGCCGTCTGCGCGGCGGCGGTAAAGGCGGCCAAGGCCGTCGACTACGTTGGGGCCGGCACGATCGAGTTCATCGCCGACGCCTCGGACGGCCTGCGGTCCGACCGCATCTGGTTCATGGAAATGAACACACGGCTGCAAGTCGAGCATCCGGTGACCGAGGCGATCACGGGTCAGGACTTGGTCGAGTGGCAACTGCGGGTCGCCTCGGGCGAGCGCCTTCCCAAGCGCCAGCACGAACTGCAGATCGCCGGCTGGTCCATGGAGGCGCGCCTCTACGCCGAGAACCCGACCGCCGGCTTCCTGCCTTCCACGGGGCCGCTGACAAGGCTGCGGCTGCCCGGCGATATCCGCATCGACACGGGGGTTCACGAAGGCGGTGAAGTCACGCCGTTCTACGATCCGATGATCGCCAAGCTGATCGTCCATGCGCCGACGCGCCAGGCGGCGGCCGCCAAGCTCGCCGCCGCCGCCGGTCAGGTTCAAGTCTGGCCCGTCCGTACGAACGCCGCCTTCCTGGCGCGGGCGGCGGCCGATGACGACTTCGTGGCCGGCAGAGTCGATACGGGCTTCATCGAGCGCGGCCTGTCCGCCCTGGTTCCAGCCGCCGAACCCTCCGCAGCGATCCAGGCGGAAGCCGCCTCGGCGCTCCTTTCGGCGCCCATGGGCCGCCCTTGGATTGACCTGACCGGCTTTCGAGCCAATGGGCCAGCTCAGCGCCGCGTCGCGGTCGACGTGGCGGGCTCTATTCAGCTTGCCGAGCCTGCGCCGGAGGCCAGAGGCCAGGTTACGTCGATCGATGGGCGCGACGTCCTGTTCCTCGACGGCGAAGCCTGGTCCATCGGTCCAGGCCGCGTGGACGGCGTCGGCGACGGCCGCGCGTCAGACGGCGCGATCCTCAGCCCCATGCCTGGGAGGGTGATCGCGGTTGATGTCGAAGCGGGGCAGACGGTGTTGCGTGGCCAGAAGCTTCTGACGCTGGAGGCCATGAAAATGGAACACGGCATGATCGCGCCTTTCGATGGCGTCGTTCGCACGCTGGTGGTCAAGGCCGGCGACCAGGTCGGGGAGGGGGCGCTGCTGGCGCGCATCGAGACGGGGGCGGACTGATGGCTGGGCGCCACTTCGAGGACTGGACCATCGGCGACCGCATGGCGCATGACATCCGCCGCACCGTGACCGAGACGGACAACCTCCTGTTTTCGGTCATGACCCACAATCCGCAACCGTTGCATCTGGACGCCGAGGCGGCCAGGGCGAGCGAATTTGGCCGTATCCTCGTCAACGGCACCTTCACCTTCGCCCTGATGGTCGGCCTTTCTGTGGGCGACACGACGCTGGGGACGCTTGTCGCCAACCTCGGATACGACACGCTGGTCATGCCCGCGCCGGTGTTCATCGGCGACACCCTGCGCGCCGAGACGGAGGTCGTGGGGCTCAAGGACAGTCGATCGCGACCCCTCGCCGGTCTGGTGACCTTCGCGCACAAGCTGCTGAACCAGCGTGACGAGGTCGTTTGTTCGTGCCAGCGCACGGCTCTCGTGGCTCGACGCCCATGAAATTGCGATCACTCCTATTCGTCCCCGGCGACCGGCCGGAGCGCTTCGACAAAGCCGCCGCCTCCGGCGCCGATGCGATCATCCTTGATCTTGAGGACGCCGTGGCGCCGGCGCGAAAGGCCTTCGCCCGGCAGGCGGTCGCCGACTATTTGGCCGCGGCCGTCGGTGGTGTCGTTCACTTAGTCCGCATCAATCCGGTGGACAGCCCATGGCTCCGAGCCGACCTGCAAACCGCGGCGGCAAGCCAGGGACTGGTCCTGCCCAAGGCCGAAGGCGTTGAGACCTTTGACCGCCTGGATGCGGCCGCAAAGGATCTGTCGCTGCCGCCGATCCTGCCGATCGCGACGGAAACCCCTTTGGCCGTGTTCCGAATGGCCGAGTACGTCCGCTTCGCCGATCGTCTGCTCGGGCTGACCTGGGGGGCCGAGGACCTGCCCGCCGCCATAGGGGCTGCCGGAAGCCGCGACGCCGCGGGGCTGCTCACCGCGCCCTACCAATTGGTCCGCACGCTCAGCTTGTTCGCCGCCCACGCCGCCAAAACCCTGGCGATCGAAACGGTCTATCCAAACATCCGCGATCTGGACGGCCTGGCCGCCTACGCCGCAAGGGGCGCCTTCGATGGCTTCTCGGGCATGATGGCGATCCATCCGTCTCAGGTCGAAGCCATAAACCTGGCGTTCACGCCGACCGCCGAGGCGCTTGATCAAGCCCGATCGGTTGTCGCGGCTTTTGCCGAGACGCCTGGCGCCGGCGCGGTGCAATGGAACGGACGCATGTTGGATGCGCCTCATCTCAAGCAGGCCCTACGTCTTCTTGGCGAGGCGTGAGGATGGGTCCAGATAGGCGTCTCGGAACATCAGCAGGCGCCGTGCCGGTCGGGACGCCGAAGACGCCGCGGGCGCTTGCGTCCGCCGGCGCGATGGCGGCGCAAACTATGAAAGGCGAGTCATGAGCACGGTTATCATCGGGGCGGGTCATGCGGGAGGCGCCGCCGCCGCCGTTCTTCGACAGCTCGGCCATGACCAGCCCATCATTCTGATCGGTGAGGAGCCTCACCCGCCCTATCAGCGCCCGCCGCTTTCGAAAGGGTGGCTTAAGGGCGAGGTTGGCGAGGATGGTCTGCTGCTTCGGCCCCGCGCGTGGTACGCCGAAAATCAAGTCGAGCTGCGAACCTCGACCCGCGTGGTGAACATCGATCGCCAGGCGCGACAGCTGACGATGTCGACCGACGACACCCTCTCCTACGACACTTTGATCCTGGCGACGGGCTCGCGGGCGCGAAAGCTGGTGTTGCCCGGCAGCGATCTGAAGGGCTTCCTAGAACTGCGCACGATCGAGGACGCCGAAGCCATCAAGGCCTGGTTCCGTCCGGGCTTTCAGCTTGCGATCATCGGCGGCGGCTATGTCGGCCTGGAGGTCGCGGCCTCAGCGCGCCAGCTGGGCGCCGAGGTCGACGTGCTCGAGCGCGAAGACCGCCTTTTGGCCCGGGTCGCGGGGCCGGTGATGTCGTCGTTCTTTCGCGACGTTCACGAGCAGAATGGCGTCCGTTTTCACTTTGGCGTTGCGGTCGAAGGATACGAGGGGCTGGATGGGCACGTGTCGGGGGTGAGGCTTTCAGGTCGGCCGCCGCTCCATTGCGATGCGGTGTTGGTTGGCGTCGGCGCCGTTCCAAACGATGACTTGGCGGCGGCTGCGGGCTTGGCGTGTGATGATGGCGTGATCGTGGATGGCCGAGCGCGGACCTCGGATTCGCGCGTCTTCGCCATCGGTGACGTGACGCGTCGGCCCATGACGTTCTACGACAGGACCTTGCGTCTGGAGAGCGTGCCCAATGCGCTGGAACAGGCGCGCCAAGCCGCCGCCGCCATCGTCGGCGCGCCCGAGCCAAAGCCCGAGACGCCGTGGTTCTGGTCCGATCAATACGACATCAAGCTGCAGATCGGCGGCATGCCGTTCGACGTCGACGCGGTAGTTTTGCGCGGCGATCCGGCGGCGCGCAAGTTCTCGCTGTTTCACCTCTCCAAGGGTCGTGTCCAGGCGGTGGAGGCGATCAACAGCCCGCCGGAATTCATGGTCGGTCGCCAATGGCTGGCGTCGCGGCGCGAGGTGGATCCCGCTCGCCTGGCTGACGTCTCGATCCCAATCAAAGAAGTCTAGCGCCACCCGCGCCGGGCGCTTGAAAGCTCGGCTTCCGCCGGAATAGAA
The DNA here is from genome assembly GCF_002742645.2 of Caulobacter sp. FWC26. Taxonomy (NCBI): domain Bacteria; kingdom Pseudomonadati; phylum Pseudomonadota; class Alphaproteobacteria; order Caulobacterales; family Caulobacteraceae; genus Caulobacter; species Caulobacter sp. FWC26. The sequence goes on from NZ_CP033873.1 coordinate 129,618, forward strand.
TTCTTATATTAGAATCGAATTCTCGCATCGACGTCGCGATGCGTGGGGAGAGCCATCAAATGAAGATCGGGATCAGCGGCGCGGGCGGCAAGCTCGGGGCCGGCGTCGTGGATGAGCTTCTGCGCCGCGGCGGCCATGACGTCGTGGGCATATCGCGCACGCCGTCGAACCTCTCCGCGCCCGAAACGCGGTTCGGCGACTATGATCAGCCGGAAAGCCTTACAGCCGCCTATGCCGGCCTTGACCGTCTGCTGATCATTCCAACGACAGCGCTCGCGCCTGGCCAACGCGCCAGGCAGAATATCGCGGCGATCGACGCGGCGAACCGAGCCGGTGTCGCGCACATCGCCTTCATGTCCTCGTCCGGCGCGAGGGCCAGGCCCGAGCCGGACGTCTGGGCTTCGTACTTCGCCACCGAGCAGCATCTGATGCGCACCGCGGCGCGCTGGAGCGTTCTGCGAATGAACTACTATATCGAATCCTTCGCGGACGAGGCGCGGCGGGCGCTCGATCAGGGCGCCCTCGTCGGGCTTGGTGAAAGCAGGGTCGCCTTCGTCTCGCGCGCGGACCTTGCCGCCGCCGCGGCCGGACTCCTGGCAGGGGCCGGACACGAGGGCGCCATCTACACCGGGACCGGCCCGCGGACATGGTCGGTCGCCGAGCGTCTGGACTTGATCGTCAGGCTCAGCGGAAAGCCGTTGGCCTCAACAGTGCTGACCCCCGAGGCGTTGCGCGCCGGCCTGAGCCAGAGCGGTCTTCCGCCGCATGTTGTCGAGGTCGCGCTGTCCATTCGGCAAGGCTTCGTCGATGGCGGTTTCGACATTGTCACCGGCGATATCGAAAGACTTGCTGGGCGTCCGCCGCAAGCCATGGAAGACGCCCTCCGCGACGCCTTCTAGGGCGCCGATCGCCTTCGATCGACAAACCGTTCAGGGCGTGTCGGGACGATCCGCGGACATCTGAGCGCGATGCCGCTCGAAATGATCCGGTCGCCTCTCGACCCAGACCCCTTCGGCCGTGGCCCGATCCTGGTGCTCGTCCTCGAGGCGCAACGCGCCCGCCATGGTGATACGCCGTCCCTCACGCGACAGGACCCGCGTCCTTAGGACGAGCGGCCGCGCAACCGGGACGGGCATGAGGAAGCTGACCGAGAGCGTGGCGGTCACACTCTTGACGCCGCGATGGGTCAGAAAACGGCCCAGGACATCGTCGAAAACGCCGGCGATCCAGCCGCCGTGCGCAACTTCCGGACCGCCGTCGAAATCGGCGGGACATTGTACGAATGCCACGCCCTCTTCGGGAGACGTGGCGTTAAATAGGTCGGCCCCGAACCGGCAGCTTCTGTCCCCGACCCGGCAGCCCCTGCAGAGCGCGATGCGTTCATCAACCAAGGCTTACCCTTCCAAAGGTTTTCGGATCGCGCTATGCGAAACGTCATTTGAATATCAGAATGTATGGAAGCGTCCCGCCGCAGCGCTGATGTTTCGCTTTCAGTATGATTCTGATAGTGAATTGCTTGAATTTGGCGGTGTTCGTCGAAGATGGAGTGCGCATGGCGCGATCAGCAGTGGGCACGGTCTCCCGCGACGATGGGGAGAGCCTTGACGGAGGGGGGGGCGACCTTTCCGAAAAGACGGTGATCGTCAAACCCGCGGCCAATGCGATCCGTATCCTGAAATTCCTGGTCGAATCGGGCGGGCCGACACGGTCGGTGACCATCTCGCGGAGCCTTGGGCTCAACGCCAGCACCTGCTTCAACATCCTTCGCACTCTGGTGCTGGAGGATGTCGTCGAGTTCGATCCGCTCACCAAGACCTATACCGTGGGCGTTGGTTTGACGACGCTGATGGGCAATCTGTTGACCGAGGGTCAACGTGTGGCGACCGCCACGCCGCAGATGCGCGACCTGGCCGATCGCTTCAACATCACCGTGACCCTGTGGAAGCGACTGGGGCCCGACAAGATCATTCTGGTCAAGAGCGTGCCGAGCCCGGCGAACGTTCGCATTGAAATGGCCGAAGGCCAGCGACTGCCTGTGCTCATGGCCTCGACGGGCCGGATCATGGCGCCGCACCTGGGCTGGACGCGAAAGGACCTGAAGACCGCGTTCAAGGCTCTGCGTTGGCAGACACCCCTGACCTTCGAGGACTACTGGGAACAGGTGGAGGCCGCCGAGAGGCGCGGCTGGGCCAGCGACCCGGGCTACTTCACCAAAGGCGTGCAGACCATCGCCGCGCCGGTGTTTGACCGAACCGGCGATGTGGCCTTCAGCATCGTTGGGGTGATGCTGCTCGGCCAGTATGAAGACGCCGCGCTCGAAGAGATTGGCACTGCCCTGCGCGACGCTGGCCGGCGCCTGACCAGCGCCCTGACCTGATCGCCGCGTCATCAACGATCGCCTAGGCCGGCTCTGGTCTTCCAGTCCGGCGGCGGGGCTTCATCGGCGGCGAAATCGAGCTCGACTTCGACGCCGTTCGGATCGAACAAAAACAGCTGCCAGAAGCTGAACGGGCGGGGCGTGCGGATCACCCGATAGGTTAGGCCCGCCGCGGCGATGCGCGCGGCGGCCGCCTGAAAGCCCTGCGCGAAGAAGGCCATGTGGTCCAATGCCCCTCGCCGCGGCTCGGGCATGCGCGTCGTCTCGACGATGTGCAAAAGCGGATGATCGCCGACATAGAGCCACGCTCCGCCGACGCCAAAATCGGGCCTTGGCCCCATCGTCAGCCCGAGCATGGCGTAGAAATCGAGAGTCTCGGTCAATCGGTCCGTCATGACGGTGAAGTGGTCCATGCGGACGATCATCGACTACCCCGCTTTTTTGCCGCCATGCCGAGATGACGATGGCAGGTATTTTCTAGACACTTTTGCGATTTTTGTTATAGAAAGAAATTCTGAATGGCGGTGGCGGTCCAAAAGCCCTGCCCGGTTGAGAGGCGGCGACAAGCCGCCCTTTTGGAAGCGAGGAAAGCCAGATGACAGTCGATGACATGATCCTTGTGAGCGTGGACGACCACGTCATCGAGCCGCCGAATGCCTTTACGCCACACTGGCCGCAGCACCTGAAAGGCCGCGAGCCGCACATCGAAGAGCGCGACGGTCGCGACGTCTGGATGTTCGAGGAAAAGGCCTCCGGCTACATGGGCCTCAATTCCGTCGTCGGCCGCCCGAAGGAAGAGTACGGCATGGAGCCGCTCAACTACGCGCAGATGCGCCGCGGCACGTGGGACATCAAGGCGCGCGTTGAGGATATGGACGCCAACGGCATCCTGGGTTCGATCTGCTTCCCGACGTTCCCGGGGTTCGCCGGCGCTCGGTTCCAAACCGCCTCGAAGCAGGATCCCGAGGTCGCCCTGGCGGCGATCCGGGCCTACAATGACTGGCACTTCTATGACTGGGCCGGCGCCGCGCCCGGCCGTTTCATCCCGCTTATGCTGACGCCGTTCTGGGACATGCAGGCGGCCGTCGCCGAAGTGGAGCGAATGGCGAAGCTGGGCGTCCACGCCCTGTCGTTCTCGGACAACCCGGCGCTTGCGGGCTGGCCCTCGCTGCATGACGCCTATTGGGATCCGCTCTGGAAGGCCTGCGCCGACAATCAGGTGGTTATCTGCTGCCACATCGGCACGGGCTCGGCGGCCGCGCACGCGTCGGACCTGTCGCCCATCGACGCCTGGATCACCTCGATGCCGATCTCGATCGCCAACTCGGCGGCCGACTGGATCTGGGCGCCGATGTGGAAGAAGTACCCCACGCTGAAGATGGCCCTTTCCGAAGGCGGCATCGGTTGGATTCCCTACCTGCTGGAACGCGCCGATTTCACCCACGGCCACCACAATGCCTGGACCAATTCGAATTTCGGCCCCGGCGTGATGCCCAGCGACATCTACAAGAAGCACATCATCAGCTGCTTCATCGAAGACAAGTTCGGTCTGGCCAACCTCGACTACATCGGCGAGGACATGGTCATGTACGAATGCGACTATCCGCACTCGGACTCGGTCTGGCCGCACTCGGCCGAGAAGCTGTGGAACGACGTTCAGCACCTGTCGCGTGAGACGATCGACAAGATCACCCACATCAATGCGATGCGCGAATTCTCCTATGACCCGTTCTCGGTGCTGAAGAAGGAAGATTGCACCGTCGGCGCCCTGAAGGCGGCGGCCGCGGCCGTCCCGGTTCATACTGATCCGCTGCTCGGCCTCGGGGGCGCTGCGCCCAAGCGGGAAGCCGGCAAGCCGGTGACCTCGGGCGACATCAACCGGATGTTCGCGAACGCTTCTGCGGAATCGACGGTCTCGGGCCGCCGCTAGACGGCCCGGCCGGAGATCAAGGCGCCCGCCGGAACAGCCACCGGCGGGCGTTCTTATGTCCGCTTTCCCTCGATCCAGCGCCCCGCGCGCCCGAGCAAGCGCACGGCGTTGCCATGCAGGCGTTGGCCGATATCCATCGGGGCCTTGCCGGCGCAGGCCCGCGCGTAGCTGCCTTCCAGGATCAAGGCCAGCTTGTAGCAAGCAAACACCCGGTACCAATTCAGGTTCGACAGATCCGAACCCGTCAGCCGGCCATAGACCTCAACCAGTTCCTCGGACTCCGGAAAGCCCTCCCACGGCTCGACGACGATCGTCGTCTGGCTCATGTCTCCGCCCGGACCCGGCCAGGTCGCCAGGAGCCAGCCGAGATCGACCAGGGGATCGCCGATCGTCGACAGCTCCCAGTCAATGATGGCTTCGATGACCGGCGCGTCCTGACGAAACAGCACGTTCTTGAGATGAAAGTCGCCATGCATCAGGCCGGGACGAAAGGTCCTGGGCCGATGGGCTTCCAACCAGTCGCCGATGGGGCCGACATCGGGCAGGCCGACGGCGCCGGGCCAGCCTGGGAACTCACCGTAGCTTTCAAGCTGCGTCAGCCAGCGACGCGCCTGGCGTTCCAGAAAGCCATCCGGTTTGCCGAAGTCGGCAAGGCCGACCGCCGCATAGTCGATCAGCGCGACGCGGGACAGGCCGTCAACAACCGACAGGCCCATAGCGCGCCGCGCCGCGGGCGACCCGGCGTGCAGGGGCGGCATGCCCACCGCGGCGTTGAATCCCTCAAGCGGTGCCATCAGGTAGAACGCCGCCCCGAGCACCGAGGCGTCGTCGCACGCGGCGATCAGGCCGGCGTGAGGCACGTCCGAGCCCTTGAGCGCCTTGAGCACGCGCGCCTCGCGCCTCATCGTATCGCTGCCGTCATGGCGCGGATTGGCGGGCGGACGGCGCAGGACGTACCCGCGACCGCTTCGGTTGAAGCGTAGCAGGACATTCTGCGAGCCGCCGGTTAATTGAGCGACGTCGACGATGGGGCCCGAACCCAAACCTTCGCCATCCATCCACGCGGACAGGGAGTCGAGGTCGACCAACTCGAGACCGTGGGGACGATCGATGGTCATGCGACCACCGCCCTCAGACCCGCCTCGCCGCCGGTCAGGCCAAGCTTGCTCAGCGCCGCCTGACGACGCGCGGGCAGATGGTAATCCGGAAAGAGACCCTGCGAACGCTTTCGGCCTCGCAGGAGCTGCTTGGCCAGGGTCACCTTGTGAATGTCGGTCGGTCCGTCCGCCAAACCGACCTGGAACGAGTCCAGCACCATCGCCGCCAACGGCGTCTCGTTCGACAGTCCCAGACAGCCGTGGACATAGACCGCGCGCGCGGCGATGTCGTGGAGCACCTTGGGCATGGCCGCCTTGACCGCCGAAATGTCGCCACGCACCTTGTTGTAGTCCTGCTCGCGATCGATCTTCCAGGCCGTGCGCAGGACCAGCAGGCGAAATTGCTCGAGTTCGATCCAGCTGTCGGCGATCTTCTCCTGAACCAGTTGCTTGTCGGCCAGCAGCTCGTTGCGCGTGATGCGCGACAGGGCGCGATCGCACAGCATGTCGAACGCTTGGCGGGCTTTTCCGATCGTTCTCATGGCGTGGTGAATACGACCGCCGCCCAATCGAACCTGGGCCACGACAAAGCCGGCGCCGCGGCCGCCCAGCATATGATCGAGCGGAACGGCGACATCGGTGAAGCGCAAATAGGCATGGGCCGGATCGCGATCGCCGTAGCCGACATTGCGAACGATCTCGAGCCCGGGCGCGCCCTTGGGAATGATGAAGACCGAAAGGCGTCGATGGGGAGGAGCGTCGGGCTCGGTAACGGCCATGACCAGAAAGAAACTCGCGTAGCGGGCGTTGGTGGCGAACCATTTCTCGCCGTTGAGCACCCATTGATCGCCCTTCAGGACCGCGCGGGTCGAAAAGGTCGTCGGGTCGGCGCCGCCCTGCGGTTCTGTCATCGAAAAGCAGGAGACGATGTCATTGGCGAGCAGGGGCTGGAGATAGCGCGCCTTCTGTTCGGCGGTGCCGTAGACCGCGAGAATTTCGGCGTTGCCGGAATCGGGCGCCTGGCAGCCAAAGACGGTCGGCGCGAAGATCGAGCGCCCCAGAATCTCGTTCATCAAGGCCAGCTTGACCTGGCCATAGCCAGGCCCTCCCAGCTCAGGGCCAAGGTGACAGGCCCAGAGACCCCGCGCCTTGACCTGTTGCTGCAGCGGACGAACGAAACGTTGGTTCAGGGGGTTGTCGACGTCGAATGGGCTTTGCAAGACGAGGTCGAGCGGCTCGACCTCATCGCGGACAAAGGCGTCGATCCAGGCCAACTGCTCGGCAAAATCGGGGTCGGTTTCGAAGTCCCAGGCCATTGGCCGTCTCCGTTCTTATTGGATTGTCAGGACAGGGTGCGGCCGCCATCGACGACGATCGTCTCGCCCACGATGTAGGAGGCCAGCGGAGACGCCAGGAAAAGCGCCACGCCCGCGACCTCCTTGGGAAGGCCCAGGCGCTTGAGGGGAATGCCCCTTAGGCGTTCCTGGAGGCGGTCGGGGTCGGAGGTGGTGACCGCGGTCATCTTGGTGGCGATCAGGCCCGGCGCGATGCCGTTGACGCGAATGGCGCGTCCGGCCCAGGCGTCGCCCAGCGTCCGCGTCAAATGGATCGCGCCGGCCTTGGACGCCGAATAGGCCGGATTGCCGCGCGTGGCGCGCAGGCCGCCCACCGAACTGATGATGATCAGGCTTCCGGCCCGCGCCTCGAGCGCCGGCGCCAGCTTCTGGGCGCAGGCAATAAGGCTGGTCAGGTTCACTTCCACCACGTGGCGGAAGGTGTCGGCCTCGAACTCCTTGCGCCGGTACTCCACCGCCCCTTGGGACAGGATCACGACGTCAACAGCCTCAAAAGGCGCGGTCCATTGGTCGATCGCGCCGGGCGTGGCCAGATTCAGGCTGGAAAATTCAAACGGCTCCAGGGCCGAAGCGCCATCGCCATAGGCGGCCTTGTTCGCACGAGTGCCCGTTATGGCGACTGTCGCGCCGCGCCTGGCGAACTCTTGCGCGCAGGCCAGCCCGATCCCGCTCGATCCGCCAATGACGAGCACGCGCTTTTCGGTGAAGTCGAGATCCACGAGAGGCCTAAAACGATTGAATGAAACGGTTGCTTTATTTCCCATGCCTGGGATAAACCGTCAATCCATGAAAGCCGACATCGCCAGGGACGCGATCAAGCGGGCCGCTCAGAGCCTATTCGCCGCGCGGGGCGTGGACGCTGTCTCCGTGCGCGAAATCCTGACGGCGGCCGGCCATCGCAACGGCGCGTCGCTGCATTACTATTTCGGGTCCAAAGACGACTTGGTTGAGCAGCTGGTCATCGACGGCGCGCGTCTGATCGATGAGCGCCGCAACGCCCGGCTCGATGCGCTGGAAGCCGATGGCGGGCCTCATGCGCTGCGAGACGTGATGGAGGTGCTGATCCTGCCGTCCACCGACCTCGGCGAGGGCGGAGGGGAGGGGGACTACCTGCGGTTCATCAGCACTTTCAGCCTGCAAAACCGAGTGGCTTTCGACGCCATCGTCGCTGATGGCTGGAACCGGGGCTATCAGCGGTGCCTGGATCATATCCGGCGGCTTTCCGCCTTGCCGCAGGAGATGCTCGAGCGCCGGCTGGTGTTCCTGAGCTTGGGGCTGCGCGCGATCATGACGGCGCGAGAAGCGGCGCTGGCCGCGCATCCCAATCATGCGTTCTGGGGCGCTGCTACGCTGGAGGATCTGGTCGAGACGCTCGTGGGCATGGTTACGCCCGAGCCCGGCGTCTAGGTGCGCGCGGTGCGCCGCATGGACTCGAAATGAGTCTTCCCGTTTAGAACTCAGAATGAAATTCGTGTATCAGATTTTTTCTTGCGATGTCTCCCGCCTCTGACTAGCATCGCGGCAGATCGCCCGATCGGGCAGATCCAATGGCTCCAACGGATTTCGCCACAGATGCGAAGACGAGAGCGGGGGAGAGATCTGAATGACCAATGCGAGAGCGAGCGTATCGCGCGGAGTCCTGGCCTGGGCCTTGGCGTCCCTGTTGTCGGCCCCAGCCCTTGCCCAGGTTCAGGCGCAGGCTCCGGCGACCGAGGAGTCCGCCACCGGTCTCGACAGTATTGTCGTCACCGCCCGCCGTCGCGACGAGGCGCCGATCTCGGTGCCGGTGTCGGTGACAGTCCTGGGCGCGGCGCAGCTCAAAGCTCTCGCTGTTGACAGTCTGCAGGACCTGCGCGCTGTGACGCCCGGCATCACCGTCGGGGAGGTGTCGGGCGGCGTCGGCGGAACGGTGGCGTTGCGCGGTGTCGGCACGACGGCGGGATCAAACCCCACCTTCGAACAGACGGTGGCGGTCAATGTCGACGGCATCCAGCTCTCGCGCGGCGGGGCGGTGCGCATTGGCCAGATCGACATGGAGAAGATCGAGGTTCTTCGGGGACCGCAGGCGCTGTTCTTCGGCAAGAACAGCCCGGCCGGCGTCATCTCGATCACCACGGCCGACCCGACCTCGACGTTGGACGCCGAGGTGCGCGGCGGCTATGAGTTCAACGCTCGGGAGCGTCAGCTTGAGGCGATGATCTCTGGACCGTTGACCAGCACGCTCGGCGCGCGCCTTGTCGTCTACGGCGCGGATATGGACGGCTGGCGCACCAATATCGCCGACAGCGCCGCCACCGCTGCGAACGCGATCCGGTCGGGCTCGGTGACCGGCTCGACGAACCGGGGGCCGCAGCAAAAATTCTTCTTCACGCGCGCCACCCTGAAGTGGCGGCCAACCGAGGCCTTCGACGCGCGGCTCAAGCTCAGCTACGCCGACAACAAGGGGATCGGCTACAATCAAGCGGGCGGGTTCCAGCGGATCTACTGCCCCAATGGCGCGCCCCAACTGGCGCCGCAGGCCACGGCCCTGAATGGCGGCGCGGCCAACCCGGCCTTGGCCGCAGCGTTGTCGGTAGACAACTGCCGCGCCGACGCGACCTACGCCAATGGCAACATCAACCCGGCCTTTCTGGTCGGCTCGCCCGAAGGGTTCACGGATCCGGACGGCGCTGGCGACTACAGCCAGCAACTCTATTCGTTGGAAATGAACTATCGGCCGAGCGATCGGGTAACCCTGACATCCGTCACCGGCTGGGCCAAGAACAAGGATTTCCGCGCCGACACCTACGCTGTCGCGCCTTCCGACGCGGTGGCGGCCAACGACTTCACCGGCAATACCGGCTACACTCAGTTCACCCAGGAGGCGCGTCTGGCCACGGACCTGTCCGGGCCGGTCAACTTCCTGGTCGGAGCCTTCTACGAGGACTCCGATCTGCAGACCTACACCCGCAACGTGCTGGCGGGCGCGCCGCTCTTCCTGCACGACATCGACGGCAAGACCCGATCGGTGTTCGGCCAGGCGATCTGGGACATCACGGGCAAGCTTGAGCTGGCCGGCGGTCTGCGCTGGAGCAAGGAGACCAAGGATTTCGCGGTGACCCGGGACGGGGCGCCGCAGCCGGTGTCGCCCGCCTCGGCGGATTTCAAGAACACCTCGCCCGAAGTGACCTTGACCTGGCGGCCGACCACACGGCTCACCCTCTACGGGGCCTACAAGCAGGGCTTCAAGTCGGGCGGCTTCGCTGCGGCCACCAATACCGGCGCCGCCTTCACGACGCCGCTGAACGCGCTCTATCTGCCGGAATCGGCCGAAGGGGTCGAAGGCGGCGTTAAGGCGCTTCTGTTTGACGGGGCGTTGCGCGTCAACACCGCCGCATACGACTACGACTATACCAACCTGCAGGTGAACTCCCTCGACAACTCTAGCGGCGTGCCGGTGATCCGCGTAAACAACGCCGGTGCGGCGACCGTAAAGGGTGTGGAGAGCGACTTCACCTGGAGGCCGGCAGGCGCGCCGGGTCTGACGATCCGCGGCGCGGCCAACTACAACGACGCCAACTACACTGACTTCCTGGCGACCTGCTACATCGGCCAGACCATCGCCGAAGGGTGCAACCTGCTGATCAACCCGACCACTGGGCGCTACACAGGCCAACAATTGGCGGGCCAGCGCATGGTGAACGCGCCCAAGTGGACCGGGTCGTTGGGCGCGGCCTACACCGGCCAGAGCGGTTTCAAGGGAATCGAATGGGGCATGAACGTCGACGGCCTCTACAAGTCCCAATACAATCCTCATCCTGAACTTCATCCTGGCGCCCTGCAGGATGGGGTGGTCTTCCTGAACGCTGGCGTTCGCGTGTTCCGCAGCGACCATCGGTGGGAGCTGGCGCTGGTGGGGCGCAACTTGACGGAAAAATATCGGGTCGACGTCGCTTCCAACGTGCCCCAGACCGGGATCTCTACCCGAACGGGGTCGGCCCTGACCGGGGGGCTCGCCGACCTGAGCGGCAACGTCAATCGCGGTCGCGAGATCATGCTGCAACTGACCGTCCGACCGTTCTGAAAGGACTGGCCGCGCCGTCCCGCGGCAGGAGAACACGCCGCGGTTCGGCTTGCAGGCCGGACCGCGCAGGCGTCTAGAACCGGCCGAATGAGGCCAACGGAGGGTGAAGCCGATGCGTTTGGTCACATTTGAATCCCAGGGCCGTCGCCGGGCGGGGGCCTTCATCGAAGGCGATAGCCGGATCGTCGACTTGGCCGCCGCGCATCAGCAGCGGCATGGAGACCATGCGGCTGAACTGGCTGATATCCTGGCGTTGATCGAAGGGGGAGACGACGCGCTCGACAAGGCGATGGAAGCGGTCAAGTCCGCGCCGGAGACGGCGATCCTGGCCCGTGCGGACGTCAAGCTGAGGGCGCCCATCCAGCCACCGCCCCAAATGCGCGACTGCAGTTGCTTTGAGCTGCACCTGCGCCAATGCTATTCGGCCGCGCGCGAGATGCGGGCCAAGGCCAAGGGCGTCGAGGTGATCGCAGACACCGGGCCCTCGCCAGCCGAACAACGGATTCTCGACCTCTTCGCCAAACAGCCGATCTATTACAAGGCCAACCGCTTCTCGGTAGTCGGCTCCGAGGAGGCGGTGATCTGGCCCTCCTATTCGCGCAGTATGGATTTCGAGCTCGAGTATGGCTGCTACATCAAGAAGCTGGCCAAGGACGTTCCGGCGGAGAAGGCCGGCGACTACATCTTCGGTTACACGATCTACAACGATTTTAGCGCCCGCGACGCGCAATCCGTTGAAATGATCGGTCAGCTGGGGCCGGCCAAGGGCAAGGATTTCGACACCGGCAACGCGATGGGGCCCTGCCTGGTCACAGCCGACGAAATGCCCAACCCCTACGACCTGACCATGATCGCGCGGGTCAATGGCGAGGAATGGGGTCGGGGTAACACCAGTACGATGCATTGGAAGTTCGAGGATCTGATCGCCTATATCTCGCGGTCGGAGACGCTGTATCCGGGCGAGTTCCTGGGATCGGGCACGATCGGCAACGGCTGCGGCCTGGAGGCCCAGCGGTTCCTGAAGCCGGGCGACGAGGTCGAATTGGACGTCGAAGGGATCGGCGTGCTGCGCAATCGGATTGTCAGGCCCGCCTAGACCAGGCCGCCATAGGCCCCGCCGTCCAGTTGCAGGTTCTGGCCGGTGATATAGCCCGCGCGATCCGAGCACAGGAAGGCGCAGGCGTCACCCACCTCCGAGGGGCGCCCGAACCGGCCAGCGGGGATCGCGCCGATCATTTCGGCGCGGGCCGCGGCCTCGTCGACCTGGCGCGCGCGGGCCAGGGATCGGGTCATTTGCGCCAGTCGATCGGTCTCGATCTTTTCGGGTAGGATGCAGTTGACGGTGACGCCGTCGCTGGCGGCCTCGCCGGCGAGGGCCTTGCAGAACGCGGTCAGTCCCGCGCGGGGTCCGGTGGACAGGGCCATCGGGAATTTCGGGGTCTTGACCATGGCCGAGGTGATGGCGACCACGCGGCCAAACCCCCTCTGGCGCATGCCGCCGATCACCGCCTGGATCAACAGGATCGGCGAGATCATCTTGGCCGCGACGACATCGCTCCAGGCCGCCTCGGTCCAGTCCGCCAGTCGGCCAGGCTTGGGGCCGCCGCTGTTGCAGACCAGGATGTCGGGCTCGGGGCAGGCGATCAGCGCCGTCGTCCGTCCTTGCGCTGTGTCGATGTCGGCGAGGATCGTATGCGGCCGCCGCCCGGTCAGGGTCTCGATCTCGAGGGCCGCCGCCTCCAGGCGATCGGCGTCCCGGCCGTTGATCCACACCTCGACGCCTTCAACGCTCAACGAGATGGCGCAGGCCTTTCCAAGGCCCGACGACGAGGCGCAGACGAGCGCGCGCTTTCCGGCGATGCCAAGGTCCATGGGCGTGCTCCAGATCGCCCTCAGAGCGTGCGGGCGATGATTTCCTTCATGATCTCGGACGTGCCGGCGTAGATGCGGGCAACGCGCGCATCCACCCAGGCGCGTCCCACGTCGTATTCGCTCATATAGCCGTAACCGCCGTGAAGCTGGAGGAGTTCGTCCAGCAACTGGCCGTGCAGTTCGGCGCTGGTCAGTTTGGCCATGGCGGCGGTCTCGGCAGTCAGCTGGCCGTCGAACAGCTTCTGCAGGCAGTCGTCGATGAAGACGCGCAGCATCTGGCTCCGCGCTCTCACTTCGGCCAGCTTGAACCGCGTGTTCTGGAACTCGAACAGCGGCTTACCGAAGACGATGCGGTCCTTGGTGTAGGCGATGGTCTTGTCGAGCATCGACTCCACCGAGGCGGCGGCGCGGATGCCGATGATCAGCCGCTCCTTGGCCAGCTCGGTCATCAGACAGCCGAAGCCCTTGCTTTCCTCGCCCAAGCGGTTTTCGACCGGCACCCGCACGTCCGAGAAGAACAGCTCCGAGGTGTCCTGGCCGCGAAGACCGACCTTCTCCAGCTTCTTGCCCTTGTCGAAGCCGGGCGTTCCCGCCTCGACGCAGAACAGGGTGATGTCCTTTGGGTTGGCTTGGCCCTCGACCTTCGCTGCGACGATCGCCAAGCCCGAATTGATACCGTTGGTGATGAAGGTCTTCTGGCCCGACAGGATGTAGTGGTCGCCGTCCCGGACGGCCTTGGTCTTCATGCCGCGCAAGTCGCTGCCGATCTGCGGTTCGGACATGGCGATGACCGCGATCAGGTCGCCGCTGATCAGGCGCGGCAGCCAGCGCGCCTTCTGCGCGTCGGTGCCGTAGTTGACCAGATAGGGCACGGCGATGTCGGAGTGGGTGGTAAAGCCGACGGCCGTGGCGTTGACCCGCGCCAGCTCTTCGATCAGGACCGCACTGTGGCCAAAGTCACCGCCGGGGCCGCCGTATTCCTCGGGCGCGGTGACGCACAGCAGACCCTGCTCGCCGGCTCGAAGCCACAACGATTGGGGCACGATGCCATCGCGTTCCCACTGAGCGTGATGTGGAACGATCTCGGTCTCGACGAACCGCCGGACCTGATCGCGGAACATTTCGTGGTCGTCGCGGAACACCTTGCGCATGGTCATGACTCGTCAGTTGTCCGTATAGGCGGCGGGACGCTTTTCGATCATCGCCGCGACCGCCTCGGCATGGTCCGACGTATGATGGGCCAGCGCCTGATAGGCCGATGACAATTCTAGCAGCGAACCCAAGCGCATATGTTGACCTTCACGCAGAAGGCGTTTGGTGAGGCGAAGCGCGTGGCCAGGGCTGCTGGCGACTCGATGGGCCAGCGCCAGCGCCGTGGAGAGGAGCGCCTCCGGCTCGGTCAGCTGGGTCACCAGCGTCCAATCCAGAGCGGTCTGAGCGCTCAGCGCGTCACCGGTCAAGGCCATATGGCTGGCGCGCGGCATGCCCACGATCCGGGGCAAGAGCCAGGCGCCGCCGTCTCCCGGGACAATGCCCAGTTTGACGAAGCTCTCGGCGAAGGTCGCCGTCTGCGAGGCGATGCGGATATCGCACATGCAGGCCAGATCGAGCCCCGCGCCGATCGCGTGTCCGTTGACGGCCGCGATGACCGGCGTCTCGAGTTCGTACAGCGCCATCGGGATGCGCTGGATGCCGTCGCGATAGCGATTGCGCAGGCGGTAAGGCGAGCCTTCGAAGATGCCGGTGCGGTCGCGCATCGCCTTGATGTCGCCGCCAGCGCAGAAGGACGCGCCCGCGCCGGTCAGCACGACGACGCGAACCGAAGGATCGCCGCGAACCTCCTCGCAGGCGTCCTCGATCTCGAACATGTCCTCGGGCTTGCTGAAGGCGTTACGCGCCTCGGGCCGATTGAGGGTCCAGATAGCCACGGGGCCCTCGCGGGACTTCAGCAGGAAATCGGTCATCAGTGGTCTCCGCAAAAGGCCGCGGTCACGAGCGGCCAAAGGCCCTCGTCGCCTCGCGCCGCGAGGATGCGTCCCAGTTGGTCGGTCCAGAAGGCGTCGGACCCATATTCGGCGCGCCAAGCCCACAGGCGACGCGTCAGGAAGTGCAGGCTGTGTTCATGGGTGAAGCCAATGGCGCCGAAAACAGCGTGGGCGATCGCTGCGCCCTCGCCCGCGGCCTCGCCGGCCACGGCCTTGGCCGAGGCGGTGGTCACGCGCTGGGCGCTGGGCGCGGCCATCAGGAAGGCGGCCTCCGATGCGGCGACGGCCGCGGCCGCTTGGGTCGCCAAAACCGCCAGCTGCTGCTGGACGGCCTGGAATTTGCCGATGGGGCGGCCGAATTGGACGCGCTCGTTGGCGTAGTCGGCGCTGAGTTCGGTCAGGCGACCCAGGGCGCCGGCCATCTGCGCCGATCGCAACAAGGCGCCGCCGAGCATCACCGTATCCGTCTCGGCCGAGGCGGCCGCCTCGGCGACCTTGGACCTGGCGGCCAAGGTGACCGTGTCGCGCGGTTCGCCCGCGACATTGTTGCCGGGCGCGACAACGGCCTCGGTCAGGGCGTGCAGCGAAATGCGCCCTGCGCGCGGGTCATGGAGCACCAGCCATTGCGCGTGGCGTCCCCAGGGGACATCGGCCAAAGGCCCGTCGGCCACGCCGCTGGCGAAGACGACGGGCCCGCTCTCGGGAGGGGGCAGCCCCGCCGCGGCCAGCAGGGCGTTGGCCAAGATAGTCTCGGGCAGGGGGACGGGCGCGGCGGCGGCGCCGCAAGCGCGAATGACGACGAAAATATCGGTCCAACTTGCGCCCGCGCCGCCCTGGTCCTCGGGCACGGCGGCGAGCGGAAGGCCTAGTTCCTCGATTTTGGCCCACAGATCGGCCGGCCAGGCGCCGGCTTCCGCCGCGCGCAGGGCGTCCGGTGTTACGGCGTCGGCCAAGAGCCGTTCAATACTGTTCTGAAGCAAGGATCGCATCACCGAACCCCCAGGCCGCGCGCGAGAATGCCGCGAAGGATTTCCCGCGTGCCGCCCCGCAACGAGAACGAGGGCGCCATGCTTTGGACAATGGCCAGGACCCGGCGCGTGGTGGCGGTCTTGGCGCCGGGCGGCAGAGAATCGATCAACCGCATCGCCACCTCGACCGTGTCCTGCTCGTAGCCGGTGCCGATATCCTTCACGCACGAGGCGGCCCAGACAGGATCGTGGCCGGCCGCCAACTGCGCGGTGACCGAGATCGACATCGACCTTAGAGCCACCAGCCAGGCCGCCAGGCGCCCGATCTCGAAAGCCTGGCGAGCGTCCGGTTCGGGACCCACCGCCGCGACAAGGCAGCGGAACAGCGTCATGGCGCTTAGAAAGCGCTCCGGACCGCTCCGCTCGAACGCCAACTCCGAGGTGGCCTGCGCCCAACCCTCGCCCTCGACCCCGATCAGGGCGTCGGCGTCCAGCCGCACGTCCTCGAAAGTGACCTCGTTGAAATGTTCGTGGCCGGACAGATCCTTGATCGGTCGTATCATCACGCCGGGAAGCGCGAGATCGACGAGAAACTGAGATAAGCCGTCATGGCGTTCGCTGGCGGCGTCGGTGCGCACCAAAGCGATCATGGCTTGGCATCGGTCGGCATTGGTGGTCCAGACCTTGCGGCCATTCAGCAGCCAGGCGCCGTCGCCCTGACGCTCAGCCTTCGTGCGCACCGAAGCAAGGTCCGAGCCCGACGCAGGCTCGCTCATCCCAATACAGAAGTACATTTCGCCGGCGCATATGGCCGGGAGAAAACGTTGCTTCTGAGCCGGCGTGCCATGGCGCAGCAGGAGAGGCGCGCTTTGCCGATCGGCGATCCAATGGGCGGTGACAGGCGCGCCCGCCGCCAGGAGCTCCTCGTTGACCACGAACCTTTCAAAAGGCGAGGCGTCGTGGCCCCCGTATTCCTTCGGGATGCTCAGGCCGAGCCAGCCTTTCGCGCCCAAGGCGCGGCTGAAATCGGGATCAAAACCCATCCACGACAGGGCGCGTTTTTCCGCCGGATAGGTCGCGCCCCATTTTGCCAGAAAGTCGCGAACCTCCGCGCGCAACGGCTCCAGGCCTGGCGGCAAAACAGGCGGGCCGAACTGATCAAGCAGGTTCACGAGGGCTCCCCAGGGACGTTGGATCGGCTCTCTTTGGAGCGACTGGACTTATACACGCTAGAATATCGTTCTGAACAGAGAATTTTGTTTGCGGCCGGGTCGAGTTTCCCCTTACTGTTCAGCGGGCGATGCGGCGGTGAATCCGTCGCGCA
Organism: Caulobacter sp. FWC26; assembly: GCF_002742645.2. NCBI lineage: Bacteria > Pseudomonadati > Pseudomonadota > Alphaproteobacteria > Caulobacterales > Caulobacteraceae > Caulobacter > Caulobacter sp. FWC26. The sequence continues at coordinate 146,589 of NZ_CP033873.1, forward strand.
CGGGAGGAGCAGCGTCTGACGCGACCGGCGGCGCCGGCGGTCATCGGCGCATCGGCGCTCGCGACAACGCGAGCGGTCCGGTTCAACAAGGGGAAGACATTTTGGCCAAGGTAGCAGTGGTAGGCGCTGGCCTGATGGGCGTGGGGATCGCGCACGCGTTCGCGTCCTCGGGGCACCAGGTGCGCCTGATCGATGTTTCATCCGAGCAGTTGGCCAAGGCCGAAAAGACGATCGCGGGCATTCTCGCCGACGGGGTTCGGCTTGGTAAGGTCGACGAAGGCGTCGCGGCCGCCGCCCTGGCGGCGCTGACGACCTCCGAGAGCGTGTCCGACGGGGCGGTCGGCGTCGATCTTCTGGTCGAGACCGTTTCGGAAAATCTGGCGATCAAGATCGATGTGGTGCGTAAGGCCGAAGCCGTCATGGCCCCGACGGGCCTGATCGCCACCAACACCTCCGCGCTCAGCGTGACCGAGATCGCGGCCGCCTGCCAGGACCCGACGCGGGTCATCGGCATGCACTTCTTCAACCCCGTCCAGAAAATGAAGCTGGTGGAGCTGGTTCGCGGGCTGGCCACCACGGACGAAGCCGTGGCGCTATGCCGTGACTATGTCGCCCAGCTGGGCAAGACCGCGATCGTCGTCAACGAAACGCCCGGGCTGACCACGAGCAGGATGTCGGCCATGGCCGGCAACGAAGCGATGTGGATGCTGCAAGAAGGCGCCGCGAGCGCCGAAGACATCGACACCGCCTTGAGGATGGGCTTCAACCACCCCATGGGACCACTCGAACTGGGCGACCTTACCGGCTGGGATACGCGCCTGTCGGTGCTGCACTATCTGCACGCCACCCTCGGCGACAAGTTCCGGCCCTGTCCGCTGATCATCAAGATGGTCAAGGCTGGCCGCTACGGCCGCAAGGTCGGCTGGGGCGTCTACAAGTACGAGAATGGCGTGAAGGTGCCAGGCTCGGGAATGCGCGGGAGCCAGCTGTGAACCCGGTCTATGTGGTCGCCGCGGTGCGCACGCCGATCGGCCGGTTCCGGGGTGCGTTGGCCGGGGTGCGCGCCGACCACCTGGGCGCCCACGCGCTGAATGCGCTGGTCGCCCGCGCCGGCGTGGGCGCAGAACACATCGACGACGTGATCTTCGGATGTGTCACCCAGATCGGCGAGCAGTCGGCAAACATCGCGCGGACCTCGCTGCTCGGCGCGGGCTGGCCCGAGACCATTCCAGCCATGACGGTGGACCGAAAGTGCGGATCGTCGGAAGCCGCGATCCATATCGGCGCGGCTCAGATCGCCGCTGGCGTGAGCGACCTGGTCGTCGCCGGCGGCGCCGAGGCAATGTCGCGCGTGCCGATGGGATCCAATCGAGCCATCCATGGCGAGGCGTTCGGCTGGATGGTTTCGGATCGCTACGAGACGACTTCGCAGGGCGAGGCGGCCGAGCGGATCGCTGATAAGTATGGCTTTGATCGTGACGTGTTGGACGATTTCGCCGCCGAGTCCCATCGCCGCGCCGCCGCCGCCACGGACGCCGGGCGCTTCGTCGCCGAAACCGTCGCCGTTCCGGTCGCCGAGCTCTGCGAAAAAGACTGGGAGGGGCCGCGTGACCCTCTCGAGGCCGACCAGACCATCCGCCGCGACACCAGCCGCGAGAAACTTTCGACGCTGAAAACCAGCTTCCGTGAGCAGGGGCGCATCACCGCGGGCAACGCTTCGCAAATCTCCGACGGGGCGGCGGTGGTGCTGCTCGCCTCTGAAGCCGCCGTCAAACGCTTCAACCTGACTCCGCTGGCGCGAATCCGCTCCGTCGCCGTCGTCGGGGCGGATCCGACCCTGATGCTGGAGGGCCCGATCGCCGCCAGCCGTAAGGCGGCGGCGCTGGCGGGTCTCGCGTTTGACGATATCGCGCTGTTCGAGGTCAATGAAGCCTTCGCCAGCGTGCCGATGATGTGGATGCAGGCGACCGGCGTGGACGCCGATCGACTGAACGTCAACGGCGGGGCCATCGCCTTGGGCCATCCGTTGGGCGCGACGGGCGCGCGGATCGCCACCAGCCTGATCCACGAGTTGCGCCGCACCGGCCAACGATACGGGCTGCAGGCCATCTGCTGCGCTGGCGGCCTGGCGACCGCCACCGTGTACGAAAATCTGGACGCGTCGGCCGCGCCCGCGGTCGTATGACTATGCCCAAACTCACCTACTACTATACGCCCACGACCTGCTCTCTGGCGTCCCATGTCGCGCTCGAGGAGTCGGGGCTGCCGTTCGAAGCCAGCCGGGTGCGGCTTCACGATCCCGAGGCGGTCGAGATCTGGCGACGGACAAACCCCGCGGGCGGGGTGCCCGCGCTGATGTGCGACGAGCGTCTGCTGACTGAGAACGTCGCCATCCTCCACCATGTCGCGCATCTGGCGCCGCACGCCCAGCTTCTGCCTGACGATGGGTTCGATCAGGCCAGCGCGCTGTCTCTGACCGCCTGGTTCGCGAGCACCGTCCACATCACTGGCCGGATGGCGAGAGCCCCGTTCCGCTTCACGCCTGACCAGACGACCCATGAGGCGCTGAGCGCCGAGGGGCGACGTCGGTTCGAAGCCAATCTGCGGAAGGTCGACGGGTTGCTGACCGGTCGAGACTGGCTGGTGGGCGATCGCCTCTCGGTCGCCGACGCCTATGCGCTGGTGTTCTACGCCTGGGGCGTCGCGGGCGACTATCCGATGGCCGAGTTGAAGCATTTTTCAGCGCTAGCGCGTCGCATGGCCGAACGGCCTGGCGTTCAGCGCGCCATGGCGCGCGAGAAGACGCCGCCATTTCCGTCTTGAGCAACGAAGAGGCCTGCCATGACCAATGTCGTCATCGTCACCGGAGCGTCCGGCGCCTTGGGTCGGGCCGTGGTCATGCGTTTGAAGGCCGACGGCTTCGCCGTCGCGGCCGTGGACGCCGCGCCCGTCATGGAGATCGATGCGGATCTGGTGCTGCCGAAGGTGGATCTCGCCGACGCCGCGGCGGTGGGGGCGGCGTTCGAGGCCGTGGCGTCGACCTTGGGGTCGGTGAACGGGTTGGCCAACATCGCCGGCGGCTTCGTTTGGGAGCCAATCGTCGGTGGCGAAGCCGGCACCTGGGATCGCATGTTCCGCACTAACCTTCTGACGGCCGCCCTGGCCAGCCGCGCGGCGCTTCCCAGTCTGCTGAAGCAGGGGGGCGCGATCGTCAATGTCGGCGCGGCCGGCGCCATCGATCCGGCGACCGGCATGGCGCCCTATGCCGCCTCCAAGGCCGGGGTGATGGCCATGACCCGGAGCCTGGCGGCCGAACTTCGCGGCACGGGCGTTCGCGTCAACGCCATCCTGCCGACGATCCTCGACACGCCGACCAATCGCCAGGATATGCCCGACGCCAACCCCGCCGAATGGATCAAGCCGGCCGACGCGGCGGAGGTCATCGCCTTTCTGCTGTCTGACGCCGCCGTGGCGATCAACGGATCCGGCATTACCCTGGCCGTTTCCTAGGGGCGGAGATTTTCAGCCGGCCCGGTTGTCGTCAGCGGCGCCGAGCCCCAGCGGGTTCGAGGCGTCCGGCTGGCCAGCGTCGATGGCCAGCGTCTTGGCCCGCTTGCTCTGGATTTCCCGGATCGTGATGTAGAGCGTCGAGACCACGATCACCCCGGCTCCGACATAGGTGAAGGCGTCGGGCCATTCGCCGAATACGACCAGACCCGCGATGATCGACAACACCAGCCGAGCATAGTCGATCGGGGCCAGGACGGCGGCCTCGCCGACCGCCATCCCTTTGATGAACAGCACTTGGTTGGCGGCGCTGAGCAGGCCGATCAGAAACAGCGGGATAAGATCGGCGGGGCTGGGCCAGCGCCAGTCGGCCAGGGCCAACGGCAAGCATAGCAACTCGCCCATGATACTGGACCAGACCAGGATCGAGCTCGCCGACAGATCCCGGGTCAGGGATTTCACGCCCGTGATCGTGCCGGCCAAGCACAGGGCCGAGACGAGCGCGGCCAGGTGAGGCCAGCCCAAGGCGGTGTCCGCGCCCCAAGGGCGCATGATGATGACGACGCCGATGAAGCCGACCACCACTGCGGCGATCCGGCTTGGGCCGATCGTTTCGCGAAGGAACAGCGCCGCCAGCAGCACGACCCATAGCGGCCGGGTGAACGACAGGGCGTTGGCCTCGGCCATTGGCATGGCTTCGTAGGTGTAGAGCAGCAGGACCATGCCCACCGTGGCGAGCAGTGAGCGCACGAACAGGGCGGGCATCGTCGCGCGGGGCACCAGCAGCACCTGCCGCGGGCTGCGGAGCATGAAGGGGATGGCGACGATTAGCGACCCGGTCTGCCTATAGAAGTTCTGCAGGTGCGAGGGGTAGTCGCCGCTGAGGTGCTTCACCAGGATGGTCATGCCGACGAAGGTAACGGCCGAGAGCAGCAGCCACACGGCGCCCTGAACGTTGGGCGCCAGGCGCGAGAAGGGGCCCTTCAAGCGGATGTGTCCTCATAACCCTTCAGCACATAGGTCATGCGGCCGCCAGCCAACATCAGGCCGCTGAACAGGTGGAGCTCGACGATCTGCTCTTCGCTGAAATGTAGGCGCAAATGGTCGTAGACCTCGTCGCCAAGCGAAAAATAATCGCCGGCGAAAAGTTCGGCGAAACGCAGGGCGGCCTGTTCGGACGGACTGAAGCGCGGATCGGACCAGTCGCTGCAGGCGACGACGTCAGCCTCGCTGACGTCGTCGGACTTGCGGGCGATTTGGCAGACCGGACAGGTGGTGATCGAGGCGATCTTCAGGCGGACCAATTCCCGAAGGCGGTCCGGTAAGACACCGCGCTCGTGAATCTCCGCCATCGTCGCGAGCCAGGCGTTGGCCGCGGCCGGCCGGTGAGCCCAGATCTGCACCGGTAAGGTGTTGGAAAGCATCCGCGTCGCGGTTCCCCGTTCGATCGAAGCGCTGAGCGGTTCTGGCAGGGCCTCCAGGGGCAGGGGCGCGACGCGGGCCACGATCAGCCCTCGTCTTCGCAGAATTCGAAGATCGCCCCGCCCAGTTCGGCCGGATCGACGCGCAGCAGAGCGCCGCCGACGGCCTGGCAGTCCTCGATGTGTTCGAATTTCACGCCCAGGGCGGCCAAGCGTTCAGCCTTGGCCTCAAGGCCGTTGACCGAAATGCGGATGTAGTGCGGCCCTGGCCCCCAATTGTGCAGGTAGCGGCCCGTCGGGCTGTCCCACTTCGTGGGTTGGATGACATCGAGCGTCGCGCTGGTTCCCAGATTGAAGCCGATGCGGGCGCGTTTGTAGCCCTCGCGGTCCAATTGCTCGACCGAACCGGCCGGTTGTAGATCCAGGTTCAGGTCTAGACGGCGCAGGACATCGTCGAGGTCGCGCACCAGGAAGCCACGGCCGACGACCCGCACCATGTCGCCAGGCTTGGGGTCGCGAGGGCGGGGCGGGGGGACGTTGAACGCCTCGGCCGGCATTTGAATGGCCGCCAGGGGGATAACCTCGATGCACAGCCCGCCATCGACGGACGGCTCATAGACGGGCTTTTCCGGCGTGCAGCCGACCCACAGTCGATCGAACGGCATTTCCGGCGTCAGCTGGGCCAGACGGAAGGGCTGGCCCTTGCTCTGCAGGTGCTCGATCACGCCGCCGATGTTGTCGGAGACCAGGACCGTGGCGTGGGTCTTGATGGGCCGGAACGGGCCCTGAAAATCCTCGAGACTCTTGAGAAAGCCTGGGAACATCGGATCGCCCTGATTGGGGAAGTCCAGGTGGCCCTGGGGTTCGACGCGCGTGGGCGACACAGCCAGCGATTTGTGCACCCTCAGGAAGTGGGCGATATAGGGATGACCCGGAAAGGCCTGGCGCCAGTTCGCATGGCCGTGGATTTCCAGTTTGCTGACGATCTGTTCGGCCGTCTTGTCGGCGTCGTGGACCATCAGATCGCCGCTGAGCAGCAGGTCATAGAGGCTCATCTTGTTCTCCCTTAGCGTCGGCCGCGCGGCGCGCTGGCCGTTCGTTGTCTTCAGTCCCTGACCAGCAACAGGCTGCCCGCGAGCGGCCCGCCGCCGGCGGCGCAGACCGCTACGCGCGGATCGCGGATCTGGCGTTCGCCCGCGCGCCCCCAAAGCTGGGTGCACGCCTCGTGCACGTAGCCCAGCCCGTGTGTTCGTCCGCCCGACAACTGACCCCCGTTGGTGTTCAAGGGCAGTTCGCCATCCAGCGCGATGCGGTGGCCGCCCTCCACGAAGGCGCCGCTCTGCCCCACGGGACAAAGGCCCAACCCCTCAAGCCACATCAGCGTCAGAATGCTAAAGCCGTCATAGAGCTGGGCGGTGTCCACGTCGGCGGGCTTGAAATCGGTGCGAGCCCACATGGCCGCGGCGGCGTCGGGCGCTGCGTTGGCGGTGAGATCGACCTGATCCCAGAGATAGGGCTGGTTCATCGCCGCTCCGATCGCCTCGATACGCACCGGTCGATTGCGCAGATCCTTGGCGATGTCCTTGCGCGACAAGACGATGGCGGTCGAAGCATCGCAGTGGACATCGCAGTCGAACATCCGCAGCGGCGTGGAGATCATCTTCGAGGCGAAGTAGTCGTCCATCGTCATCGGCTTGCGCATGACGGCCTTGGGGTTGAGCAGGGCGTTGCGACGGGCGTTGAGGGCGATCTGGGCCAATTGCTCGGGCGTGGTGCCGTACTTGCGCATGTGGCTGTGGGCGTACATGGCGGTGATGTTGACCACCGACAGCACGTTGAACGGCGTGCACCACTGCCACATGAAATTGCCGTCGCGCGCGCCGGACTTCGCCGCGAGACTCTGGTCCTTGCTGCCGCTCAGGCGGTTGCTCGACTCGGTGATGGTGCGAAAGACCAGAACGTTCTTGGCCAGGCCCGTGGCGATCGCCATGGCGCCGTTCATCACGCCGGCGAGCGGCCCGGCCGCCTCATAGCCGCCGCTGAACCAGTTGCATTGCAGGCCCAGCATGCTCAACACCGCCAAGGGACCGACGGGCGAGAAACTGCTGCCGTTGGCGTTGTCGCCAGGCCAGGAACAGACGCCGTCGATGTCCTTGGGAGTGAGGCCGGCGTCGGCGATAGCCTCCAGCGCGGCATCCACCGTCAGCTCCATGGCCGAACGCGACGATGGGCGGCCCACTTCGGACTGCCCTACGCCGACGATGGCGACGTCCTTTTCGAGGATCCGAGCGCCCATTAGGCTTGCGCCCTTTCGAACAGAGGCACCCAGACGTCCTCGATGTTCTCGAACACGACCGTCACGGGCATGCCGATCTCGACTGCCTGAGGCGGACAATTCACGATGTTGGACAGAAAGCGCAGGCCCGCCTGCTCCTCCAGCTCGACGATGGCGACGACATAGGGCTCGCTGAGGTCGGGAGTCCAAGCCTGGTGATTGATGGTGAACGTCAACACCCGACCGCGTCCCGACACCGCCGTGGGCGCGACGTTGAGGCTGGAGCAATGGCGACAGATCGGCGCTGGAGGGTGAAAGAATTGCGCGCAGTCCCCGCAGCGGTGCATCCGCAGTTCACCGACCTCGCCGCCGGTCCAGAACGGCTGCGTCTCGGCGTTGAGCAGGGGAAGTTTTCTCATCGCCGCGCCTCCCGAATGTGTTGAATGGCGGCCATCTAGCGGCCCGTGAAGACGGGTTGGCGTTTTTCCTTGAAGGCGGCGGCGGCTTCGCGGCGGTCGTCGGTCGACATCAGGAGGACGAATAGATCCTTCTCGAGTTTCAGTCCGGCGCGAAGATCCATTTCAAGACCATCGCGTGCGGCCTCCTTGACGTAGGCCAGAGCCGAGGCGGGCTTGGCGGCGATGCGCTCGGCCAAGACCTGGACTTCGTCGATCAGGTGATCACTCGCCGTCGCCAAGCGTGAAACCAGGCCGATGCGATGGGCTTCCGCCGCGTCGATCCGCTCGCCGGTCAGTAAGAGATCGAGCGCCCGGCCAAGGCCGACGATCCGCGGCAGGCGTTGCGTGCCGCCGCCGCCCGGGATCAAGCCGAGGCTGGTTTCGGGCAGGCCGAACACCGCGCTTGGCGCGGCGATCCTCATATCGCACGCCATGGCGATCTCGAGGCCGCCACCCAGGCAAAAGCCGTGAATGGCGCCGATCACCGGTTTGCGGACCCGATCCAAGGCCTCGATCCAGCCGGGAGTCATCCCAGCCCTGAGCGTCGGCAGGGAGGTCGCGTCGCTTTGCGCCTTGATGTCGGCGCCGGCGCAAAAGCCGCGCTCGCCAGCGCCCCGGATGACGATCACGCCCATTTCGGGATCGCTGTCCAGCTGCTCCAGCGCCTGGGTGACTTCGAGACGCAGGGCGGGATTGATGGCGTTGATCTGCCCAGGGCGGTTCAGAACGATCCAGCCCACGCGATTGACGCGCTCGATCTGGACGGTTTGTTCGATGGCTCCATCCGCCATGGTCATCATGCTCCGACGCGACCGGCCAGCCGTGCGCGGCCGCATTCGCTGTCCTGGGAATTGCGAGGTGGGAAACTCATGCCGCGGCCTCGACGGCAAAGCGCTGGGAGCGGCGAGCGGCCAGCCAGGCGGCCAAGAAATGCACGCCCGACCACAGGCTAAAGCCCATCACCGCGGCGATGCCGATCTTCAGGGAATGGGGACCGCCAACGCGATCGCTGACCACGCCGACGACCAACGGACCAACGCCGTAGCCGACAAGATTGGTCACGGCCTGCACGGCGGAGACGACAACGCCCCGCATGCGCGGCTCCACGCCGGTGACCAAGATCGCATAGGCGGGGGCCGTAAACCCGCGCGAGACGATCTCGAAGACGATGAAGGCTACAGCCACGACGGTTAGGGAAGAACCCAAGGCGAAGACGAGACCCGAAGCGCAAGCCAGAGCGCACGCGACCATTGGAGCGGCCGGCAAGGCCTGGACGCCCCAGCGACGGACAACCGCGTCCCCAACGGGACCGCCGACCAGAGAGCCCAAGGCGCCAAAGAGGCCCACGCCCAGGCCCGCCATCAGGCCGGCCTGAGGGAGGGTGAAGCCTTGGGTGCGCACCAGGAAGGAGGCGGCCCACACCGGCACGCCCGACATGGCCAAGGAGGCCAGGCCAATGCCGACGAAGGCGTGGAAGACCGCTGGGTTGGCGGAGACAAACCGCAGGGTCTGGAGAAAGGACGGCGCGGGGCCCGCGCCGCCTTGGGCCAAATCCCGTTCCCGCCGCGGCTCGCGAACAGTCAGGATGATCAGGATCGCCAAGATCAGCCCCGGTGCGCCGGCGACGAAGAAGGCGGCTCGCCAGCCATAGTGGGCGGCGATCACGCCGCCAAGCACGAGGCTGATGGCCGTTCCGAAGGCGGTGCTGGTCCAGAACACGCCCATGGCGGTGGAGCGGCGGCTCTTGGGAAAGAGGTCGGCGATCATCGACATCGCCGTGGGCGCGGCCGCTGATTCAGAGGCACCGACAGCAAGCCGGGCCAAGACCAAGGCGGTGTAGTTTTGCGCAAGCCCGCACATGGCGGTGCAAAGGCTCCAGACCGCGACGACGACCGCCAGCAGCTTGGTCCGGTTGACCCGGTCGATCAGCCATCCCATCGGCAGGCCGGTCAGCGCATAGGTTAGTCCGAAGGCTAGCCCCGTCAGCAGGCCCAGCTGACCATCCGAGAGCTTGAATTCGGCCTTCACCGGCTCGATCAGGATCGACATGGCTGTCCGATCGATCGAGTTCGAGACGTAGACGAGTGTCAGGATCACAAGGGTGTACCAGGCGCCCTTGACCAGCGCGGGAGGAGGGGACGCGTTCACGACCGCGAGCCCGCCATGCGTTGGCAACGAGGTTGGGGGGGCGTGCGTAGGCTGACGATCACGGGTATCCTCCGGACGCGGTCTGGGCAGCGTCTCTTTCGGTGACGCTAGAACGGCCGACGCAATTCGGCAAGCGAAACGCACTTCTGGTATCAGAATAATGCGATTGTTTCCCGTCGGTCCTCTGACTAGATAGAGTCCTGCGGACCATCAGGCGTTCGCGCCATTCACGCGAGGTTCCCGTGCGCGCGCTGACGAGCTTTGAGCCTGGCGGCCCTGAAACCCTGAAGATCCGCGATGTGGACGAGCCTTCGCCTGGGCCAGGTCAAGTCGCTGTCGCCGTCCAGGCCTGCGGGGTCAATTTCCCGGATCTGCTGGTCATTGAGGATAAGTATCAGCTGCGGCCGGCGCGGCCGTTTTCGCCGGGCAGCGAATTGGCCGGCGTGGTGCGCGCGATCGGCGAGGGTGTCACCGCGCCGGGCGTGGGTGATCGGGTTTCGGCGTCGCTGCCGTTCGGCGCGATGGCCGAGGTGGCCATCGTGGCGGCGGACCGGTGCACTGTTCTGCCTGACGCCATGCCCATCGAGGAAGCTGCGGCGTTGCAGGTGACCTATGGAACCGTCCTTCACGCCCTGGTGGGCTGCGCAGGCATGCGGCCGGGGGAAACGCTCCTGGTTCTGGGCGCCGGCGGCGGTGTCGGCCTCGCGGCCGTGGAATTGGGGAAGGCCCTAGGCGCTCGCGTGGTCGCCGCGGCGTCTTCGCACGACAAGCTCGAAGCCGCCCGCGCGGCCGGCGCCGATGCGCTCGTGCACTATCCGGGCGCGTTCGAGGGTGTCGCTCAGGCGAGGGCCTTTACCGAGGCCGTGCGGGCCGCCAGCGGCGGGGAAGGGGTCAATGTCGTCATCGACCCGGTCGGGGGAGCCTATGCAGAGCCGGCATTCCGCGCCATCGCCGCGCAGGGGCGGTATCTGGTCGTGGGCTTTGCGGCCGGAATCCCGGCGATCCCGCTCAATCTCGTCCTGCTCAAGGCCGCCCAGATCATCGGCGTTTTCTGGGGGGCCTACATGGCGCGCGACCCTCAATCCGGCGCGCGGGACATGAAGGCGTTGCTGGACCTCTATCAGGCGGGCAAGATCCGGCCGCGCATCTCCGAGCGCTATGCGTTGGAGGAAGGTGGAAGGGCGATCGCGCGGCTGGGCGCTCGGGGTGTGACCGGCAAGATTGTCGTAAACGTATCGAGTTCTGAAAGCAGAACGAAAGACTAATATCAGAATTGTGCTGGACCAAAGAGGCCCACCCAACTATGGGTGACCCAGTGGCCTCGCATGGCGAAGCGCGCGGGTTTGGCCCGCCTTCAGGGCAACTGAATGGCGTTGGTGCAAGTCCAGGGACGGAACGTGATGTCTGTCTCCTTCGCCGCCTGGGCTGTGGCGACGGGCGGCGGATGATCGCCAGGTGGACGGAAAGATCAAGATGACCAAGACGATCGAGGCAGGATGGCGGACTGGCCCTCGCGACACGCCGGTCGCCGCTTTGCGCCGCGCCGTCGCCGCGCATCCCGACAAGGTCTTTCTGGACTTCAGTGGCGAAAAGCACACCTACGCCGCGTTCGATCTGGCGAGCAACCGTTTCGCTCACGAGTTGAAGGCCCTGGGCTTGGCCGCCGGAACGCCGATCGTCTCGATGCTCGACAACAATGTCGACGCGGTCACGACCTGGATCGCGGCCAACAAGATCTCCGCGATCAGCGTGCCGCTGAACACCGCGCTGGTTGGGCAGTTTTTGCGCCACCAGATTGAGGACGCTGGCGCGCTCCTGCTGGTCTGCGAGGCGCGCTACCTGCAGCGCGTCCTCGATATCGAGGATCAACTGACAGCGCTAAAGACGGTGTTGGTCCGCGGCGCCTTCGAGCCCGCGCCAGGTTCGGCCCTGACGATCGTCTCGCTCGACGACCACCGGGGTGGCGACGACAGCGCGTTCGAGGATCTGCCCGATCCCGGAGCGCTCAATGCGCTGATCTACACCTCGGGGACCACGGGCCCCTCCAAGGGGTGCATGATCACCGGCAATCAGATGTGTCACTTCGCGCGCATGCTGACGCGGTCAGCGCCGTTCGGACCGGACGACATTTACTGGACGCCCCTGCCGCTGTTCCACATGAACGCTATCGCCACCGGGGTGGTGTCGGTGATGCTGGTCGGGGCGACGATTTCGTTCGCGCCCAAGTTCTCGGTCTCCGGCTTCTGGCCGGCGATCGAAGCGTCCGGCGCGACCGTTGTCTCTATCCTGGGCTCGTTGGGGACCTTGCTCGCGCGCGCCGAGGAGCATGAAGCCATGGCGCGCTGCTTTGGCCAGGTCCACACGGTGAAAGGCAATCCTTTTCCCGAAGACATCAAGCAGATCTGGCGCGAGCGCTTTGGCGCCAAGAAGATCGGATCCAACGTCTATGGTCTGACCGAGGGATTGCTGACCTCGATGCCGGCCGACGGCGCCTACGCGGAAGGCTCGTCGGGCAAGGCCGCGCCAGAGCTGGACGTGCGCATTTTCGACGACAACGACAACGAAGTGCCGGTCGGCGTGTCCGGCGAGGTTGTGTGCCGTCCGCTAATGCCGGACATCATTTTCAAGGGTTATTGGCGTCGACCTGAGGACACCCTCAAGGTCATGGGCAACATGTGGTTCCATACCGGCGATATCGGCCGGTTCGACGAGGATGGCTTCTTCTATTTCGTCGATCGCAAGAAGGACTACCTGCGCCGGCGCGGCGAGAACATCTCCAGCTTCGAGATGGAGACCTCGATCCTGGCCCACCCAGCGATCGAGCAGGTGGCCGTGCACGCCGTGCCATCGAAGCTCCAGGAGGACGATCTCAAGGTGACCGCCAAGTTGAAGCCGGGCGCCGTCTTGTCGGAGGAGGCGCTCTGCCGCTGGCTAATCGAACGCGTCCCCTACTACGCGGTGCCGCGCTACATCGAGTTTCGCGCGGAGCTGCCGGTCAATCCGCAGGGGCGGGTGCTGAAATTCCAGCTTCGCGACGAGGGCGCGACGCCAAACACCTGGGACATCGAGACCACGGACATCAAGCCAAGCCGATAACTCGAGGCCAGCCGCGAGGTATTTTATCCTGATAGCAGAATTAAATTCTCCCATCAGACTAAAGCGATTGACTTAAATGCGGAGCTGAGTTCCCTTCCGCTCATAAGGCGATCGTGCGAGTTCGTTGAAATCGTCCAGATCGCGGCCGCGCATAGCGCGCAAGGGAGGGACGATCCATGACCAATTCCAGCTGGAAATCGGCGCTTTGCGCGGGCGTTTCGCTTGTTTTCCTGCCCTCGATCGCGAGCGCGCAGGCCGCTCCTCAGGCCGCTCCTCAGGCCGCGCCCACCGGCCTCGAGGAGGTGATCGTCACGGCCCAGCGCCGGGAGGAGCGCTTGGCGGACGTGCCCGTCGCGGTGACGGCCTTCGGCGCGCGCGAGCTGGAACGGCGCCAGATCGCGGACGTCCGCGCCCTGACCGAGAACGCGCCGTCGATCACCTTCACGGCCACGCCCTATGGGAACAACGACCTGATCCTGGCGATCCGTGGCGTCGCGCCCGGCGGCGTCCTGCCCAACGTGGATCAGGCGGTAGGCACCTATGTCGACGGCATCTACTACGCCCGTCCTGAGGGCAGCAATCTGGCCATGGTGGACATCGCCTCGGCCGAGGTCCTGCGCGGTCCGCAAGGCACGCTGTTTGGCCGCAACACCATCGGTGGGGCGCTGAACATCACGACCAACAAGCCGACTTACGACTTTGGCGGGTCGCTGAAGCTGGGATACGGCAACTACAACGCCATCTCCGGAACCGGCGTGGTCAATCTGCCGATCATCGCCGACAAGCTGGCGGCCCGACTGGTCTACAGCCACGTCGAGCACGACGGATACGGCTACAATCCCACGCTCGCGAGCGATGTCGCCGATCAGAACGACGACTATATCCGCGCCAGCCTCCGCGCGGACCTGACCTCCCGGATGCGGCTTGACGTCAGCTTCGATCACTATGCCGGCGCCAACCATCAGCCGCTGTGGGTGCTCAACGCCTATCAGCCTGGCCTGACGGCCGCGCAATATGCGCCCTATGTGGCCGCGCCGAAGTCGCGCACCAGCTACGCGGGCTACAATCCCCTCAACCAGTCCAAGGTCTACGACTGGACCGGCACGCTCACCGCCGACCTCGGCTTCGCCACCCTCAAGGCGATCTCAGGGTATCGCAACATCGATTTCGAGGGCGCGGCGGACCTGGACGGCACGCCCTTCCCGACCGCTGACGTCCGCACCTTCGAATTGGACGGCCACCAGGTTTCGCAGGAGCTTCAACTCTATGGGACCACCCTCGCCGACCGGCTGACCTGGACCGCCGGGGCGTACTATTTCCGCGAGAAGATCCGCAATTCGCCCATCACCCGCGTGCCCACCGCCATTCAGGACAACACGATCCGACCGACCAATGAATCGGTCAGCCTGTTTGGCCAGATCGGCCTGGAAGTCCTGCCGCGCCTGCGTCTCACCGCCGGGCTGCGGGCGGTCAAGGACACGCGCAGCATGGTCTATACGCCCGCGCGCTTTGCCGTCTCGGCGGCCAATTCGACCAATCCCGAACCGCCCGCCTCGGCGGTGACGCCGGCGGCCTGCCCCTTTACGGCCATCGGCCTCAACGCCGCGCCCGGCGGCTGCCTCTACACGCCGCGCGACATCCACTTCAACACCGTTCCGTTCACGCTCGGCGTCGACTACCGGCTCCCTGGAGATGGTCTGCTGTATGGCAAATTCTCCAAGGGCTACCGGTCGGGCGGCTTTCAGCAGGCCAGCGGCACGACCGCCGCCTTCTTCACGCCATTCGGCGAAGAGAGCGTGGGAAGCTATGAGGCCGGCGCCAAGCTCACCTTCTTCGACAAGCGCCTCAGGATCGGCGCGAGCGGCTATTTCTCGACCTTCTCGGGAATTCAGCAGAACGCCATTCTTTCGGCCAGCCCGGTGATCATCGCCGTGCTGAATTCGGGTAAGGCCGAGATCTATGGCGGCGAGTTCGAGGCGACCGCGCTTGTGGGCCGCCTGCGCCTCAACGCGGCGCTGGGCTTGATCCATCCGGAATTCACCGACGGGCCCTACAAGGGATCGGCGGTGCCAACCGTGGCCAAGACGACCGTGGCGCTCAGCGCCGACTACCCGGTCGACCTGTCGGCCGGGCGGTTGGACCTGCATGTCGACTACAATCACCGCTCCGAAGTCTACTTCCTCAACACCGTCACCATCACTGGCGCGGGCCCGGTTCCCCTGACCGACTTTCAGCGAAATTCCGTTCGTCAGGGCGGCTACGGGCTGTTGAACGCCCAGGCGTCCTTCACGCTGGCGCGGGCGCCGGTCACCGTGGCCTTCTACGGCAAGAACCTCACCAACGAATATTTCGGCGCGCGCTCGGGATCCTTCGCCGCCAGCAACTTCAACACGGTGGTGATCGGCGCGCCGCGCACCTACGGGGCCAGTGTCTCCTACGCCTTCTGACAAAGGCGCCCGGCTCGCGCCAAACTCTGCGGCGCGGTGATCCGGGCGGACCGCGCTTCCCGGCTCGCCTGCCGATCGCAAGGAAATCACGATGCGATTGTTGTCCTTTGATCTGAACGGCGCGCCGACCGCTGGCGTGCGTCTCGGCGATGAGGTGATCGATCTGGGTGTCGCCGCGCCGGATTTGCCGCGAGACCTCCGCGGGTTGCTGGCGGCTGGTCCCCAGGCCCTGGCGGCGGCCGAACGCGCCGCCGCCGCCGCGCCCGGCCACGCCCGTCACCCGCTCGAGAGCGTGCGCCACCTGGTGCCCATCCCTCGACCGGACAAGATTATCGGCCTGGGCAAGACCTACATGAAGCACGTCGCCGAAATGAACGCCGAGGCGTCGACGTTTCCGGGCATGTTCCTGCGCGCGCCCGATTCCATGGTCGCCCACAACCGGCCTATCTGGCGGCCGGAAGTCTCCGACACCCTCGACTACGAGGGCGAACTGATGGTTGTCATTGGCCGGGGCGGGTGGATGATCCCGCGCGAAAGCGCGCTCGAGCACGTCGCCGGCTATGCCTGCCACAACGACGGCAGCGTCCGCGCCTACAACTACATCCCTTCGGCGGTCACCGCCGGTAAGAACTTCCTCAACACCGGCGGGCTCGGTCCCGAGATCGTCACCGCTGACGAGTTGCCGCCAGGCTGCAAGGGCTTGCGGCTCACCACCCACGTCAACGGCGAGCTGCGGCAGAGCGCCGACATCGCCGAAATGCATTGGGACGTCGCGCACCTGGTTCACCTGATGTCGACGATCTTCACGCTCTATCCCGGCGACTTGATCGCCACCGGAACGCCTTCCGGCTGCGCGGCGGCGGCGGCCAGCCCCCAGTGGTTGACGCCGGGCGACGTGGTGCGCGTGGAGATCGAGGGCGTCGGGACGCTGGTCAATCCGATCGTGGACGCGCCCCGGGCAGGGGCGGGCGACCAAAGCTAGCGCACCATCATCAGACCGCCATCCACCGCCAGGGTCTGGCCGGTGATGAAGCGCGAGGCGTCGCTGGCCAGGAAGACCAGCACCGGCGCCATGTCCGCGTCCGGGTCGCCGAGCCGACCGCCCAGCGGGATCATCATGGCCATGCCCCGGTCGTGGGCCTCGAGCTGCTCGGGCGACATGCCCGCGCGGGTCGTGTCGTACATCGGCGTCCACATGCCGGGCGCGACCGCGTTGACCGAGACGCCGTAGCGTCCCCACTCCTGGGCGATCGTGCGCGTCCAGGCCAGGACCGCGCCCTTCGACGCGGCGTAGTGTGCGCAGCCGCGCAGGCCCATGGCGCCGGCCGCGGACGCGAAATTGACGATACGGCCGCCGCGCGCCTTGAGGTGGGGGAAGGCGGCTTGGTTGGCGATCATCGTGCCCTTGGCGTTGACACCAACCACCAGGTCCCACTCCTCGTCGGTGATCGCCTCCGCGGGCGTGTAGCGCTGGACCCCCGCGACGTGGATCAGGACATCAAGGCCGCCCATCTCTTCGACGGCCCGATTGATGGCCGCCGTCGCCGAGGCGCGCGAGGACACGTCACACAGATCGAAGGTCAGCCGCCCAGCGTCCCTGACCTCAGGCGCGCCGGCCGCGGCGACCGAAACATCCAGACCGCAGACTCTCGCGCCGGCCGCGGTCAACGCCCTGGCGGCGCTGGCCCCGATGCCGC
The DNA here is from genome assembly GCF_002742645.2 of Caulobacter sp. FWC26. Taxonomy (NCBI): domain Bacteria; kingdom Pseudomonadati; phylum Pseudomonadota; class Alphaproteobacteria; order Caulobacterales; family Caulobacteraceae; genus Caulobacter; species Caulobacter sp. FWC26. The sequence continues at coordinate 163,638 of NZ_CP033873.1, forward strand.
GCGCCGCGCCCGTGACGATGATCTTCTTTCCCGAAAGGGTGGCTGTGTCTGTCATGCCGGTCTCGTCTGTCATCCGTATGCGGGGAGGTGGGGGCTTTGATGGGCGCTTGATGAGGCTTGGCCGCCCATGTGGCGAGCGCGCGACTGATCGTCGCGTTTTGGAATGATCTTCTTATCTCAGATTTTTATTCTTGCGACAGATTTCCAATTCTGTTTAGTTTGACTGTAAATATGGCGCTCGCTGGCGGCCATAAAAATGCGGGGCGCTAGACCCCCGAGGGGAGGTTTCGATGCCGTTCAGGACCAATCAACCTGCGTGCAAATTGCTGTGGCGCGGAAGCGCGCTGGGCCTGCTGGCCTGCACGGCGCTGACCGCGCCTGCGTTCGCCCAGAGCGCCGCGCCTCAGGCCGCGCCCCAGTCGGACCAGCTGGAGGAAGTCGTTGTCACCGCCCGCCGGCAGGAGGAAAATCTCCAGAGCACGCCGGTCGCGGTCACCGCGATCGGCGCCGCCGCGCTCGAGCGCGCCCAGGTGGCCGACGTCACCGATCTGCAACGCACGACGCCCAGCCTCTCGATCGCCACCGGCGCGCCTTCCGCGTCGGGTTTCGCCTTCGTGGCCATGCGTGGTCAAGGCAACCTCCAGGCGCTGGTCTCCAACGACCCGGCCGTCGCCATCTATGTCGACGGCGTCTACATTCCGCGGCCCTCTCAAGGGCTCACCGACCTGCTCGACCTGCAGCGCGTCGAAGTCCTGCGCGGGCCGCAGGGGACGCTGTTTGGCCGCAACACCATCGGCGGCGCGGTCAACATCCTGTCCGCTGACCCGACCAGTCAATACAGCGGCCTGGTGAAGATCGAAGCGGGCAACTACGGTCAGTACGGTGCCAGCCTCGTGCTTAATGGCGGCCTGACCGACAAGATCTCCGGCCGACTGGTCGCCAACACCAAGAGCCGCGACGGGTACGGCCAGGACATTCCGCTGGGCCGCGACATCTGGGCCCAGGACAGCGATTTCGTTCGCGCCAAGCTCAAATACGAAGACGGTCCGGTTCGCCTGATCCTGTCGGGCGACTACAACAAGATCAAGGACAACGGCCAGTTCACCGCGCTGCATGCCTATGCGCCGGAGCTGTTTGGACCCACCGGCTCGTTCGGGCCGTTCGGTCTGGCTTCGACCTTGAACGCCTCCCTGCACAATCGCGGCTTCTACGACAGTTACGCGACGGGCTTCTTCGTCCCGACGAGCAATCCCAACTTCGCCAGCCTGCCGGCCAATGTCCGGGCCATGTACTCGATGCCGCTGGGCAATCGCCTGGAGGCCTATGGCTTTGGCCTCAACGGTTCGGTGGACCTGGGCGGCGTGACCCTGAAGTCGATCACTGGCTATCGCTTCAGCGATACCGGCGGCGTCGTCGACACTGACGGCACGCCCGCCCCGATCCTGACGACCTGGGCCGGCTACAGCTCCAAGCAATGGTCGCAGGAACTCCAGATCAACGGGGGCGTCGGCGAGAAGTTCACCTACATCGCGGGCGGCTATTTCTCCGATGAGAAGGGCCAGGAATTCAGCCGGTCGCAGAACTTCGGCTTCCTGCCGTATTCGGCCACCACCCGTCCCTATGCCGGCCTGGCCGGGCAAAACCTCGCCGACGTGCACAATCGCTCGGTCGGCGTCTTCGGTCAGGGCTACTATCAGCTGACCGAGGCCGTCCGGCTCGCGGGCGGGCTTCGCTGGACCTGGGACGATCGCGACACCAAGCTGTATAATTATTCCACTTGGGGCGTCGCCACGACGTGCAACCTGCCCAACCCGGATGTCGCGGGCGTATGCGCCCAGACCCAGAAGACCAGCTTCGACTATCCCGCTTGGACATTCGGCATCGACTGGCAGGTCAATGACGATGTGTTCGCCTATGTGCAGACGCGGCGGGCGTCCAAGTCTGGCGGCTGGAACACGCGCGCCGGCGGCCTTCCGGCCTTCCGGCCCGAGACCACGCGGGACGTCGAAGCGGGCCTAAAGGCCACATGGTTGGAAAACCGTCTGCGCACGAACATCGCCGTCTTCCACTCCTGGCAGTCGGACGTTCAGCGCAACGCCGCGGCGCTGACGCCGGCTGGGGCCAGCACCCAATTCATCGTCAACGCCGGCGACGCCCGGGTCTATGGCGTGGAGCTGGAAGGCGCCTACCGTCCGTGGACGGGCATGGAGCTGACCAGCAGCCTCAGCCTGATGAACGGCAAGTATAAGAGCGGATCGTTCATCGAGCAGCAGTCCGTGCCGGGCGCGTCCTTGACGGGCTGCAAGGCCGCGGGCGCCTCGTCGATCTGCCCGGTGGACCGGAGCGGCGAGGAATTGCCGCAGCTTCCCAAGGTTCAATTCAACCTGGGCGCCACCCAGACCCTGCCCACCTCGTTCGGCCGCGTGTCGCTGCACGCCGACTACGCCTATCTGGGCAAGCAGTTCTATAATCCGGTCACGCCGGCCGCCCAGCAATCGGCCACGACCCAGGGCATCTACGCGACGGCGAACGTCCTGACTCGCACGCCAGGCTATGGGCTGCTGAACGCCCGCTTCACCGTCGAATTCGACGCTCACAACATCGAACTGGCCATCTACGGCAAGAACCTGACCAAGAAGGAATACAACGTCCGCCAGTTCGCCGACGTCTATGCCGCGGGTCTTGGCTTTGCGACGGACTTCATCGGCGAGCCGCGAACCTACGGAGCCTCCCTCACCAAGCGTTTCTAATCCCGCAGTTCCGCTCGGGGCTGACTGGCCGTCGACCGCTTAACGGTCGGCGGCTTTTTTCATACGCAACGTCCGGCCGAAAAGAGTTTCGCCGACGCCAAAAGGGCCCCCATCGCGCGATGGGGGCCCTGCGCTTCGCGCCGCGGCGCAGCGGGAAATGGGGTGCGAGCGCCTAGGGGGCGTCCCACACCACATGGACCGCGTCCGGGCCGCGCAGGGAGACGCCTCGCACCTCCGGACGGGGGTGAGCCGGGTCCAGACGCAGATTGGGCAGCATGTCCAGAAGGAGACCGACCGCCTCCTCGATCTCCACCTTGGCCAGCCACATCCCGACGCACATGTGGGCGCCAAAACCAAACCCGAAGGCCGCCATCTGCTTGCGGTCGATGTCGAACGCGTCGGGATTGTCAAACACGGCCTCGTCGCGGTTGGCCGAGGCGACGCAGGCCGAAATGATCGCGCCCTTGGGGATGGTCACGTCCTGCAGCGTGACCTCGGTCTGGCACTCGCGGACCTTGAACGTGGCGACCGCGTCGTGGCGGACGCTCTCGTCCAAGACCTTCCGCATCAAGGTCCGATCCGCCCGCAGGCGCTCGAGCACCTCGGGGTGGTCGAAGAGGTGGGTCATCATGATCGCGAAGGTCCTGGAGGTGGTCTCCGACGCGGCGGGCAGCATCATCCGCACGAAATTGGTGATCTGATGATCGTTCAGGGTTCGACCCTCGAACTCGGCCCGGATCAGGCGGCTGATCAGGTCCGCGCCCTCGGCGCCGGAAGCCCGGCGGGCCTGGACGGCGGCCAGGGTCGGGTCATAGAGCTCCTGGAAGGCCTGGAAGGCCGCGCGTTTGGCCTCCGGGTCGTTGGCCATGCCGCCCAGCACCTTCAGCGCCTTGGTGGCGAAGGCTTCGAGCGTAGCGGGATCGTCGTCCTGGAAGCCCAGGACAGCGTAGACCACGTGAATGGGGAACATCACGCCGACGCTGCCGATCAGCTCGGCCTTACCCAGCGGCACGAGCGGCTCAACGAACGAGCGCTTGATTAGGGGGCGGATATAGGTCTCGCGCCATTCTTCCATGACCGCGGGCGTGAACGAGGGTTGCAAGATGCCGCGCAGCTGCCGGTGCTCATCGCCGTCCAGCCCCGTGATCATCAGCCCGTCGAGGAACGGACCCAGGCCCGTCTCCATCAGGATCCCGCTCGTGAAGGTCTTGGTGTCGCGCAACACCTTCATCACGTCGGCGTGCTTGAAGATCGTATAGATCGGCCGGCCCGTCTGGCCCGCGAAGGAGGCCGCGCCCAGCTCGGCGCAGATGTCGCCCTCCATCACGGGCAGGTTGTTTCGATGGTGGCGATAGATCGCCTCGAGGTTCTTGTCGTTGCCCGCAAACAGGGCGCCGACCTGGGCGAAGCCGTCGGCAAGATCCTTGTTGGGAGCCATCTGGGCGGTGCTCATCGGTGTTCCTTCCCGGAAGTTCGGCCCGCTGTGCGGGCTCAGATTATTTCAAATGCAGAATAGTATTCTAGAAGAGAAGTCCATAGGAATTAGGCTTAGGGTCCTTCAGTGTCCGTGGATCGCGCTGACGGCGCCCGGGTCGGTGTAGTCTCGCCATCGAACGAGCCGGCCGTCGTCGTCCAACTCGAAAACGCCCGCGATCGAGAAGGCGCCGATCTCGCGCCCGTCGGCGGCCAGGAGGCGATCAACGCGCTCGGTCAGGACGACATTGCCCGTCGCGGCGATATGCAGTGTTTCCACGATGATTGTCGCATAGCCCATGCTGGCCTCGAACTGCGCGCCCAGCGCCAGCGCCTCGTCGGCGCCGACCGTGCGCGACAGGCCCATATTGGTCCATTCCGTGTCGGCCCGAAAAAGATCGCGGATCGCCTGCTCGAGCCGCTCGGGCCCCTCGGACCAGGCGTCCAGAAAGGTCCGGATAATATCGATCGGCGCACGGCTCATCGGGCGCGTTCCTTAAGAATTCTGATGGCGGAATTTAATTTCGACGCGCGATGCCGATGGCGCTTTGCTAAGCTGCGCGCTGACGGCGGCAAGCGCCGCAGGCAATCAATGGAGTCCCCATGACCGACGCGATCACCGCCATCCCTTTGACCCGCATCGGCGGCGAACCGGACACGCTGGCCAACCACGCCGGTAAGGTTCTGCTGATCGTCAATGTCGCTTCCAAATGCGGATTGACGCCGCAATACGAGGGGCTCGAGGCGCTTTATCGCGCCAAGCAGGCCGAGGGCCTGGAGGTGCTGGCGTTCCCGGCCAACAACTTCAACGGCCAGGAACCGGGCGCCGACGACGAAATCGCCAGCTTCTGCAAGACCAGCTACGACGTCACCTTTCCGCTCTACGCCAAGATCAGCGTCAAGGGCGACGACATCCATCCGCTGTACGCGGGGCTGACGGCCTTGAAGCCGGAGGCGACCGGCGATGGGCCGATGCGCGAGCGGCTGAAAGGCTATGGTATCGCCACGGGCGGTCCGGGCGAGGTGGTCTGGAATTTCGAAAAATTCCTGGTCGGTCGTGATGGCCAGGTCATCGACCGGTTCGCGCCGGATATCGACGCGGCCGACCCGCGTCTGGTCACCGCGGTGGACAAGGCGCTGTCGGCGGACTGAGGTCCGCCGCCCATGGCGAAGGGGGGGAGGGCCCTTCGCCATGGCGCCTAGCGCACCTTCGCGGTGATCTTAGCGTGGGGGCCTGACACCTGGGCGGCCCAGGCCGCCGCGGCGTCGGCGAAGTCATAGTCGACGTAGTCGATGATCAGCTTCTGAGCCTTCTGCATCGCCAGCAGCCGCCGCCAGATCGTTTCGCGATCGGCGGGCGGGCGTTGTCCGGTGCCGATGCAGGTGAGGGTGCGAAACAGCAGGTCGCCGATGTTGAGTTCGACCACCCGGCCCGCGCCCGTGCCGATGGTGATCAGCCGCGCGCCCCACTTGGTGGCCTTGACCGCCGACAAGAACGGCTTGCCGAACACAAGATCGAGCACGATGTCGAAGCCGTCCCCGCCGCTGGCGGCCTTGAGCGCTTCGGTGTCGTTCTCACCGCCCAGGGCGACGCCGGCGTCGGCCAGGCCGCGTTCGACGAGCCGATCCAGGGCGGCTGGGTTGCGGGCTGCGGCCACGATGCGACCCGCCCCGAGGCTTCGGGCCAACTGCAGGCCGATCTGTCCCAGGACGCCCGTGGCGCCGAGGATCAGGACGCTCTCCCCGGGCTGGATATTAGCCGCTTCCAACGGCACCAAAATCCCGGTGCCGGCGATGCCCATGGTGATGGCGGTGCGATCGTCGATGTCGTCGGGAACATCCCAGACCTCCGCCGCCGGAACCAGGGTCTTTTCCGCCCAGGCCCCCCACGGTGCGATCGAGCGTTCGCCGAAATAGACCCGCCGTCCATCCTCGGCGCGGCCAACGCCCTCGCCGCGGATAACGCAAGGATATTCAACGCCGAGACGATAGGCGCCCAGGACGTCCCAGCCTCCGAGCCCGGCGGTGTCGACATCGATAAGGACCGATCCCACCCGCGCCGTCGGTTCGGGAAAATCCTGAAGGACCGGAGCGACTCCGTTGCCGGAGATGACGGCGGCGCGCATGTGGCAAATCCTGGATTGGTCTTGGAACCAAGATCGGCGACGGTCTGGTGAGCCAGACCGCCGCCGATCAGAGCTGTGTCAGCTCAGAGAAAGATGGCGAGGTTCGGGAAGCCCAGCACCGTCTGGTCGACGATGATTTCCCGCCGCGCCAACTTGAAGCTGGCGCCATGGCGTCGCAGCAGATCGTGGCGGACGCAACTGAGGAACAGCAGATTGGTTTCCTCGAAGCGGCTGCGGCTGCAGAGCAGATAGCTCCTCACCTCGAACTCGTCGGGATTGTCCGTCGATTCGACCAGAATGTTGGTGATCAGACGTCGCGTGCGAGACGGCGGATCCTCGGCCCAGGCGCTGCGGGTGTCGGTGATGCGTCCGACCCGGCCTCGGATCGAGGCGTAGGTTTCGTCGAAGTGCATCACGGTCCGGACGATGGAGGCCGCGTTCTGGCTCAGGGGCCGGGTTTGGCGCACCGGGCAGGTGTAACGCAGATCGGTGTCGAGGCGCTCGACCCATTCGGCGAGCCGGATCTCGTCGAGCAGCCAGGCCTCCTCATAGAGAAACTCGGCGATTTGATTATAGGCGGGCGAGCCCACGGGCACGCGATTGGCTCGGAAAGCGTCCGGCGCGACGGCGGTGTCGGCGGTAGCGGTGACGTCGATGGTCATGGCGGTCAGGTCCTGATGATGGCGGCGATGATCAGAGCGAGCTGTTCATCAGGTCGCGGTAGGCCAGCCACCAGTTCCACTGGGTGTCGTCCTTGGTGAAGCCTTCGTAGACCAGGGCCGGGCCGGGCCAGTCGGCCCGCGGAGGCGTGGTGCAGACGGCCTGATACTTCATCGTGATGTTGCGCGCGGCCGCGCCTTTGGCCGTTTGGGTGATGTGGGGCCAGGTGTCGGAGTCGTCCTGCTCGACCATGCCCGAGGTGCCCAGCATCCGGACCGCGAACTGCAGGGCCTTTTGCTTGTGCTCTTCGGGGGCGTCCTTCTCGGCCAGGATGAAGTTGCAGAACTCCAGCTCGTCCGGCCCCTTAGGAATATAGGTGTGCAGGGAGGTCAGGCCGATGATCTCGCCATCGGGCTGAGGCACATAGATGAAGGCGATCAGGACGTTGGGGAACATCCCGCCGACCTGCGGCGGACTGTCGACCAGCAGGCCCAGCTGTTCAGGCGTCAGGTTGCGGATCAGCTGGGGCAGCATTTCCTTGGTGATGCCGGGCGGCGGCACGATCGCCAGCTTCTCCTCGAGCGTCAGGTTCCCGTCGCGGAAGCCGGCGGCCTGCTTGAACTTGTTGGCGGCGGGCATGCACCGCAGCGCATGGCCCTGGAGCGAACTGACTTCGGTGCCGTACATCGAGGTGGTCAGGTCGCCATCGCCGAACTTGGCGAACTCGCCAAGCCAACGGTGCAGCGTCAGGGTGTGGAAGCCGTCGGCGGCCGACTGTTCGCAGGCGGTCTTCCAGTTGGCTTTAATCGTGAAGCGTTGCGGAGGGCCGAGAACTTCCAGGCCCCGATCCGTGCGCTGGAACAGCATGTCGTAGTACCACTTCATCTCGCCGAGGAACTCGTCGAACGAGGGGCCGTCGAGATTCCAGGTCGCGAAGATCAGGCCCCCGTAGAGGTGGGTGCGCGCCTGGGTCAGGCCGAGCTTTTCCTTGGGCAAAATCGTGCCGTGCATCTGCTCGGCGGCGACGGGCGCGCCAATGAAGTCGCCGTCGTTCTTGAACGCCCAGCCGTGATAGATGCAGGTGTGAACCTTGGCGTTGCCCGCGTCGCTGGTGCACACGCGCATGCCCCGGTGCGGGCACACGTTGAGCATAACCCGGATCGAGCCGTCCTTCTGACGCGTGATCAGCACCGGGTCCGAGCCCATCAGTCGCGTGATGAAGTCGCCCGAGTTCGGGATCTCGCTCTCGTGGCCCAGCAGCAGCCAGGTCTTCCCAAACACCTTGCGCATCTCGATGTCGTAGAGTTCCGGGTCCGAGATCGCCCGAAGTTGGACTTCGCGCGTCTGCACGTTGATCAAGTCGTCGATCGTCGTCCCGTCGGAAAGCGTCGTCCGTGTCCGGTCCAGCATGGGTGTCCTCCGCAGCGCTAGGCGCCATATAATTTTGAACAGAGGTGGCATTTCTGTATAGAAAATGCAACTGTTCGATTCAGTGAGGAACGACGGGCCGCTGGCCCTCCGGAGAAGCCCCAAAGGGGCGCCCGGCACGGAGGAAGGTTATGAGTTCAGAAGCGACCCCGCATCGCGTCAGGGCGGACCGAAGCGCCTGCTGCGGCTATGGCACCTGCGTGGAGATCTGCCCCGAGATCTATCAGCTCGAGGGGGGGCTTGTGGTTGTGACCACCGACATCGTGCCCGCCGAGCTGTTGGAGCGGGCGATCGAAGGCGCAGAGTCCTGCCCCCAAGGCGCCATCGTCGTGGAAGCCGTTGAGGGATGACGGCCGTCCCAGACGCCGCGAGCAGCGCGGTCGCCGCCCCAGCCCGCGCGTCCGGCCGGCCCAGGCTGCCCGGGCTATTGTCGCTGGCCTTGTTGGGCGTGCCGCTAACGGCGCTGTCGCTGCCGCTCGTCGTCATGATTCCGGAACACTATGCGACGGTTCTGGGCCTGCCGCTGGCGTTGATCGGCCTGATCTTCACCAGCGTGCGCGTGTTCGACATCGTCGTTGACCCGCTGCTCGGCGCGGCGATGGATCGAACCCACACCCGCTGGGGCCGCTATCGCCCATGGCTGGTCCTGGGCGCGCCGGCGCTCATGTTGGCCGTCTATCTGTTGTTTATGGCCAAGCCAGGCGTGGGACCCGTCTATCTGCTGGTGACCCTGACGGCCAGTTTCCTGGGGTGGTCTGTCCTGTCGCTGGCGCAACTGGCGCTCGCCTCCGGCCTGGCGGCTGGCTACGACGAGCGCTCGCGGGTCTATGCCTGGCTTCAGTTCGCCTCTCTACTGGGCATTCTGACCGTGATGGGTTTTCCCATCATCTCCGCCAAGCTTGGCGGGACCGGCTTGCCGCCCACCCAGCTCATGGGGTGGATCATCATCGTCCTGACCGCGCCGGCGGTGGCTTTGGCCGCCTGGCGCGTCCCGGAGACCCTGCTCGTCACCCAAAGACATATCGTCGGGATCAGAGCCTATCTGGCCGTGGTCGGCCGCAAAGCCGTCTTCAGGATCGCCGCCATTGACCTTCTGCTTGGCCTTGGGTTTGGCACCGCCTCGGCGATGCTGGTGTTCTTCGTGACCGCCGCTAAGGGGCTGGAGCGCAGCGCCGTCGGCGTCGTTCTGATCGCCCAGGTGGTCACGGCCATGATCACCGTACCCGCCGTAGCCTGGCTGGCGCGGCGGCTCGACAAGCATTTCGTGCTTGGAATATCGGGCGTTCTGGCCGCCATCGTCAGCGTGGCGTTCATCTTCCTGCCTGACCACAATCTGCCGGCGATGGCGGTGGGCATGATGGGCTGGGGGCTGTCGTTCGGCGCCTTCAACCTGCTGCCACGCGCGATGATGGCCGATGCGGGCGACGAACTGCGGCTCGAATCCGGCTCGGATCAAACCGCCGTGCTCTATGCGCTGTTGATCAGCAGCTGGAAGTTGGGCGGCGCCCTGGCGGTCGGCCTGGCCTTCGCCGCCCTGGCTCTGGTCGGCTACAAGCCCGCGCTTTTGGGCGCGAACACCCCGCAAGCCATCTCCGGCTTGGAAATGGTGTTCGCGGGTCCTTCGGCGGCGCTGTTTCTCCTGGGAGCCTGGCTGGCCTTCACCTATCCGCTGACGCGCGAAAAGCATGCGGCCATCCGCCTCGAGCTGGACGCGCGTGATGCGGCGAGCGGAGGACCGGCATGATGCGTCGACTGGAAGGGCGCGTCGCGCTCATCTCAGGCACGGGGGGCGGCCAGGGCCGGGCCGCGGCGCTTCGGTTCGTCGCGGAGGGCGCGGTGGTCGCCGGATGCGACGTCAACGCCGAGGCCGACGCCGAGACCGCGCGGCTGGTCGCCCAGACGGGAGGGCGCATGACCACCATGGCCTGCGATCTTGGCGACCCTGACGGCGCGCGGGCCTGGATCGACCAGGCCGTCGCCGACTACGGCAAGATCGACATTCTCTACAACAACGCCTCGGCCGCGAAGTTCGGCTCGATCACCGAGCTTTCGATCGAGGACTGGCGCTACACCCTGCGAAACGAGCTCGACCTCGTCTTCCTGACGACAAAGTTCGCCTGGCCCCATCTGGCCAAGCACGGCGGGGTGATCATCAATGTGGCGTCCACGGCGGGATGGCAGGGCTCGCGCGGCAACGGAACCATCGCCCACAACGCCACCAAGGGCGGTGTGGTGGCGATGACCCGGCAGATGGCGCTGGAGGGCGCCGCGGTCGGCATCCGCGCCAACAGCATCAGCCCCGGCTTCGTCGTCACGCCGGGAACGCGCGCCTTTGTCGAAAACCCCACCGTCCGCGCCCAGCTGACCGCCAATATTCCGCTCGGCCGTCCAGGCGAGCCGGAGGATATCGTCGGCATGGCCGCCTTCCTGGCCACCGACGAGGCGGCCTTCATCACCGGTGCGGACATCATCATCGATGGCGGCACGACCGCCTGTTAGCCAAGCGAAAAGACGAGGAACTGGACCATGGATATCCGGGGTATCGGCTATCTGGGCTTTGAAAGCCCCAACATCGAGGCCTGGCGCAGCTACGGACCCGAAGTCCTGGGTCTGGCCATCGCGCCCTCGCCGGAGGACGAGCCGGACGCGCTCTATCTGAAGATGGACGATCGGCGCTATCGTTTCGCCTTCCAGCCTGGGCCGATCGACAAGCTGGCCTATATCGGCTGGGAATGCGTCAACCGGATCGCGTTCGAAAAGGCCGTCAAGAAGCTCCAGGACGCGGGCATCGTCGTGGAGCAGGGCGGCGATGACCTCAAGGTTCGCCGCGGGGTGCGCGATGTGGTCCGGTTCAAGGATCCCGTGGGCTATCAGTACGAGCTGTTCTACGGCCAGAAGGGCGAGCCTGGCTCGTTTGTGCCGGGCCGTCGCCATGGCGGCTTCAACACCTACGGCCGGGGCTTTGGCCATGTCGTGGTGATGACCCCGGAATATGGCCCGGAGCTGGACGACTTCCTGATCAATATCATGGGCTTCCAATGGTATGGATCGGGCGCGGGCAAGGGCCGGACCGGGTTCTATCGCGCCGGGCTCAACAACCTGACCAGCCACGACATCGGCTATGGCCACGCCCCCGGTCGGATGGGCATCCAGCACATCGGCCTGTTGACCGGCGATCTTCGTGATGTCGGCGAAACCTGGGACATCGTCAACAAGCGCCAGATCCAAGTGCAGATGACCCTGGGGCAACACACCCAGGACCCGCATTTCTCCTTCTACCACTTCAGCCCTTCGGGCTTCGCCGTCGAAGTGATCGCCGAAACCCATCCCTGGCCCGGCGATCCCTTCGAACTGAACGCCGAGCGCCTGAGCTACTGGGGGCACCAGCTGGTCGGGCCCATCCTCGGCACGACCATCCGCACGCCCGAGGAGCTGCGCTGATGGGGCTGCTCGACGGCAAGGTCGCCTTGGTCACGGGCGGCGGCGGCGGCATCGGCCGCGGCATCGCCCGCCGTTTCATCCGGGAAGGCGCGACCGTCCTGGTCGCCGAATTCAACGAGGACTATTGCGCGACCATCAAGGCGGAGCTGACCGAGGAGCTGGGCGGGCGGGCCGAAGTGATTAAGGCCGATGTGCGCGTCAAGGACCAGATCCAGGGCGCGGTGCAGAAGGCGGTCGATCTGTTCGGCGGCCTCGACATCCTCGTCAACAACGCCTTCACCCTCAGCCCCAAGGTCCTGCTCGAGCAGAAGACCGACGAGATGCTGGACAGCACCCTGCATTCGGGGCTCTGGGCGGGGTGGTGGGCCATGCAAGCCGCGCGGCCCCACATGGCCGCCCGCGGCGGCGGCTCGATCATCAACTTCTATTCGATCGACGTGGAGACAGCCGCCTGGCTGAACGCCGACTACAACATCACCAAATCGGCGCTCCGCGGCCTCACGCGCAGCGCCGCCCACGAGTGGGGGCGGTTCAACATCCGGGTCAACCTGCTGTCGCCGGCGGCGATGGGCACGGTCTTTCACCGCATGGCCGAGGCCATGCCGGGCTTCGCCGAGATGGCGGCCTCGCGCAAGCCTCTGCTGCGCAACGGCGACCCTGAAGAGGATATCGCGCCCGTCGCGGTGTTCCTGGCCTCGGAGATGTCGCGCTTCGTGACCGGCGAACTAATCAACGTCGATGGCGGTCTGCACATGCCAGGCTACCAGTCGCGACCGCCGAACGTCGCGGAGATGGAACAACAAGGCGGCTAGAGCCGTCCAAGGGGAGACACAGATGGGTTTACTGGACGGCAAGGTGGCGCTGGTCACCGGCGCGGCCGGCTCTATCGGCTCGGAGACGGCGCTGGCGCTGGCCGAAAAGGGCGCTCGGGTCGTGCTGACCGACCTTCGGGCTCCGGAGCTTTCAGCGGTCACCGATCGCTTGCAGGCGCAAGGTCACGAGGTGGCCTGCAAGGTCGGGGACATCACCGACGAGGACGACATCCGGGCGGTGGTCGAGTTCGCCGTCGCGACCTTCGGCGGCGTCGACATTCTCGACAACAACGCCGGCGCGACGGGCTTTTCATCCCGCGACCTGGACATCCCTGAGATGCCCGTCGAGCTTTGGGATCAGGTCCAGTCGATCAACGCCCGCGCGCCGATGCTGTTTTGCAAGCACGCCATCCCGTCGATGCTGGCGCGGGGCGGTGGATCGATTGTCAACATCTCGTCGGGCCAGTCCCTTTCGGGCGACGTCAGCAATTTCGCCTATGCGGCGGGCAAGGCCGCGGTGAACGCCCTGACCCGTCACCTGGCGACCGCATATAGCCCCAAGGGCGTGCGGGTCAACGCCATCGCCGCGGGTCTGATCATCCAGCCGGGCATGGAGCAACGGCTGCCCGCGCACATCCAGAACATTTTCCTGAGCCATTGCCTGGTGCCGCGCCTGGGGACCCCGCGCGACATCGCCAACATGGTGGTGTTCCTGGCGTCCGACCTCAGCTCCTACGTCACCGGCCAGATCCTCTCCGTCGACGGCGGGTTCACCGCGCACCTGCCCAGCGTGGCCGACATGCGGCCCACTATCGAAGGCATGAGAAAGGCGCCCGGCCAATGGAGTTGAAGGGAAAAACCGTCGTCCTGACCGGGGCCTCCGCCGGCATTGGCGCGGCGACGGCGCTCGATCTGAGCAACGCCGGGTGCAATCTGGTGCTGACGAGCCGCCGGCTGGAGAGGCTCGAGGCGCTGGCCGCGACCTTGCCGGGCCCCAGCGCCTTGCTGGCGGCGGATATCGCCGAGCCCGATGTTCCAGAGCAACTTCTGGCGTTGGCCAAGGCGCGATTTGGGCGCGCCGACGTGGTGATCAACAATGCCGGGGTTATGGCCGTCGGAACGATGGACACCATCGATCTCGACGCCGTCAGCTACATGATCCGGGTTAACTTCGAGGCCGTGGTGCGCTCGTCCTACGTGTTCGCTCGAGAGTTTCGCGGTCAGTCGTCTGGCGCGATCATCAACGTGTCGAGCATCAGCGCCTACCTGATCTCCCGGGCGGGCGGCGTCTATGGGGGGCTCAAGCATGCGCTCGAGGCCTTCACCCAATCGCTGCGGATCGAACTGGCCGGCGCTGGCGTCAAGGTCGGATCGATCGCGCCGGGTTCGACCTCAAGCGAGATGTTCGACAGGATGATGGCGGCGGCGAAGATTGAAGATCCGGTCGCGCTCGATCCCAAAGATATCGCTCGGGCCATCCGGTTCATGCTTGAGCAGCCCGACCACGCGACCATCGCGCGCCTGGCGATCTATCCGCAAAGCGAAGCCCACTAAGCCGGGCCTCTCCAAGGCCGCGATGCGTCATCCCCGCGGCGGTGCGGGGATGACGACCCGGCGCGGTGGGGCCCTAGGCGGCGGAGGCCGCTTCGAGAGTGGCCTGACGCTCCAGCCCCATTTCCTGCATTTCGCGCTTGAGGGTGGGATAGTAGGCGATCGCGCCCTGTAGGCCGCCCGAGACATCGATCGAGGCCGCGCTCAGGAAGGTCGCAAGGTCGCTGGCCAAGAACAGGCAGACATTGGCCACCTCCTCGGGACGGCCGAACCGACCGAGGGGCACGACCTTGACCACCATTTCGAGGAACTCCTCGCGCGAGATGGACGGGGGCATCTCCTTGTAGTGGCGATCCCACTGGCCCGTATCGATCCAACCCATGTTCAGGCTGTTGACCAGGATGTTGTCCTTGGCCAGCTGCTGGCCCAAGAGCTTGGCCAGGGCGATCCCCGCGGCGCGGTTGGTCACCGAGGGAATGCCGTCCGGCGTCGGCAGGGCCCCGGCCAGGGCGTTGATGTTGATGATCCGCCCCCACTGTTGCGCGCGCATGTGAGGCACGACCGCCTGGACGAACCGGAAATGGGCGATCTGGATGTTGTTGGCGTGGTCGAGGATATCCTCGGGCTCCAAGGTTTCGAGGCTGCCGCCCTTGCCCTGGCCGGCGTTGTTGACCAGCACGTCGACGCCGCCCCAGGTTTCGGCGACCTGATTGACGAAGGCGCGAACGGCGGCGGTATTGCGCACATCGAGCGCGACCGCGATGACCTCCGCGGCGCCAAGCACGCGCATGTCTTCAGCGATGGCCGACAGCGTGTCGGGGTTGCGCGAGCAGATCGCCAGCCGCACGCCTTCGCGGGCGAAGGCCGCGGCCGTGGCCCGCCCGATTCCTCGGCTCGCGCCGGTCACAATCACCCGTTTGGCGCTCAGATCGATATGCATGTCCGATGTTTCCTCGAAGCTTCTGACGAGCTGTCCGATGTCGATATTTTCTAGTCAAAACTCCGGTTTTTGTCTCGTTTATTTTCCGAAAGCGGGCCGTACGCGGTTTGCGCGCCGAGGCGACGCAAGTTAGGCTGAAGATTGTATATCGGAGCACCCCAAGCATGACCTCCAGCGCCCGGACGGCTCGTCCGGACATCCTGGCCAGGCGCTCGGCCAGACGCGCGGAAGCTTCCGCTTCCAACGTCGCCGTTCGTCCGCGCCGACCCGACCCGAGGGCGGCCAAGACCATCGAGAACATCATCAACGCCGCGCAGAACGTGATGATGAACCATGGCACCCCTCGGATCACCGCGCAGGAGGTTTGCGACGAAGCCAGCGTCTCGCGCGGGACGCTCTATCGGTATTTCCCGTCGATGGAAGCGGTCCTGGAAGCGGTGCTGCTGCGGCTCAGGACCGAGACCGATGACGAGTTGAGCCACGCGATGGAGGGATGCGAAACGCCGGCCGAACGGTTCGGGGCCTTTCTGCGCTACAGCGTCTCCAACAATGAGACCCGCAGAGGGTCTCAGTTCCTGCACGTCGAGCCGGCGTTCGTGCTGCAGTACTTCGAGTCGAACTTCGACCATTTCATCGCGCGCGTATTGTCGGCGCTGGAAACGGTGTTCGACGCCTGGGAGAAAGATATCGGCGTCTCGGTCGATCGCAGCGCCATCGCCGAGATGATGGTGCGTCTGGCGTTGAGCGAGACCGTGGTCCCCCCCCGCGAGGGCGAGCCCTTGGCGCTACGGCTGCAGCAGACGGTCGGTAAGATCCTGGGCGCGCGCAAGTGGCGCTGAGCGCGCGTCAGCCGGCGCGGGACGCAATCTGATTTCGCAGGACGCCCACGCCCTCTAGCGAGACCTCGACCAGGTCGCCGGGATTCAGATAGCGGCCGGACGCCTGGGCCACGCCCTCGGGGGTGCCGGTGAACAGCAGGTCGCCGACGCCGAAGCTGACACGCTGATGCACGAACCGGATCAGCTCGGGAACGTCCCACGTCATGTCGGCGGTGGTGCCGTCTTGCCGGACTTCGCCATTGACCGTCGTCGACAGGCGCAAGGCCGGGTTGCCCGGCGCAAATTCATCACGGGTGACGATCCACGGGCCGACCGGCGTGGCCTTGTCCTGGCTCTTGGCGGCATAGAGGTCCATGCCGATGCCCGGCGGGCCGCTGCGCTGCAGATCTCGCGCGCTGACATCATTGCCCGCCGTGTAGCCGAGCACGCAGGCGAGAGGATCGTCCAGGTCGATCGCCGCGTCGCCGATCACCACAACGAGCTCGCACTCATAGTCCAGTTGCTCGGTCAGCGGCGGATAGCGGATCGGATCGGCGGCGCCGATCAAGGCGCCATACGCCTTGAGAAAGGCGATGGGCTGGGTTGGCGCAGCGACGCCGAATTCGACCAGGTGCTTGCTGTAGTTGGCGCCGGCGATGACGACCTTGCTGGTGTTCTCGCACGGCGCCAGCAGGCGTAGCGACGAAAGGGCGCGTACCGGGCCCTTGAAGGTGAGGGCGTCCTGGCCGCCGCCCCGCGTCACATCGGGTCCCCAGTCCGACACGCCGCCGGCGATCGGCTGAGCCGTGTCGGCGTCGGGATCGACGAGCGCCCAGAACGCGTCGCCGCCATCCGTGCATCGAGCAAGTTTCATCGGCTTTCCTCGACGTTGGCTAGGCTGAGGCGGCGGGCGCGAGCGTCCCGCCAAGGGCGTCGCGCAAATCGGCGACGATGGCCCGCGCGCGATCGCGGTCCTTGGCGGCGAACCGAGCCAGCAGGGGCGCATTGTCGAACACGCGCTCATCCCCAGGCTTGCGACCCAGCAGCATGAAATGGGTATGGGCGTTGCTGTCGCCCAGATAGATGACGGAGGTCCTTTCGAACGCCCCGGTCGCGACCAGTCTGGCGGAAAGGGCGTTGATTAACGGGCCAAGCTCGGCCGCGGCTCCATCTGACAGGAAGCCCACGCCGCGATCATGATCGCGGGTGAAGGCCATCAGCATTCCGGGGACATCCTGCATGGCCACGACGGCCCAATGCGGGCCGGCAAGCACGACGTCTTCGGTCGCCGCGGCATGCAGCATTCCACAGATCTTGCAGTCGGTCGGATGGGTCATGGGGTCCTGGACCTCGCGCCAAGCCGGCGACGGCTCGGAACGGCAAGCGGCGGCTCTTCAAGGAGCCGCCGCGCCGGAGACTGGAATTAGGCGGCGATCGATTTGGTCGCGCGACCCATCTTGTCCAGGTCGATATTCAGCAGGTCGACCGCATTCTTCCAGCGGATCTTTTCGAGATCTTCCGGAGAAATCTGCAGGCCGTCGGTAAGGTCGCCACGGATCGCGTCGCTGCCGCCGAAATTGGTGCCATAGACCAGCCGGTCCGCGCCGATGACCTCGACCAGGGCCTGACGCATCGGCAGTTCATGCAGTTCCGGATCGAACCAGAAGTTCGGCAGGTACTCCTCGAGGTCCTTCTTGTTGTGGACCACGTCCAGGTTCTTGATGGTCTGGGCCAGGCGGCCAAGCTGGTAGGGCACGAAGCCGCCCGCGTGGGTGATATAGACCTTCAGCTTAGGGAAGCGATCGAGGACGCCGCCGCAGATCAGGTACCAGAAGCACTTGGTCTCGTCATAGTTCATGCCGACGATGGCCGTCGTCTCGTATTTGTCAGTGTTGGCCTTGGACCCCCAGGTCACAGACTGATTGTAGCCGTGTACGAACATCGGCAGATCGAGGTCGCAGAGGGTCTCCCAGATCGGGTCCATGCGCGGATCGTCGAATTCGAGGCCGCCGAAGTTCGAACCGCCGGCGCTGAGGCCCTTGGCCCCCAGTTCGGTGCAGGCGCGACGGATTTCCTTGGCCGCGTTGACCGGGTCTTGCAGGGCGGCCGTGGCCCACATCATCAACCGGCCGTCCGAGCGGCTGCAGTATTCGGCCAGGGTGTCATTGACCGTGGTCGAGAACCGGTTGGCGAACTCCGGCTCGGCCCAGTACATGTAGCAGTGCGACGGCACCGAGAGGACTTGCGCGTCCTGACCCAGAGCGTCCATGCCGGCCAGGCGGTGCTTGGGATCGTTCCACTTCGACATGAACTCGGCCACTTCCATCGTCTCGCCCCGCTTGACCGCGGCGCGACGCTCGGGCGAGCCCAGAGTCAGCACCCATTCGCCGACCCGCAGGCGGATATGGCCGTCGTCATGCTTTTCGAAGAAGGGGCCCCAGTGCGGATCTTGGTTGTAGTAGCCCGGCAGCGGGGCGTGAGCGTGAAGATCGATCAGCATCTGATTTCCTCCTGCGTCGAGGCCCCCTGGCGGAGCTCTTCGAGCCATGTGCGTTCCCTGGCGCGACTATCGCATTTTTTGAACGGTTTGGTCGATAGTGTTCAGTGCATTCTCTAACGCGAACGTAATTCGGCTGTCAAAACAAACCTTGACAGCGCCGAGGCCCGATCGCCTATCGTCCGACGCGTCGCGGCCTTGAGCGCGCGAGGCGAAAGAGGCGACGTCGACTCTACGACGGAGCGCCCGGGGGCCCAAAAGGGCGTTTATCGGCGGAGGATACGGACAATGCACGGACAGGCGAGCGCGACGGCGACCGAGACGCCCTATCCCCCGATCCGCTATGCCTGGTACGTGATCTGCGTCCTGTTCGTGGCGACGTTGCTTTCGCAACTGG
Organism: Caulobacter sp. FWC26; assembly: GCF_002742645.2. Lineage (NCBI taxonomy): Bacteria > Pseudomonadati > Pseudomonadota > Alphaproteobacteria > Caulobacterales > Caulobacteraceae > Caulobacter > Caulobacter sp. FWC26. Next base: position 182,531 of record NZ_CP033873.1, read on the forward strand.
ACCGGCAGCTGCCCGCGCTGCTGGTGCGCCCCATCCGCGCCGAGTTTGGCATTTCCGACACCGCCTTCAGCTTCCTTCAGGGATACGCCTTCGCCCTCTTCTACACCTTCGCCGGGCTGCCGTTCGGCTGGCTGATCGACCGCACGGTCCGGCGAAATCTGATCATCGTCGGCATGGTTCTGTGGAGCGTGATGACGGTTCTGTCGGGTTTTGCGCAGAGCTACGACGCGCTGGTGTTGACCCGGATGGGCGTGGGGATCGGCGAGGCCGTGCTAGCGCCGGCCGCCTATTCGATAATCGCCGACTACGTCTCGCCCGAACGGAGGGGGCGCGCGTTCAGCGTCTACTATCTGTCCTTGGCCATTGGTTCGGGCGCATCCTTGATCTTGGGCGCGCTGATCGCACGGATCATCCCCGATGCGGGTCTCAACCTGCCGGGCGTTGGGCTGATGTCGCCCTGGCGGTTGACCTTTCTGGTCGCTGGCGCGCCGGGTCTGGCGCTGGCCCTGCTCTTGCTGACCATCCGCGAGCCCGCGCGCCGGGACGCGGTGAGCGTGCTTCTGTCGAAGACGAGCGCCGGCTGGGGAGAGTTCTTCAGCTATCTCAAACGCCATGCCGCCGCTTTTTCGCGCGTGCTGACCTATCCGGGCGTGGTCGCCGTGATCGGCTATGGGACCTTGGCCTGGGCGCCGACCCTCTTTGATCGCCGCTTTGGTATTCCGACCAAGACCTCGGGCTTGATCATCGGGGTGCTGGTCGCGGCCGGCGGCCTTGTCGGGACCCTGATCAGCGGCTGGCTCAGCGATCGTTGGGCCGCCAAGCGCGTGCCCGCCGCGCGGCTTCGCGTGGCGATGCTGGCCTGGCTGCTGGTCTTGCCAACGGTGAGCCTATGGTCCCTCGTCGGCGCGCCGTGGCTCAGCTTCGCCTTGCTGACGGTGGTCGTCACCGGCTTCGCGATGGCCCAAGCCGCCGCGCCGACGGCCGTGCAGGCGATTACGCCGAACCGTATGCGAGGCAAGGCGGTGGCGATCTATCTGCTCATCGGCGGCTTGGTGGGCATCGGCTTTGGACCGATGTCGGTCGCCCTGGTCACGGATCATGTCTTTAAGGACGATGCGGGGCTGCCCTATGCGCTCGCCGTCGTCGGCGGCCCCATCGCGCTTCTCGGCCTATGGCTGACCTGGTCGGGGCTGAAACCCTACCAGCGCACCGTGGAGGCCTTGGAGGCGGCGGCGGAAGCCGATACGGCGCGGTCCTGACGGCCAGCGCCGCGGATCAAGGGGCCACGCGATCGGCGGCTGGCTTGTGCTGGGGGATCAGATAGTCGAGCTGCAGTTGAGCGAAGGGCAGAGGCGCGGTCATCCCGCCATCGCACTTGTACAGTCCGCCGTTCATGAAGGCGGCTTCATCCGAAGCCAGATAGGCGGCAAGGTTGGCGATGTCATCGGGGCGACCCAGACGCGGTGCGTTCTGCAGCTTCATGAATGCCGAATGCATCTCGGGACTGGCCCACGCCTTCATAGCCGGGGTCTCGATCACCCCGGGGATCACCGCGTTGCACCGCACGCCCTGCTTGCCGTAGTTGGTGGCGATGGTTTTGACGTACCAGTTCACCATCGCCTTTGACGCACCATAGGAAAACTGCGCGACATCCCCGCCCAGGGCGCTGGTCGAGGAGGTGAACAGGATGCAGCCGCCGCCGCGCTCGAGCATGTGCGGCAGGGCGTACTTGGAGGCCAAAACCCCGCCCAGCACGTTGACCTGAACGATCTCCTGGAAGACCGCTGGATCGAACTCCAGGAAGTCCACGTCTCGCTTGCGCTTGCCCGCCGCCGTATTGACCGCGTTGTTGAACAGGATGTCGAGGTGGCCGAACTCGGCGATGGCGCGCTCGACCATACCCTTCAAGGCCTGGTCGTCGGCGACGTCGACCGCGAAGCCCACGGCCCGTCCGCCGGCGCTTCGAATTTCCTCGGCGACGGCCTGGGCGGTGTCACCCAGGATGTCCGTGACAGCCACGGCGGCGCCTTCGGCCGCGAACTTCAGCGCCGAGGCGCGACCGATCCCCGAGCCGGCCCCGGTGATGACAGCGGTCTTGCCGGTCAAACGTGTCATGGGTCTTCCGTTCTCGTAGGGTGGTTGCTTCCGCACGTGTCCACGCGCCGCCATCGCGCACATCCCGCCATCCCTGACCGGACGCTGGCGGAGCGCGATCCCTTCCAGCGCATGGGCGGTCTCGCTCGAGGCCTGTTTGTGGCGGCGCGCCGCAGCGAACGAAACGCCTCGCGGCATGGAAGATTTATCCCTACTATAAGTCAAGTGACTTAATGGGGCGGGTTTCGGCGTCTGATCGTCGAGCGCCGGCTTTTATTTTCGCTGGCAGTCGGGCAAGGATCGAGCATGCCGAGACGTTTTCAGGAGTACCCCAAGACCGCCCAAAAGCTGATGCTGGTCGCCGAGCGCCTGTATGGTCAGCACGGTCTTGACGGGGTCTCGCTACGGCAGCTGGCTACGGCCGCGGGGCAGGCCAACAACTACGTGGTTCAGCATTACTTCGGCTCCAAGCTGGGCCTGATCCAGGCCGTGTCCGAGATGCGATTGCCGGCCATGGAAGCCCATCGCCAGACCCTGCTCGAGGTCGCGCGGGCCGAGGGCGATTTCAGCGTGCCGCGGCTGCTCAGCTGTCTGTTCTCGCCGCTCGTGACGATGTTGGAAGTACAGGCCATGAGGGACTATGCGCGCTTCACGCTCGCCGTCATGCAGCTGGAACCGGAGGAGCATCCGTTCGAACGCTCGGCCGACATTTCGCCGGCCTCCACCGAAATCCGCAGCAAATTGAGCGAAAGCCTGTCGCATTTGGGGGCGGACGTGTTTCGTCGCCGGCTCGCATTGAGCGCTAGCATATTCCTAAACGGCATTTCGGAGCTGGGCGGAAAACTGAAGTTGTCGCCTGGCGGCTATGTCAGCCACCAACAGTACCACAGCGACATCTTCGAGGCCGCCCTCGCGGTCCTGACGTGTCCCTTCTCGGCCGAGCCGCGCGCCGATTTCCGCGGTCCCCCGGCCCAGCCAGCCTTGGCCGACGACATGGCCGGCGCAAGCCGCCGGCCCGGCCGTCCGGCGGCGCCGACGGGCTGATTTCGTGACATCGACGAAGGCTCGCGGGGCGCGCCGTCCGGTGGTCCCCCGGGGATCTGGCCAGCGATGTCGACGCCCTTGCGCCGTATCGCCGGACCGACACCACCGGCTTGACGGGATCAGGCGGCCCGCACCGCCTGGCCCATATCGAGCTTGAGCAACCGCATGGCGTTGCCACTGCGGATCTTCTCGCGATCGGCTTCGGAAAGGTCGATCCCGGCGGTGAGGTCGCCATGGTCGTAGGCCCCGCCGAAGTTGGTGCCATAGAGCAGCTGGTCTGGACCGATCACCTCCACCACGGCCCGCCGCAGGGCCGGGTGGTGGACATCGAGATCGAAGTAGAAGTTCTTCATATAGTCCATGAGCGGACGCTGGTTACGCGCATCGGGGGCCATTGCCCCGTTCAATTCAGACAGCCGGCCCAGCTGGAACACCGCCATGCCGCCAGCGTGGGTGATGTAGGTCTTCAGAGTCGGGAAGGCGTCCAGGGCTCCACCACAGATCAGGTACCAGAAGAACAGGGTCTCATCGACGCAGTCGCCCACGATGGACGTCGTTTCGAACCGATCCTCGTGATGGCGCTCGCCCAGATAGATCGACTGGTTGAACCCGTGCACCATGATGGGAACATCGAGTTCAGCCAGCTTGGCCCAGACGGGAAACAGGCGCTCGTCGTAGGTTTGAAGCCCGTCGAAATTAGTGCCGCCGACACAAAGGCCCTTGGCGCCCAGAACGCGCACGGCGCGGTCGATCTCCTCGACCGCCGCATCCGGATCGGCCAAGTTGGCGTGGGCCCAGAAGTCGAACTTGTCGGGCATCACCTGGCAGAAGGCCGAGAGTTCGTCGTTGCAGATCCTGGCGTATTCGGTGCCGAACGCGCCGGCCCAGTACATGAAGGCGTGCGAAGGCGTGGACAGAACCAGCTTGTCGACGCCGCGCTGCTCCATGACCGCCAGTCTCGCCGAATGGGTCATGCGGGCCAGCAGGTTCGCTTCGGCCTCTGCGTCGTCCTTGGCCTCGGCGGGCTGCTTGGTGCCCAGGGAGAAGTGCCCGACCGTCAGGCCCTGGGGCTTCATGAAGGGGCCCCAGAACGGGTGTCGCTTCATCATGCCTGGCGTGAAGAGGTGGGCGTGCACGTCGATCAGCATGGTTTCCTCGTCGATCTGTTATTAGATTGATATTCTCACCGTCGAATGATCTGTGGCAACCCGTGCCGGCAGAATCTCGTATGGCGCGTGGGGAGGCGAGCGATGCAGCAGATCAAGCCCAGCGGCCGTCTCATGCTGGCGACCGGCATTGTCGGCGCCGCATTTTGCCTGCGCCTGGTGTTCGCCAGCCTGTCGGTGCGCTTGCCCGAGGTCGTGCATGAGACCGGAATGACCGCCTGGCAGGTCGGGCTGCTGACCACCTTGCCGGTGCTGTGTCTTGGCCTGTGCGCGCCCTTGGCGCCGCGGTTGGCCCATCGGCTGGGGACCGAGCGCGCGCTTTTTGGCGCCTTGGCGCTGATCGGGCTTGGAACCGCCGGGCGCGCGCTCGGGGCGGTGTGGGCCCTGTTTGCCTTTTCCATCCTCGCCGGCGCGGCGATCGCCATAGCCAACGTCTTGCTGCCGACCCTGGTAAAGCGGGATTTCGAGGATCGGACCGCAATCGTGACCGGCGCCTATGTCACGGCGATCTCGGGCGGCGCGGCCTTGGCGGCCGCCGTCACCGTGCCTATCGAGACCGCGCTGGGCGGTGGCTGGCGCGTGGGCCTGTCGATCTGGGCGGCGCCGGTGGTGGGGGCCTTGCTGCTGTGGTCGCTACAGCTGGGGCGAAAGGTCGAGCGCGACGATCTGGTCGTCGAACCGGTCGTGGGCCTGTGGCGCGATCGACTGGCATGGAGCGTGGCCCTGTTCATGGGCCTGCAGTCGGCGCTCGCGTTTTGCGTGCTGGGCTGGTTGGCGCCGATCCTGCGGGAACGGGGATTGGACGCGGTGACGGCGGGACTGGTGCTGTCCGTCCTGATCGTAGTCCAGTTGGCGACCTCGCTCACCGTGCCCTCGCTCGCCACGCGCAAGCCGGCTCAGTCGATGATCGCGGTCGTGCTTTCGGTGGCCGCGGCGGCCGGACTATTGGGCCTGCTGCTGGCGCCGCTTTCCGGCGTCTGGGTCTGGGCGGTCATCCAGGGGCTGGCTCAGGGGGGATTGTTCGCCTTGGCCTTGACCATGGTCCTGCTGCGCTCGCCCAACAGCCATGTCGCATCGCACCTGTCAGGCATGGCCCAAAGCGTGGGCTACGTCCCGGCCGCGTTTGCGCCGCTCAGCGTCGGGCTCGTCCGCCAGTGGACGGGCGGGTTCCAGGCCGTCGCCGGCCTAGTGGTGGTTATCGGGGCCGGTCTGGTTGTCACCGGCCTGATCGCCGGCCGCGCCAGCCTAGTCTCGGCCCAGGTGTCGCCGACCTCGATCAAGCTGGCGCGGGCCTAACGGGATGAATGCTCAGGACGGAGTCACCATGCGGTTCGCAAACAAGGTCGCCATCGTGACGGGAGCCGGCGGCGGCATTGGCAAGGTCACGGCGCTGCTGTTGGCGGCGCAAGGAGCGTTCGTCGCCGTCAACGACCTTGACGAGGCCTCCGCCCTGTCGAGCGTCGCCGACATCCGCTCGGCGGGCGGCCAAGCCCTCGCCATACCGGGCGACGCCTCCGACGAGACGGTGGCGGCGCAGGCCGTCGCCGAGGTGATGCAGGCCCGCGATCGGATCGACATCCTAGTGAACAACGCCGGCGTGTCGGTCGTCGCGCCCGCCGAGGATTTCCTGGCTTGGGACCGGGTGCTGCGCATCAATCTCTATTCGCAATTTTTCTGGTCGAAGGCGGTCGCCAAGGCGGCGATGATCCCGGCCGCGCGGGGCGCGATCATCAATGTCGCCTCCATCGCCGGCCTGGCCGCTGTGCCCCATCAACTGGGCTACGTGGTCTCCAAGCATGGCGTGATCGGCCTGACGCGGTCCTTGGCGGTCGAATGGGGACGCTATGGCCTCCGGGTCAACTGCGTGTGTCCGGGCATTACGGCCACCGACCTGACCACCGGGGCCGATGGCATGGCTTCCGAGCGGCTGCGCGCCCGGATCGCACGCGTCCCGCTCGGGCGCATGGGGACCGCGCAGGAGCAGGCCGAGGCGATCGCCTTCCTGGCCTCTGACGAAGCCTCCTATCTCACGGGGCTGATCCTCAACGCCGATGGCGGGCAGATGGCGCTCCATTCGGGGGTGATGATGTCGGCCTGAGCGGCGGCGTCCATGCAGCGCCTGGCGAGCGAGCCCGCGACGGAGTCAACGAAAAGCTGAACAAGCTTGTCAATTTCGTTCAAGATTAGAAGATCGGTTTCGAAGGCTGGCGTCGGCGGTTTCCGGCGCCGCCGCGTTCGGCGCCCGAGCGCGCAAGGAATAGGGCTTCATCATGTATCGGCGGATTGTTCTGGCCTATGACAGCACCAAGGCGGGGCGCGCGGCGTTGCGAGAGGGCGCGTTGCTGGCCAAGCGATGCGGCGCCAAGGTCTTCCTGCTATCGGTCCTGGCCGAAAGCGGCGGCTTGGCTCTCGCCGAGGGCGCGCATGTCGGCGCGGCCCACGGCCACTTGGAAGCCTATTGCGCCGTCCTCGACGAAGGGCTTCGAAAGCTGGAGATGCTGGGCTTGGATTCAACCGGCGCGCTGGTTCGCGGCGAGCCGGCCCAGCAGATCGGAGACTACGCCAGAAAGGTCCGCGCCGATTTGGTCGTGGTCGGTCACCGCAAGCGTAGCTTGCTTGAGCGTTGGTGGAGCGGCGCCAACGGGGCCTACATCGTCGATAATCTCGATTGCAGCCTGCTGGTGGCGCGAAGCGACATCAGCGATCAGGACTTCGAGGCCGAGTTTTCCAAAGCCGCCCAGCACGTAAACGCCTAGGTGAGCCGATAACGGAGCGGGGCCAGCGGCGGCGGCAGGTCGGAACGCCCGATGGCGTGAAGCTCGCGCTCAACGGTGCGCACCAGGGCGTCGAGTGGAAGGTCGTTGTCGTCGGTTCCGAACGGATCCTCCAGCTGGTCTCCCAGCGCGTCCAGGCCAAAGAAGGTGTAGCTGGCGATCAGCACCAGCAGCGGCGTCCACCAGCCTAACGCCGGCGCCAGGGCGAACGGCAGCAGCAGGCAAAACAGCAAGGCCGTCCGATGCAGCAGCAGCGAATATGCGAAGGGCAGGGGCGTTGTCTTGATCCGCTCGCAGCCGGCCTGGACCTGGCTAAGGTCCGATAGCTGACTTTCCAAAACCGCATAGTGGATGTCGGAGAGCGCCTTTTGCGCCGCCAATCGCGCGCATTGCGCGCCGACCTCGGCCAGCACCGCATCAGTGGGGTTGGGCGGTTCAGGCTCGTCGTCGGCGGCGATCCAGGGCCTGATCGCGGCGGATTCGTCCTGATCCCGCAGCCTGGCCGCAAGGCCATGGGCGAAGCCGCAGAGACCCAGCAGCAGGGGCTCTCGGACCTCGGCGTCGAGGACGGCGGTCTGGCGCGCGAAGGACCGGGCGGCGATGATCAATCGCCCCCAGAGCTTGCGCGCTTCCCACCAGCGATCATAGCAAGCGTTGTTGCGGAAGCTCATGAAGATCGACAACGCCAGGCCGATCAAGGTGAAGGGCATGGCGCCAAGGTGACCCATGGGCTCGGGCAAGGTGCGGTGGAGTAAGACCGCGCCGACTGAGATCGCCGCCAATATCAGCAGGCGGCCGGCGATCTTGGGAACGATGGAGCCGTGCATCGCCGTCAGGACCTCGCCCAGTCCTGGTCTGTCTCTGACGATCATCGACGCTCACCCTCTCAATCGATCGTGCCTTACGCGAGCAATGAGGCGCGGGCTGGGCGTCAGCCTCGGGACGGACGCCCAGCGCTTGTGAGAGCCTTCGCGTGCGCGGATGCTTGAATAGGGCGTCGGTTTTCCCTGATCTCGATATCGCGGTGCGCTGTGCGCGCGAAGCTATTTAAGCGCCCCAGTTTTTCGAAATAGTTGACCGTAGCGTCGTGATCATTTCGAAAAATGGCGAAAATTAGTGGGCTCTTTATCGGAAATCGCCAGGCGCGGTGATTGACGGAGGCGCCGGCTTGGCACTACCCGTGAGACGCGCCGGCGCCAAGGATCGGACGCATAGAGGTCACAGATTGGGGAGTGTGATGTCAGAAGCTAAATCCAGCCTCGACACCGAGGGTTACACCGTCAGAGACGCCTATTTCGGCCGGCCATACATCGATCGCGATGAGCTTCGCCAGCAGCCCTATCCCCACCGCAACGTCCACGGCGGGTTCGAAAACACCGACACGCGCTTCACCTTCTATTTTCCGGACGCGGGCGAGTGGGGCGGGCGCATGTACCACCCGCTCGAGGGCGCGCACGCGGGCCATGAAGAAGCGTTCGCCGGCGCCATGGGCGCCATTCTTGGCGGACTGGAGATGATGACCAAGCTGGGCGGCTACATGGTCGAATCCAATTCGGGCCATATCGGCGACGACGTGGATCCAAGGGCCGGCGTCGATCCGGGTCTCTATGGCTATCGCGCCAGCGTCGAGAGCGCCCGCTTCTCCAAGCATATCGCCAAGCAGGTCTACGGTCGGGAGCCGGATTTCAGCTATGTCTGGGGCGGCAGCGGCGGCGGCCGCCGCTCGCCCTTGTGCCTCGAATACTGCGACGGCGTCTATGACGGCGCCCTCCCGTTCATGGGCGGCGGCAACATCGAGCCGCACGGCACCAATTCGCGCGTGCGGAGCGAGCAGCCCTTATCGTTTGGCGCGATGTTCAACGTTCAGCGCCTGCTGCGCGGCGGCAAGCTCGAACGCGTCATCGACGCCATGCAACCCGGCGGCGGCGGCGATCCCTTCCTGGGGCTGAACACCCACGAACGCGAGGAGTTGGCCAACCTTTATCGGCTGGGATATCCCCGCGGCGACGAGTTCATGATCGCCAAGCCCATGGGCCAGATCTGGCTGTGGTCGTCTATCGCCGACATGTTGCTGGAAGAGGACGCCGATTACTTCAAGGCCTTCTGGACCCAGCCAGGCTATGTCGGTTTCGATCAGCCAGAAGCCGTGCGCGACGATCTGATCGACCAGGTCCTGCCCGTCACCCGCGTCATCACCGCTCAGGACCTGCTGAGCGGCGAGGATTTCGCGGGTCCCGAATTCGCCGACGCCAAGCCGATGGCGATGTTCATGGCCTCCTCGACGGGGCAGTTCGACATGCCCATCGGCGTCGAGGTCAAGGGCTTGGGCGAGGGCTACCGCAGCGGGACCGGCGTTCGTGTCGTTTCCGGCGCCGCGCAAGGACGTCAGCTCTACTGCACCAAGTCGATCGGCGACATGCTGTTCTGTGATGGCCGCGCCGAAGCCAATCTGAAGCGGTTCCGCGGCGTCCAGGTCGGCGACGAGGTGCATGTCGACAACCACGCCTTCCTGGCCTTCTGCTACGCTTACCGGCACCACATTTCCGATGATCCGCTGAACGACTTCCTCCGGGTCGATGGCCAGCCGATCTATCCCCAGCACGGCCTACCGATGCAGTCGCCGCTTATGGGCGTGCCCTATTCGGGGCAGTACGAGGGCAAGCTCCTGTGGATCCACCACACCCACGACGCCTCGCTCTGGCCGCCTCAGGGCGTGATCTACAAACGCGCCGTGGAGCAGGCACAAGGTGCGGAAAAGGCTCGTGAACGGTTCCGGCTGCAGTGGACCCAGAACGCTGAGCATGTCCCGCCGATGCTCCTGCCTTCCGACCCCAAACGCGCCACCGCCACTTGGCTGATCGACTACATGCCCAGCATCGAACAAGGGCTGGTCGATCTCGCTGCCTGGGTGGAGAAGGGCGTGGCTCCTCCCGAGACGCAGTATAGCTTCGTCGACGGCAAGATCAGCCTGCCGCCGACCGCCAAGGCGCGCGGGGGCACTCAGCCCGTGGTGTCGGTGACCGCCGACGGCGCCTTGCGCCGCCAGATCTCGCCCGGCGGACAGGTCGAGCTGGCGGTGAGGGCCGAGGCGCCGCCCGGCGCGGGAACCTTCACGCGGGTCGATTGGGACCTGGATGGTTCGGGGAGCTTCGCCGTCAATCAGCCGATCGCGCCGGGTCAGACCGAACTGACCCTGTCGTTCGCCCATGCCTATGACCGGCCGGGTACGTATTTCGCCACGGCCCGGGTGAAGTTGAACCGCGAGGGTGACCCGACAGCTCGCCGGCAAATCGAAAACGTGGCGTCGGCTCGCATCGTCGTGAGCTAGTCCGCCGCGTCCAGTAACCCGGCCGCAGGCCGGGTTACTGGATCGAAATATTCAGAACGAGATTCTAGATACAGAACTCTTGACTGGACACCGTTCTCCAAAGGCCTCTAATGGCCAAGGGCGTGCGATCCCGAAATGGGAATTGACGTCACGGTTTAGGCCAGCCGTCGCGACGCCCCGCCAAGAATGAGCAAGCCGAACACAGTCGGCGAAACCTTAGGGAGCAAGTGGTGAAAGACAGACTGAAACTTCAGCTGGCGATCTGCGCCATGATCGCCGGCGCGGCGACGCTGTACGGGTCGCCATCCTCTGCGGCCGCCGCGGCGACGTGCGACGTGAAGGCCATCCAAGCCATCTCGCCGGCGGACACCACCATTCTTTCGGCCGTGCCGACCGCCGCGCCGACGCCGCACTGCAAGATCGACGGCTATGTGACCACGACCCATGCCGGCGGCGCGACCAACAAGGCCAATTTCCGGCTCCAGTTGCCCGACGAGGGCTGGACCAAGCGCTACTATTTCATCGGCATGGGCGGTTCGGCCGGCTATGTGCCGACCGATTCCCAAATCCCCGGCGGCAATCCCCTGGTCAAGGGTTTCGCCGTCGCCGGCACCGATACCGGCCACCAGGGCAACATGCTGGATTGGGGCTTCCTCAGCGACCCGGTGCTGGCTGAGGACCACATCCATCTGGCCGCCCACGCCACGGCCGTGGCCACCCAGCAAATCACCCGCGCCTATTACGGCGCGCCGACCTTCTATCGCTACTTCTCGGGCTGTTCGGGCGGCGGGCGCATGGCGACCGAATCCATCCAGCGATATCCGGGTGATTTCGACGGGGTCCTGCTGGGCGCGCCCGGCGGGCGCAGTTCGGCGACCATGCTGGCGTTCATCAACGCCGCCCAGCAAGCCCAGCGTGAACCGGGCGCCTGGCTGTCGCCGGCCAAGCTGGCCATGGTCGATCGCAAGGTCACGGCCGATTGCGATGAACTCGACGGCGCCAAGGACGGCGTCATCTGGGACCACACCGCCTGCCGCTTCGACTTCACCAAGATCAAGTGCGCGTCGGCCGATGGCCCCGAATGCCTGACCGCCGCCGAACTGAAGACCCTGCAGGCGATCGTGGCCGGTCCGCGCGGACCCAAGGGCGCGATCAAGGTCGGCTTCCCCGTTTCCAACATCGGCATTTGGGCCGGGTTCCTGGGCATGGTGCCGCCGCCTTGGTCGGACGCGCCGACCAACGAGAACATCGCCAAGTCCTCGGCCGGCTACGTCATCGGCAGCTCGCTGGCCAAGGTCTATTTCGGCAAGGACTTCGACGCGTTGAAGGACTTCGACTTCAACAACCAGGATCAGATCGACGCCTGGTGGAAGGCGGCCCAAAGGGTCGGCTATGGCTACCCCTATAGCGCCGATCTGCGCGGCCTGCAGAAGAGCGGGGGCAAGGTGCTGATGTGGAACGGTGTCAGCGATCCTTGCTGCATTGACACCGAAATGCAGCAGTACTACGCCGACGCCGCGGCCAAGGTCGGCGGCATGGCGGCCCTGCGTGAGTTCGCCAGCTTCTACCGTGTTCCTGGCATGGGCCATTGCGGCGGCGGCACCGGCCCGCAAGACGCCCCCGACGTGCTGCTCGACCAGCTGATCAACTGGGTGGAAAAAAGCCAAAAGCCCGGCCCGGCCGTCGCCCACCGCGGCGCCGATCGCGTGCAGCTGACCTTCGCCGATCCCAAGACCAAGCAGGTCTCCGGTGTTCTGGTGCCGCCGCCGACCGGCGACGCCCGCGACTTCCTGCTCTGCCCCTATCCGCTGGTCGCGAGTTTCGACCGCTCGAAGGCCAGCGTCCCGGGCGCGGTTGGCGAGGCCCACAACTGGTCCTGCAAGGCGCCGGTCAAGGTGGCGTCCCGCTAGATCGATCGCCGGCCCCGGCGCTCAAGCCGGGGCCGGTCCGCATCGCGCCGTGCAAGGCGGTCCCGCCACGCCGACCCCACGGTCCGGCGCGCCAGCCGACATCGCCTCACAGAACGCCTTCAGAGGCGGTCCGGACGATCGTCAACGCGCCTCCGAGCCGCCCGCCTTCCAGGCCGCCGTCAGGAACAGGCGCCGTCGGGTGGCCAGATCGCCCGCCGTAAAGGCGTCAAGGACGGCGCCGGGCTGGGTTGCGGCCTGACTTTGCTGGACCCCGAACGGCAAGAGAATCTCGACGAACAGCTCGACCATCGGGTTGGCGCACTGCGTCGCGGCGAACGTGCAAAAATCACCAAAGGCGATCGTCTCGCGGGCCTGGGGCTGTTTGCGCCCGCCAGCCAGCCTTGCCGCGCGAGCCTGGTTCAGGCCTTCCAGGATCAATTGGGTCAGAAAGGCGTGGATGTCGGCGGGAGCCGGCGCGCTGCGTGCAAGGAAGGCTGCGGCCTGGGCGATGGTCCGCGCGCGGTTGGGGGTGGCGACATAGAGCCCGCCCTTGCGGCCCCGGATGAACTCCACCGCCGAGTGCTCCTCGAGCATTCGCACGGCCTGGCGCAGGATGGTCGTGCTGGCGCCATATCGCGCCATCAATTCGGCGCCGCTGCCGATACGCTCTCCGGCTCGCCAGCCCTTGGAGCGGATCTCGCGCAGAATTTCGCGGGTCAGGCGTTCGGCTTGGTTGCCCGCGCGGTTGAACTCGGGCCGACCCGGATCGACGGTCTTCGGCGGCGAGCCCGGGTCGTGGTCGGTCTCGTTCCAGGTCGGCCACCTGGCGTGGAACATCGCCAGCATCCGGCGGCGACAGTCGAACAGCGTGGGCGTATCGCCGGCGATCAGCGCTTCAGCGGCTTCGCGCGTGATGCGCCAGGCTTCTCCGCGCTCGCTCTCAACGCTGACATTGATGCTGTAAGGCATGATGTCGCTGGCGAACTCGCTGGCCGTCCGATTGGCGAGCAGCACCGCCGGTTCGCGCGAGGCGGTCCGGATGGCCTGATGCAGTAGGCGGTGGCCCCCCACCGCCTGAAATTGGGCCTCGGCCATCCGATCGAGGCGATGGATCAGGCCCCGGATCCGCTCGCAGGCTTCTGGGCCTAGACGGGGCGCTCCATGGAGAAAAAGGTGGGTCTCGAGCGCGTAGGGCAGGACGCCCAATTGCTGGATGTCGCGGGTCAGGCTCTCGACCAAGATCGACAGCGAGCGCCCGACGAAGTCCGGATTCGGCTCGGCCACCACCAACCCACCGCCGGGGCCGCGCCGCATGTAGGCCACGCCCCGTTCCTCCAGGATGCGTACGGCCTGGCGGAAGACGGCGCGTCCTGCGCCATGCGAGGCGCGCAGGTCCTGTTGCGATGCGATCACCGTTCCGGGGGGCGAGCGCGCGCTCAGCACCTCGCGCGCGATTCTTTCCGCCAGCCGAGCGCCCGCCGAATCCGGCCCGAAATCCGCCGGTGGCGACACGGCGTCAAACGGTTCTGTCGTCAACTGCGGAGACCCCGGCCCAATCTGCCCTTCTTCCTAGTAGACAGATTGGCGTCGGATGAAAACAGGCGCCTATTTTAGCCTACTGGCCCCGCCTTCCAGATTGGCTAAGGGCGGGGCGCCTCAGCAGCGGATCGAGGGCCAAGACGCCTGTCAGCGGTCCGCCAACGCCAGCATCTCCGCGAGGGTCTGGGTCAAAAAAGTGCGCCGCCCCGGGAGGCGGCGCTCATCGCGTCGTGACGTGGCGCGCCGGCGTTGGACCGGCGCGACACAGGGATCAATGGAACGCGTAGCGAAGCTCGAAGACCACCTGGCGCGGCGCCCCGTAGAGGAAGGTCCCGACGCCGAACTGCGTTGAGAGCTGATTGTTGCTGCCCACCACGTAGTCCTTGTCGAAGGCGTTGCGGACATAGAAGGCCGCGCTGACCGGGCTTTGGCGGATATCGCGCCAGTCGACCCGCAGATCGACCCGCGTGTAGCCGGGCACATTGGCGCCCATCGCCGAGAGGGCCACGGCGGGATTACCGTTGGGCTTGTTAGCCGGATCCAGCGCCATGCCGCTTTGGTAGTAGATGCTGGCCAGGGCGCTCAGCGAGCCCCAGTCGCCGGCCAGGTCGTAGGTGAAGCGCGGCGTCAGGGTCAGCTGGTGCTTGGGCGTGTTGGGGAACCGGCTGGAGGTCAGATCGCCCTGCACCGGATCTTCGTATTTGTCGTAGCTGGCGTCCATGTAGGTGTAGATCAGCGAGACGTCGAAATGGGCCGCCAGCTGGGCCGCCACATCGACGTCGAGCCCCTTGATGCTCCCGGACGCGGCGTTGCGCGTGACGGTCGAGGCGGGGGTCGTGGGCAGGTTAATGAAGCGCTGGATGTTGGTGTAGTCGTCGTAGAAGGCGTCGACGGCGTAGCGGAAATGCATGTCGCCCAGGGTGGTTTGACCCTTCACGCCGACTTCGTGGTCGGTGACGAACTCAGGCTGGAAATACTTGTCCGCCGCCGAGAGCGCCGTGCCGTTGAAGCCGCCGGATTTGTAGCCGCGCCGCACCGTCGCATAGGCGCTGAGGTTGGGCGTGAAGGTGTAGTTGGCTGCGACGTTCCAGGTCGTGGCCTTGAAGACGCCCGACGAGGACGGGCCCGTCGCGGTGGGGCCGGTGGGCACGGGTTGTCCAGGCAGGACCAGGAAGGTCTGGGAGAACGAGCGCCGATAGTCTTCCGTCCGGCGGATCCCGCCCGTTAGGGTCAGCTTCTGGGTCGCCTTCCAGTCCACCTGGCCGAAGACGGCCTCGGACGAGTTGGAGCTGTTGCCATAGGCGATGGCCTGGATGGCGACGCCATTGGGGAAGGCCAGCGCCAAGGGCGGCGCCAGGGCGCCCAGCACGGGCGCGGAGAAGAACTGCTTGGTGTCGAAGCCAACATTGACCGGCGATTTTGTGTTCTCCCGGTAGTAACCGACCACGGTGTTGACCGCGTTCCAGCTGGTCTGGATCTGGAACTCCTCCGTCGTGGACTCGATCTTCTTACCCGGCGGGTTGGTGACGTTCAGAAGGTCGAGCGGCGTGGAGTCCAGGTCGTAGGACTGCCCGCCGGTGTAGTGACGGTTGCTGACGATGTTCTTCAGCGTGATGTGGTCGGTCAGGCGTAGGGAGGTCGAGTTGAGGATCCCGTGACCATCGCGGACCGTATAGTCGGGCCAACTGGCGTTGATGACACGCGGCCCGCGCGCCTTTTGGGCCGCCAGGTAGCCTTGCAGCTGCGACAGGATCGGGGCGTTGTTGATATTGGGCGCCACGAAGGCGAGGCTCGAGCCCGAGCCGCTCTCCTTGACCTCGTCATCCTGATAGATGGTGAGGTTCTCGAACCCGTCGAAGGGCCGCAGAAGCACGCTGGCGCGAACGCTTCGGCGGTTCTCGTCGTCGAGCTTTCGCCCATTGTAGAGGTTCTTGGTGTATCCGTCGCGATTGAGGGTCTGACCTGCGACGCGGACCATGAGCTTGTCGCCCATGATCGGGCCGCCGACGGCGAATTCAAGATCGTGCCGGTTCAGGTCGCCGACTCGCCCGACGACGTAGCCGCTGAGGGTCTCCGTCGGACGTTGCGGCGAGAACAGCACAGCGCCGCCGGTGGTGTTTCGCCCAAACAACGTCCCCTGCGGCCCTTTGAGAACCTGCACGCTCTGAAGGTCGAAGATCGCGCTCGAGAAGTCGGGCACTTCTGCGAAATAGGCGACGACGCCCGGCGAATTCTGTCCGAACGCCTGTCCCTGCCCCCGGATGGAATAGGTGACGTTGTTGCGGTTGCCCGTGGTGTTCTGGATGGAAAGGCCTGGCGCGACGACGGTCAGGTCGTTGACGTTCTTGATGTTCTTTTCTTCCAGCTGACGCTCGCTCACCGCCACCACAGCGATCGGCACGTCCTGCAGCCGCTCTTCGCGCCGGCGAGCCGTGACCACCACCTCTTCAAGCGTGTTGGCCGCGGGCGCTGTGGACGTGGTCTGGGCCAGGGCGATGGATGGCAAGGTCAGGCAACTGCTCGCGCAGAGCCAGAAAAGGCCGACCTTGCGCGCAGCGCGCACGACTTCGCCCGCGCCGAATTTCGGCTGGTTCATGTTTTCCTCCCCGTCGGCCTGAGCACCGATCACTGATGCCGGATCGCCATTTTAAGGTGCCTGACTTGAACGCATCCTATGCACATGTTTTTGAGCTGTACAAGAATGTGCTTCTCAATAGAGAAGGAACGGGCGGCAGACTGTGTCTGCCCGTCCCGGCGCGCTGGAAGCCGATGGCGTCCGCCGAAAGAGCGCGGCTCGGCCGGGCGTTCGACGGTCCGCCGGCGCCGGCGGCCTTCCATCTTGCCGTTGGCGCAGGTCACCAGGTTGCGCTTGTTCCAGGCGTCCAGTTCGTCGCGCGGATAGAGCACGGCTCTGCCGATCTTGACGAAGGGCGGACCGATCCGCTGGGTGCGCCAATTCTCCAGCGTCCCCGTCGAGATCTGACCGCGGTAGCGCTCGGAGACCTCCTCGGTGGTCAGGAACTGTCTCATCGGCGCCTCTAGGATCAGACGGCCCCGCCGCCGCCAGATCCCGGGCTTGGCTCAGGCGCGCAGCTCGCAAGGCGTGCTGCGCCAACCGGAGGCGTCAAGGTGCGACGCGACGACCTGGGCGATGGAAGCGTTCGATGTCGCCCGCGCCAAGGTCTACACGCTCGGGTCAAAGCCCGGATGCGCCAGCGACGCCGCTCCCCTGGCGTTGCCCGACGGCTATGAGGCCCAGGCCAAAGAGGCTGTCGCCCTGCAGGTGGAGCGCGCCGGCGTTCGCCTGGCTCTGCTGCTCAACGAGGCGTTCAAGTAGAAGGGCGGTGTCGCCACCGCCTCTCGATCGCCGAGGTCAGGCGGGCTTGGCGCCCGGCGCGCCGCACTTGGCGAACTTGCCCTTGGCGTCCTTGCACATGTTCGGTTTGGCCGGAGCAGCCGCAGCCGGACACTTGATGAACTTGCCTTTGGCGTCGCGGCACGGGGCAGCGGCCAGGGCCGCGCTGGATGCGGAAAGCGCCATGACCATGGCGGCGGCGAGAGCGAGGGACTTGCGCATGTTTCCTCCTGTCAGCGCGAGAGCGCGACGTCGCGCCCGATTGGTGACGCTTTCAAGGCGACCCACGATGAGCACCTCCTGGTTTTGAGTTCTCAAAACTTGCAATTCAGGCGGGAACACTTCTAGCTCTGAAGCTCAAGCTTCAGGGGAGCATGCTGCGCGCCATCGACTGGAAAATACTGTCGATAGGCGGCTGTCACCAACGCGCACGGGGGATACGCGATCCTGTCGCGGCAGGATCACGGGCGCGGCGCGTGCCGCCTCGAAGGTGAACATCAGGGTGCGGCCAGGCGGCGCCGCCACTGGCGCACGCGCTGCAGTTTGACTCTCATGCGGCGGATGATCCGCTCGGGGTTGGGGCGCGCGCTGAGGGCGCGTGAAGCGGACATGGCGACTTCGAGTTCTTGAATTGTTCTCATCCCGCGAGGCAAGAAAGTCAATCGGATTCGAAAGCGGGTTTGGCGCGGCAAGAGCGGCGGACGAGTGGGGCGATCAGCGGCTGCTTCAACGCAGCTTGGCGTCGGAACGGTCGGCGCCCAGGAGATGCCAAAGGCGTTCGGCCGGCATGATAACGCCTCGCCCCGCGTCGCCGGACGCGGGGGTTTTGTCGCGCGTCCGGGGGAGAGGCCGCTCAGTCCTTCGGCGTTCTAGATCAAGGTGAAGACGTCGCCGCAGTCCTAGCCGGCGGCGCGGCCGGGAGTGACGCTTGTAAGCGCGCGAACCGATGTCGGGATGGCTCAGGTTCAGGCTGACTGGGGGGCTCGGGGGCCTTCCCGGTGCCGCTCCAGCCGGCCCCGACCTCGACCCCGGCGCGGGACGAAATAGGCGACGCCTGGGAGATGGCCACCAAGAGCGAGCCGCCCAGAACCTTCTATCGTTTGCACCTCGACGACCCCTGTTCGACGCGCCGCTTTCACTAGCGCTCTTCATCGACGAGGCCGGCGACAACGCATAGCTCGCCTGGTCGCGCCCCAAAATGGAGAAGTGCCCGCCACCAAAGGCGAGGGAAGAGTCCGCTGGTGATGCGCCGGAGCGCTGCCAACTCGGAGAGGAGCGCGAACCGAACGAGAACCCTTAAGAGGCAAACGATCTCAAGCCTGCTTGCTTCCAGTAGTAAATCGAATAGCGTCGCCGTTCGATGATCACCGGTCTGCGCTCTGCACTCCTTTGCTCCAAGGTCGAGCACCGCCCCGATGGCTCTTCAGCCTATATCGGCATTCTTGGCGCTGACATCTATGCGGGCAGTCGACCCGGCCTCATCGAATGCTGGCTCACGGTCCAGTTGGATCTCGACCAAACGGCGACGTCGGGCGCCCTGGCCGTTGTGTGCGAGGGACTTGAGCAGGTCTTTCCATTCGAGACGCCTGATGGCTATTCCGACGCGGCTTTTGCCCTGCCGCTGATCATTCCCGTCCTTAGAGAGGGCAACCTTCAGCTCTCAATTCGTGATCTTGGAGCACCCGGCGCTGAGCGCTCGGTGACCTGGCGATTGAACTTTGCGCCGGGGGCCGAACGGATGAAGTCTCGAGGCGCTGGCGAACGCATTGTTCTCGTGGCCCAAGAGGCCGCTAGAACGGTCGCCGCGCAAATTGCCGGGCTTGGCTCAACACGTCACTAGGCGACGACGCCGCTCGGGCGTGGGCAGGCAAGTCCGCTCAGGCCGATACGCGTTAGTATGGCTACGCGGTCGTGGCTGATCATCTGCTGCGGGGCGTCGTGCAGCCGGTGTGGCCAGGCAAGATGTTTCGCAAGGGGCGAGGCGGAGATGAGCGAAGCGATAACCGCGCTCGTGAAATCCGTTTTACTCGAGATAGACTTCGCGATCTCGATCTATCTCGAAACGCTCGACAATGATCGCCGGCGGCCGGAGGCCGCGCGCGCACAGGCCGAACAAAGTCAGGCCGAAGCGGTTGACTTCGAGTGCGAAGAGGTCCGCGACGGAATCCTGCGAACGAAATCGTTCGAACTCGCCATCGTGGATCTATTCATGCCAGTGAAGGAGGGCATTTCGACCATCATGGAGAGCATCAAGCCTTTTTCCGGCGGCTCGAAAAATCTCCCGAGCGGACAGGGGCTCGACTACGCCCTTGCTCTCGGCGCGAACGACGCGATGGGCAAGCCGTTCTCCTCGGGCTGAAGCGCATCGCACAAAGCCAGGCACAGGCTGAAGGCCGCGAGCTCGATCGCCCCCTGTTCCAGGTCGACGCCGCGGATATGCTCGAGCAGCTGCTTGAGTACGGTGACGTTGATCTTTCGCCAGTCGTTGCGGCTGCGCCAATGAAGGATCAGCCGCTTATAGGCTTCAACTAGGAAGACCCCCGAGCCACAGGCCGGATCAAGGATCACTTCCTGGCGTTCGATCAACTGGAGACGCTACGCGCGGAGATCGAGCGCCTGGAACATCGGATCCTGGCTTGGCATCGGCAGGATGCGAACAGCCGGCGGCTCGCCACAATCCCGGGCATCGGGCCGATCACCGCCAGCGCCATGGCCGCCAGTGCACCCGACCCCGCACTCTTCCGCTCTGGGCGCCAGTTCGCGGCCTGGCTCGGCCTCACGCCTCGCGCTCACAGCAGCGGCGGCAAGGAGCGGCAGGGCGGGATCAGCAAAATGGGCGACGGCTAGGGAACTGCATCGCGCCTGGAGTCGATCTTGAGCCGGGCTGGGTGGCGCGGAAGCAGCACGGTCACACAGACGCCCTCATCAAGGGCGCGTGAGCCTGTATGAGAGCGGGGCCGTGATAGTGGACCAGCGTCTGCAGATGCTGCAGCAGCGCGCCCGGTGCAGCGCCCAGTAGGTCAAAGCCGATATTGCCAGGTCGAAGCAGCAGGTTGTCTCGACCGCTCAGATTCAAGCCGCACATCGACCATTGTGGAAAGAGCCTTTCGGTCGCTGGACCGGCGTCACGGACTTCGGGCGTCCGGTTTCGATCATCCGCGCAAATGCGCGAAAAACACGCTTGGACGTTCCTCTCAGGTCCTTCCAGGACCTGGACAAACACATAGCCGTCGGAAAGCAGGAAGCCGGTGATGCCATCCCGGCGATTATTGGCGTCCGATACCAGGAGAATGGCGCGCATGGTTTCATGCAGCGCCACCGCCGCCGATGCACTCGCCGTGCTGACATAGAGCAGTCGGAAGATGGGCGTCTGAACCAATTTCTCATCCCCCGGGGCTTGGCTTTCTCTCGATCACACGCGCCGTTCGACTAAACTTCGCGGGAACCAACGTGCAACGTCTCGCGTTGGCTCCCACTAGTCCGCTAAAATCCTGTTGAGTGCCCTCGCTTGCCTGCAAATTCGAAGACAAGCGCCCTTGATGCGACAGCGTATGAGCGGCTCATCCAGTCCGTCGTCGACTACGCGATCTATATCCTGGATCCGCAAGGCTACGTCGCCAGCTGGAACCCTGGCGCCGAGCGGATCAAGGGGTACGGCGCGGACGAGATCATCGGCGAGCATTTTTCGAGGTTCTATACGCCGGAAGACCGCGATGCGGGCCTGCCGGCCGAGGTGCTGAGACGCGCCGCCGCGGAAGGCCGCTTCGCCGCCGAAGGCTGGCGCGTGCGCAAGGACGGCGGGCGCTTCTGGGCGATGGTGGTGGTCGATCCTATCTGGGACGGCGACCGGATCGCCGGCTTTGCGAAGATCACGCGGGACATCACCGAGCAGCGCGAGGCCGCCCAGGCCGCCCTCGAAGCTGAGCGGCGTTTCCGGCTGCTCGTCCAGGGCGTGAGCGACTACGCCATCTACATGCTCGATCCCGAAGGCTACGTCACCAACTGGAACACTGGCGCCCAAGCGATCAAGGGCTACACCGCCGACGAGATCATCGGCGCGCACTTTTCCAAGTTCTACACGCCCGAGGATGTCGAGGCGGGGCTTCCCGCCAAGGCGCTGGAGACCGCAAGGCGCGACGGCCGCTTCACGGCGGAAGCCTGGCGCCGGCGCAAGGACGGCAGCCGCTTTTGGGCCAGCGTCGTGCTCGACCCGATCCGCGACGATGACGGGGAGCTCATCGGCTTTGCCAAGGTCACGCGCGATCTCACTGAGCGCCGCGAAATCGAGCTTGAGCTGGAGCGTTCGCAGCAAGCTCTGTTCCAGGCCCAGAAGATGGAAGCCGTCGGCCAGCTGACCGGAGGTCTCGCCCACGATTTCAACAACCTGCTGACCGGCATCACCGGCAGTCTCGAACTCATGAAGGCCAGGCTCGCCCAAGGCCGGCTGACGGACCTCGAGCGATACATGACTGCGGCCCAGGGCGCCGCCACGCGAGCGGCGACCCTTACCCACCGTCTGCTGGCCTTCTCGCGCCAGCAGACGCTCGAGCCCAAGGCGCTGGACGCCAACAAGCTTGTCGCCGGCGTCGAGGACCTGATCCGCCGGACGGTGGGCCCTGGCGTCGAGATCGAGACCGTCTTGGCGGCGGGCCTGTGGCCCTGCTTCTGCGATCCCAACCAGCTTGAAAACGCCATCCTCAATCTCTGCATAAACGCGCGCGACGCCATGCCCGGCGGCGGCCGCATAACGATCGAGACGGCCAACACCTGGGTCGACCCGGTTGGTGCGGTCGAGCGGGACATGGCCAAGGGGCAATATGTGGCCGTCAGCGTCACCGACACCGGCGTCGGGATGTCCGCGGCGACGATCGCTCGGGCCTTCGACCCGTTCTTCACCACCAAGCCCGTCGGACAGGGAACGGGTCTGGGCCTTTCGATGATCTATGGCTTTGCCAAGCAGTCCGGCGGCCATGCGCGCATCTATTCCGAGCTTGGGCAAGGAACGACGGTGAAGATCTACCTGCCCCGGCATAGGGGCGAGCCTTCGGACGCCGCCGAGGAACAAGCCGTGGTCCGCGCGCCCCGCGCGAACGGGGAAACGGTGCTGGTGGTCGATGACGAGCCCACGGTAAGGATGCTGATCGCCGACACCTTGGCCGAGCTTGGCTACGAATGCATCGAAGCCGCCGACGCGGCCGCAGGCTTGAAGGTGCTGCAATCGGACCTCGATCTCGACTTGCTGATCAGCGATGTAGGCCTTCCGGGCGGGATGAGCGGCAGGCAGATGGCGGACGTGGCCCGTACCCGGCGACCGGATCTGAAGGTGTTGTTTATCACCGGCTATGCCGAGAACGCGGCGATCTCCAACGGCCACCTGGAACCGGGAATGCACGTCATGAGCAAGCCATTCCCGATGGATGCGTTGGCGACCAGGATCAAATCCATCATCGAGGCGGGAGATTGAGAAAACGGGGTTGACGTTGAGCCCCTAGCACGACCGGGGCGTGGCGATGGACCTCGTTGAAGATCGCGTTCTTCTCGATCGGGCGGACGAATGACGAGTCCCGAGGAAAAGCCAAGTTCCGCGCCTGGCGTGGGGCGCCTAGGCGGCGCCACCCGAGCGATCAAATTGCGCGCGAGGATTGGCTCATTCAATTCTCCAGCCCGGCGGCCAAACCCGCGAGCTTCTCGGCAAGCTCGGCCTGTCGGAACGGCTTTGTGAGCCGCGGGAAGTCGGTCGAGATGCCCGCCTCTTCGGCATAGCCGGAGACAATCAGGCAGTGCAGGCCAGGGTGACGGCGGCGCGCGGCGACGACCAGCTCCGCGCCAGTCATCTCGGGCATTAGGTGGTCGGTCACCAGGATCTGTATTTCGATCTCATCCTCGAGCTTGCGGAGCGCCTGTGCGGCGCTTTCGGCTTCGACAACCCTGTATCCGAGATCAGCGAGCATGTCGGCCGTGCTGGACCTCACGAGGGTTTCGTCGTCGACGAGCAACACGGTCCCGGAATGCGGCCCAGGCGCAGACTCCGCGGCCGATGCAAGCGCGGTTGGATCGGCACCCGACAGCGGAAGCCATATCTTCACCGTGGTGCCCTCGCCAGGAGCGCTTTCCAAAGAGAGCGCGCCGCCGAGTTGAGCCGCCAGGCCATGGACCATGGATAGCCCAAGGCCGGTGCCGCGACCGATGCCCTTCGTCGAAAAGAAAGGCTCGGTCGCCTTGACCCTGGTGGCCTCGTCCATGCCCACACCCGTATCGTGGACGCAGAGCTGCAAGTACCGCCCGGGCCTCAGCTCGGACCCATGCTGGTGGTGAAAAGTCTCCATCCCGACATGGATCGTGAGCACCCCGCCCTCCGGCATGGCGTCTCGGCCATTCACCGCCAGGTTCAACAGCGCCATCTCAAGCTGGTTGGCGTCGGCCACCGCCGAGGGCAGGTCGGACTGCAAGTCGTACGAAATCCTGACCCGTGGGCCCACTGTGCTCGCCAGCAGGCTCTCCATGCCCAGGACCAGCGCCGCTAGGTCAATCGGCTGGGGTTGCAGGGGCTGACGCCGTGCGAAACCCAACAGCCGCTGCACCAGGGTCTTGGCGCGCTCGGCTGATTGGAGCGCACCATCGATCATGCGCCGCGATCGCTGATCCCCAACGCCCTTGCGCTGGAGCATGTCCAGGCTGCCGATGATCGGCATCAGGAGATTATTGAAGTCGTGGGCCACGCCGCCGGTCAGCTGTCCCATCGCGTCCATTTTCTGGCTGTGCCGAAGCATCTCGTCGCGACGGAGCTCTTCGGTGATGTCGCGGCCCACCGTATCGAAGATGCCTGATGCGGAGGCCGCGTCAGGCACCGCCGACCAGGCGAATGCGATAGCTTCGCCATCGGCCTTGAGGAGCCTGACGTGAAACTGATGCGCCGCTTCGCCTCTCGCCAAGGCGGCCACCACCTCGGCGGTCGTCCCAAGGTCATCGGGGTGGATGATCTCGGAAAACGGCCGCGTAAGCAGCTCTTCCTCCGTGCGCCCCAGAACGTGCGACCAAGCCGGGTTGACCGACTTGAGGTAGCCGTCGGTCGTCGCGACGCCGAACAAGTCTCGTGAGAGTTCGAACAGGCGCTGTCGCTGCTCGGTGTTTTGGCGCTCCGCCAGCACCTGAATGGTGGTCTCCAAGCAGGAGCAGAACATTCCTCCGATCCGCCCGTCGTCATCGCGCACCGGCGAATAGAAGAAGGTCCACCAAGTCTCCTCCAGGAAACCGCGGCGGTTCATGGTGAGCGGCAGGTTCTCGGACCAGGTGGCTTCGTCAGCCAGGGCGCGGTCCACCAGCGGCTTGATGTCATCCCAGATGTCCCACCACACTTGCTGAAACGGGCGTCCCAGCGCGCCGGGGTGCTTGTCGCCGAGAATCTCCGCGTAGGCGTCGTTGTAGAGAAACGTAAGTTCGGGGCCCCAGGCGATGAACATGGGCTGTCGAGACCCGAGCGCGATGCTCAAGGCTGTCTGGAGCGCGCGAGGCCATGACGCCATCGGCCCGATTGGCGTTGCGGTCCAATCGAACGCTTGATGGCGCTGCCTCATCAACAGCCGCTGGGTGCTCTCCGGGGCGGTCAGCTGTCCCTCCTCGTCGTTGCCTAGTTCAACGCGCAGCCCTATCGCAGCGAAGGATAAATCCAGCCCCTACTGTCTAGTTCCACCAGGGATTTGCGGCCCCATGTCCTATGCGGAGGTGAGCTCGGAGACGGTTGGCTATGTATGAATGGAAATCCAGTAAGGACCTGAGACGCCATTTTCACCCGGCCACCGACGGACTAACGTCCTTTACCTTGCTATGCGGCAGGATGCGCGGCGCGGTGGTGTCACATTTGCGCTCAAGGGTGAAGTGGAGGATGGGCCGAACAGCCCGGATCACCAGCACTGTGCTCGACGCCTGGCTTCGACGCACTTTGCCAGTCGCAGCAATTGCGATCAGCCAGTCGCACGATTGGAGTCAGAAAATCGTGAAAACCCGGAACGACGTGGCAACAGATCCAAGGCGGGCTGCGACTCGCAGCTATCGGAGTCAGGGACAACATAAAAACAAAATCCGCCAATATAACGATATTTCACGTCTAACAAAGATTATCGGAAATAAGGATTGATCGCTCAGTCTCGTCAGTTCGGTGACCTTCAAGCCGTCTCGATTCTTAGTTTTCAGACGCCGAAGAACTGCGGACTACGACTACCTTTGTGCCAGACGCGGGCCACAAACGGTCTGCGCAGCGCCGGATCCATGTTCGCGCGGGTCTCTCGACAAAGAAATGCACGGCGAACGCTGCAACGAGCGTGAGCATGAGCAGGCAGGCCACCTCCCACCACGCCAGCACGTAGGCGCTCGAGCGTTGGGTCAGAGCGGAGTTGACGCCCTTCCATCCAATCAGGATGGGCATGTGCACCAAGTACAAGGCGTAAGAGGCTTCACCTGCGGCCAACATCGACGGCAGGGCGACCGCGCGATCGGCGCCCGATTTGGACAGAAGGGCTAGGCTGAGGACCAAGGGTCCGGCTGCGGCCACCACTACCCGCTCGTCCGCTTTGAAGTGCATCAGCAGCAACAGAATGATTGCCGACAGCCAGGCCGCGCCGATCGCGTGCGGCCGAGGCAGGTGCACCCGCTGTCCCAGCCGGTAGAGACCTATCCCATAGAGAAACTCGGGTATGATCCGCAGCACGCCCATGTTCAGTTGCGCGTGGACGACCAAGTCACCAAACACCGCTTGATAGGCCAGATCCAGCGCCACGAAGACCAGTGCCGACAGGGCGAGCAGGATCCAGGGTCGACGGGCCAGGACGAGGCCGATCCAGGCGAAGGCGGGAAAGGCGAGATAGGCGAACCATTCGGCGGAAAGCGACCATGAGGGACCGTTCCATGCCGCCACGACCGTTTCCGGCAGCCAAGCATGCACCAGTAGGACTGTCGTGAGCAGGCCGAGGGGATTGTAGAGGCGTCGATCGAACTCTGCGCCGACTAGGGTTCCCGCGCCGACCATCACCAGCACGAACCCCAAAACGGCGATATGGGCCGGGTAAACACGTGCAAAGCGCGCCGCCAAGAAGCGGCGATAGTTCAACTGCCCGTCTTCTAGCGCCTGACGATAGGCATGGGTGAGGACGAAGCCAGACAAGATGAAGAAGGCGTCGACGCCGAGCCCGGCTCGATTGAAGATGCCCGTCGAGGCCATGGCGTTCCAGGGCCATTGCAATTGGTAGTGGAAGAGCACGACTCCCAGAGCCAGCACAAAGCGGACCGAGGTCAGCGCGGGTAGACTGTTGGGGAAGGACGTTGTTTCACGCCCAATCTGATCAACGATTTGCATTCTAGCCCCCGCCCTGCTGCGTATACGCGCGGGGAGCAGGTCAACCCTCATCGTCTTATTGAACCGCAATTCCACCAGTCGTCGGCACGCCAGTGACGGACGCAAATGGAGCGCGCCAAAAATCATCAGGATCGGCGAGGGCTAAGATCGCACCGAAACGTAGTGACAGGGACGAGATCGCCCTAGCTGCATCTTAGTGACCAGTCGCAGGACCTTAGACGATGACTCAATTTGACCGCCGGCAGTTGTTGCGCGGAGCAGCCGCGTTGGGCTCCAGCCTCGCAACAGTCGCTCTTCTTCCCAGTTGGGCACAGAGCGCGACGCCGGGCCTCCTCTCGACCCTGCCAACGCTGTCGGGTCAGGACATCAAGCTGACCATCGGCCATGCGCCGGTGACGATCGACGGTAAGCGTGGACACGCCGTGGCAATCAACGGCACCGTTCCTGGCCCTCTGATCCGCTTGAAGGAAGGTCAGACCGTCCGGCTCTCGGTCACCAACGCTCTAGATGAGGAGACCTCGATCCACTGGCATGGGCTGCTCGTTCCCTTCCAAATGGACGGCGTGCCGGGCGTCAGCTTTCCCGGCATTCCGCCCGGCGAAACCTTCGTCTACGAATTCCCGGTCAAGCAGTCGGGCACCTACTGGTATCATAGCCACTCGGGCCTTCAGGAGGCCGAGGGTCACTACGGCCCCCTCGTCATTGAGCCGGCCGAGCCTGACCCGATCGCCTATGATCGGGAGCATGTGATCGTGCTCTCCGATTTCAGCTTCATGCACCCCCACCTGATCTTCAAGCGCATGAAGCAGCAGGCCGGGGTGTTCAATTACCAAAAGCAGACCCTCTCCAGCCTGATGGCCGGCAAGGACCAGACGCTCCAGGAGCGGATGGAGTGGGGCAAGTGGCGGATGGACCCCACCGATATCTCAGACGTCACTGGCGCGGTCATGTCGTTCCTGGTCAACGGCCACGGCCCCACCGACAACTGGACGGGCCTGTTTACGCCCGGCGAGCGGGTCCGCCTGCGGTTCATCAACGCGGCCGCCCAGATGATGTTCAACGTGCGGATTCCCGGGCTGAAGCTGACTGTGGTCGCCGCTGACGGTCAGACCGTGAAGCCGGTCGAAGTCGATGAGTTCCAGATCGGCAATGCCGAGACCTACGACGTCATCGTCCAACCGACGCAGGACAAGGCCTTCACCCTGGTGGCCGAGGCGGTTGACCGCTCCGGCATGGGTAGAGCGACGTTGGCCCCGCGCGCCGGGATGACCGCCCCAGTTCCGCCGCTGCGCGAACGTCCGTTGGCCACCATGAAGGACATGGGCATGGACATGAGCAGCATGGACATGAGCGGCTCAGGCGCCATGGGCGGCATAGACCATGCCGCCATGGGGCACGACATGGCGGCCATGGCTGCCGCTCCTGGCATGGCCGCGCCCAAGCCGCGCGGCTCCGATGTCATGGGCGACATGGGCGGCATGAAGATGTCGATGCGCGACCCGCTGAACGCGCCTCAGATCAAGCTAGGCCCTGGCGTGCAGACCATTACACCGATGCCGATCGACCGGACCGGTGAGCCTGGCCAGGGCTTGGAAAGCGTCGGTCACCGAGTCCTGGTCTACAAGGATCTGCTGGCCCTGACGCCCAATCCCGACACCCGGACCCCGACCCGGGCCCTGGAGATCCGGCTGACCGGCAACATGGAACGCTTCATGTGGGGGTTCGACGGCCAGAAGTTCAGCGACGCGACCAAGCCCTACGCCTTCGACAAGGGCGAAAGGGTGCGGGTCACGCTGGTCAATGACACCATGATGGCCCACCCGATCCACCTGCATGGCCACTTCTTCGAGCTGACCCACGCGCCGGTCGGATTTGGACCTCGCAAGCACACAGTCATCGTGCTGCCTGGAGGCAAGGTGTCTTGGGACTTCACTGCCGATCCCGGCGACTGGGCTTTCCACTGCCACATGCTCTACCACATGCACGCGGGCATGTTTCAGGTGTTCAGCGTGCGGCCTCTCGAAGGAGGCGCGGCATGAACCGGCTCGTCGTAGTCAGCCTGTTGCCGCTCGCCTTGGCCGGGCCAGCCATGGCCCAGACCATGGATCATTCCTCGATGCCGGGCATGACCATGCCCGCCGCGCCGGCCAAGCCGGCCGCCAAACCTGCCAAGCCAGAAGCGGCGGCTCATCAGCATCAGGTGGCCCCCGCTGCAGCGACCGCGAAGCCAGCGACGCCCGCAGCCGGCGAAGCCGATCCGCACGCCGGACATGACATGTCGGCGGGAACGATGGACCATTCCGCCATGCCGGGCATGGACATGGGGGCGCCAACAGAGACCAGCACAACAATGGGTGATCTGGAGGTCCCAACGGGGCCGCCGCCGGCGGCGCCAATCGACTACGCCGCCGACCGCGTGTTCTCGCCGGCCGCCATGGCCACCGCGCGCGGCCAACTTCGGCGTGAGCATGGCGGCATAAGCAGCTCCATGGTCATAGCCAACATCGCCGAGTGGGCGCCCGGGTCAGGCAAGGACGGCTATCGCTGGGAAGGCGAGGCATGGTTTGGCGGCGACATCCATCGCCTTGTGATCAAGACCGAAGGCGAAGGCGAAGGCGTCGTCGGCGACGGCCTTGAGCAAGCCGAACTGCAAGCGCTCTATTCCCGCGCGATCGGTCCCTACTTCAATCTGCAGGTAGGGGTGCGGCATGATTTCGAGCCCAATCCCACCCGCACCTACGCGACTGTCGGATTCGAGGGCCTGGCGCCCTATTGGTTCGAGGTGAGCGGCGCGGCCTTCCTATCCGACAGAGGCGATCTCTCTGGGCGGCTGGAAGGCTCCTACGATCAGCGCATCAACCAGCGCCTGATCCTGCAGCCGCGCGCGGAGTTCAACCTCGCCGCCTCGAATGACGCGGCGACCGGGATAGGTTCTGGCCTGTCGAGCGCGGAGCTAGGCTTGCGGCTTCGCTACGAGATCCGCCGGGAGTTCGCCCCCTATATCGGCGTCACCTACGACCGAAAATTCGGGAAGACAGCCGACTACAGCCGCGCCGCCGGCGAGGATGTCGAGGATACTCGCCTGGTGTTTGGCCTTCGGGCCTGGTTCTGACCCAATATGCCGCGTGCGGCAGGAGACCCTGAGAATGAAACACCTACTTTCGACGCTTGGCGCCGGCCTGTTGCTGATCACCGGCACAGCGCTGGCTCACGAACCAGCCAAGCCTGCCACCGCATCCTCGAACAGCCTGGCCCCGGCGGCCAAGTCCGCAGCCCTGGCCGTAGACGGCTTCCATGCGGCGCTGGCGGCGGGCGACACCGAAAAAGCCCTGGCTTTGTTGGCGCCCGACGTTCTGGTGTTTGAGGAGGGCGGCGCGGAGCGATCGCGGGCCGAATATGCCAGCCATCACTTGGCCGCCGACGCGGCCTTTACCCGCGCTGTGCCCAGCACGCCGCTGTCACGGTCGGGCCTGGCCCAAGGCGACCTAGCCTATATCGTCAGCGAAAGCCGCACGACGGGTGTCTACGGCGGCAAGCCGGTGGACCGCCTGTCGGCCGAGACTATGGTCCTTCGCCACGAGCCGGCGGGTTGGAAGATTGTCCATATCCATTGGTCTTCCCGGGCCGCCAAGCCGAAATAGTCGATCGCCCCTGCCCTGCCGGAGCCCACCCGTGACCCGCTTGATCCGTCGCCCCCTCCTCGCGCGCCGCGCCCTGCTGCTGGGGGCCGGCGCCGCCACTCTACTGGCGGCCTGCGCGCAAGGCGCCGAACCCCTGGCTATCCAAGTCTACAAGACCCCGTTCTGCGGATGCTGCACCAAGTGGGTCGAGGCCTTGAGGGCAGCCGGCCTCAAGCCGTCTATCAACGAGCTGGACGATCTGACGCCGGTGCGGGCCACCTACGGCGTCGACGACACCCTGTCTTCGTGCCACACCGCACGGATCGGCGGCTACACCATCGAGGGTCACGTACCGCCGTCCGACATTCTTCGGCTGTTGCAAGAACGCCCCAAAGCGTTGGGCCTGGCGGTCCCTGGAATGCCGATCGGATCGCCCGGCATGGAAATGCCCGGAGCCGTCGCCGAGCCCTACGCGACCCTGCTGCTGCTTGACGCCAAGGGCGCGACCCGGGTTTTCGCCCGCCATGGCTGATCGGCGCCTGACACCGATTTTTGCGCTTCGCCGCGAGGGACAGGGCCCGGGCCGTGCGTATGATCTGTGGGCGACCGGGGCGTCGCACCTTGGAGACATCCGATGACTACCAAGACCACCTCCACCGTCCTGGCGATGATCGCCGCAGGCGGCCTGATGCTCGCCGCTTCCCAGGCCGCAGCCCACGCCAAGCTGGTCAGCGCCAATCCCGCGCCCGACGCCACAGTCGCCGCCCCCAAGGCGATCAGCCTGAAATTTAGCGAGAAACTCGAAGCCAAGTTCTCCAGCTTCGAAATCGCCAAGGCCTCGGGCGGTGCCGTGCCGGTCAAGATCAAGGTCGCCAAGGGCGGGATGGTCATCGACGGCGCCCTGGCCGCGCCGCTTGCGCCGGGCGCGTACAAGGTCAGCTGGCGCGCGGTCACCGCCGACGCCCATCGCATCAACGGCGCTTACAGCTTCACGGTCCGCTAAGGCGATGATCGAGTCACTCGTCGTTCTGGCGCGCCTTGTCCAATATGCCGGAACGGCGATGCTGTTTGGTGCGCCGCTCTTCTACCTCTACGGCCTGCCCGCCGACGGCCCCGGCGCGGCGCGAACCAGCGCCGGGACAAGGGGGCTGATCGTAATCGCCGGCCTGCTGACGGCGATCGGCTCTGGCCTGGCGCTACTGGCTCAGACGGCGATGATGACCGGCGCGCTTGCCGACGCCCTAGACCCACAGGCCCTGGTCATGGTGGCGACCGGCACCCAGTTCGGCGCCTCGGTCGTGACCCGCGCGGTCGCGGGCTTGGCGGCCCTGGCAGTCGCCGCGACCTTACGTCCATCGACCCGTCTCTGGCGCGCCAGCGCCGGGCTGGGCGCGGTGGCCCTGGCCAGCTTCGCCTGGAGCGGACACGGCGCTGACGGCGAAGGGGCGGCCGGCCTCTTCAAACTTGCCGCCGACGTCCTCCACCTCCTGGCCGCCGGGGTCTGGCTCGGCGCTTTGGCCGCCCTGCTCCTCCTGGTCTTGGGCGTGCGTCGGGCCGAGGCCGCCGCCGTACGGACGCTCCACGGGGCGCTGGAAGGGTTTTCCGGCGTCGGCTCCCTGGTCGTGGCCGCGCTGGTGCTGACCGGCCTCATCAACAGCTGGTTCCTGGTCGGACCCGCCCACATCCTCGCGGCGGCTACGACCACCTGGGGCGCCGTGCTCCTGGCCAAGCTCTGCGTCTTCGCGCTGATGCTGAGCCTGGCCGCGCTCAATCGCTTCGTGCTGACGCCGCGACTACAGCGAGCGCTCGCCAGCTTCGACCCCGCCTCAGCGCTGGCGGCCCTGCGGCGAAGCCTGCTGGTGGAGTCGGCCGCCGGCCTCTCGGTTCTGATCTTGGTCAGTTGGTTGGGGACGCTGGCCCCGCCGGCCTCGCTCTGACCATGGCGGGCCGCCGCTCCTTCCATCGTCAACGCCTGATGACGCCAGCGGGCGGCGGCGCTATGGTGACGCCATGCTGAGACATGCGCTCGCTTTCCTGGCCGCCCTGGCCCTCGCTTTTAGCCCGCTGGCGGTCAACGCCGCCCAGGCCGATTGCGACATGGCGGGCATGGACATGGGCGCTATGAGCATGGCCATGCCCGCGGCCGCCACGGCTTCGGACACCGCCCAGGACCCTTGCTGCGACCATGGCAAGGCGATGTCGGCCAAGGACTGCGCCCGGGCCTGCGCGACCAGTTGCGCCTTGGCTGTCGCCGCGCCGGGTGAGGGCGCGATCGACTATTCGCCGATCGCCTACCGGATCGAGACGCACTGGTCGAACACCAGCGGCCGGACCCATGATCCGGGCCAGGAAGACCCGCCTCCCAGATTGCTGATCTGACGACCGGCCAACCGCCGGTCTGACGCTCCCGTGCCCGCCGTCGTGCGTCTTCGCACGCGGCCGAACGGCGCGGTCGCTTGCCCCTTCGCGGGCTTTCAGATCACGATCTCAAGGAACGATCCCATGACTCTGCGTCACGCCCTCCTGGGCGCCCTGGCCGCCGGCCTGACCTTCGGCGCCTCGGCCGCCCTCGCCGCCACCTTCCCCGCTTGCAGCCATCCGCGCACGGGGGCCCCGCCGTCCAACCCCAAGGATGTCTTTCGCACCGCGGTCCGCGTCTGCGACATGCCGGCCGACTGCGGAATGATGCCCCGCAAGCCCGGCGCGGCCCAGCCCGCCGCCGCCTCGCCCCAAGGCTAGGGATCGGCTGAACCAGGTGGCGGGCGATCCCCTCCCGCCGCCTGGACGGCCGGCCTCGGCGGGCGGCTGCAAACGCCCCGCCGAGGCATCCCGTCTGGCCTTTTCGCCGACGTCGTTCGCACGATCCGACAGGACTCCTTCATGCGCCTTATCCTGCTTCTCGCGGGCCTAGGGCTGGCCAACGCCGCCCAGGCAGGCCCACTGACCTTCAACGCCGCAAAAGAGCTGGCCCTGCAATCGCCCGCCCTGGCCGCGACGGCGGCCGACCTCGAGGCGGCCCAGTCCCAGGGCAAGGCGGCAGGCAGGTTGCCCGACCCCAAGCTGCGCGTCGGCCTGGACAATTTCCCGATCTCCGGTCCACCGGCCGGGACCTTTGGCGGCGACAGCATGACCATGGTCAGCGTCGGCCTGATGCAGGACCGGCCCAGCGCCGCCAAGCGCGAGGCCGCGCGTCAGGCGGCCCGGGCGGAAGTCACGACCGCCGGCGCCCGCCAGGCCTTGACGGCGCGCGAGACGCAAGTGGCTGCGGCCCTGGCCTGGATCGACCTGTTCTACACCGACCAGAAGCTGGCCGCCCTGGCCGCGGTCGAACGGGCGATCACACCGCTGCGCGACACCGCGCCCGCCGCCGTCACGGCCGGAGACGCCCGTCCTGGCCAAGCCCTGGAAGCGCAACAGAAGCTGGCCGCACTGGCCGATCGACGAAGCGAACTGCTAGCCGATAGGGCCCGCGCCGCCGCCGAACTGACCCGTTGGACGGGCGAGCCTGGACCTCAGCCCATCGGGCCGGCTCCGGACTTTGTCATCAACGCCGAGGCCCTGCGCGCCGGCCTGCCAGACCATCCTGGTCTTCTCGCCCTGGACGCGGCGCGCCAAACCGCCGGCGCCCAGTTGGCCCAAGCGCGCGCCGAAGCCCACTCCGACACCAGCTGGGATCTCGCCTACCAGAAGCGCGACGGCGCCTATGGCGACATGGTGTCGGTCGGGGAGACCTTCGGCTTGCCGCTGTTTGGCCAGGCCCGGCGCGAGCCGCTGATCGCGGCCCAGAGCGCCAGGGTCCGGGGGGCCGAAAGTCAAAAGGCTGCGGGCGAGCGCCAATTGCTCGCCGCGCTGGAGACCGACCTCGCCGACCACCAGATGCACCACGAACAGTTGGCCCGCGCCCAAGAGACCTTGGCCCCACTGGCCCAGCAACGCGCCGACCTGGAGACCGCCAGCTACGCCGCTGGGCGCGCCAGCTTGAGCGATGTGCTCGGCGCCTTGCTCGACCTGGCCGAGACCAAGCTTTCGATCCTCGACCGCCAAGCCCTCGTCGCGCGCGACAGCGCCAAGATCAACCTGACCTACGGAACCGCGTCATGAGCCGCGTCACGACCCTCTCGACCCGATCCCTGATCGCGGGCGTCGCCGCCATCGCCCTTCTGGCCACGGCCGGGGGCTATGGTTTGGGCCAGTGGCGCAAGGCGCCCGCCCCGGCCGCAGGCGAAGCGCCTGACCGTAAGATCCTCTACTGGTATGATCCGATGGTCCCTGCCCAGCGCTTCGACAAGCCGGGCAAGTCGCCGTTCATGGACATGCAATTGGTCCCCCGCTACGCGGACGAGGGCGCTGGGACTAGCGCGCCCGGCGTCGCCGTCGATCCGCGCGGCGCTCAGACTCTGGGCATGCGATTGGCCCGCGCAGAGATGACGTCGCTCGCCTCCGGCTTGACGATTCCAGGATCGATCGAGTTCAACCAGCGTGACCTGGCTATCGTCCAAACCCGCACCGCCGGCTTCGTCCAGCGCGTCTATGGCCATGCCCCCGGCGACATCGTTGCGGCTGGCGCGCCGATCGCTGACCTGTTCAATCCTGATTGGGCGAGCGCGCAGACCGAATATCTGGCCGTGCGCCGCATCGGCGACCCGCGCCTGACGGCCGCCGCCCGGTCGCGCCTGACTTTGCTTGGCATGAGCCAATCCCTAATCGCCGCGGTCGAACACGGCGGCAAGGCCCAGACGACGTCCACGGTTCGCGCGCCGATCGGCGGGGTGATCCAGACCCTCGATGTCCGGGCCGGCATGAGCCTGGCCGCGGGCCAGAGCTTGGCGCAGATCAGCGGTCTTGCGACCGTTTGGCTGACCCTGTCGGCGCCTGAGACCCAGGCCGGGCAGATCAGGATCGGCCAGTCGGTCTCGGCCCAGCTGCCCGCGTTTCCTGGTGAGACCTTTAGCGGCCGTGTCAGCGCCATCCTCCCAGCCACCCAGGCCGACAGCCGTACCCTGCAGGTCCGGGTCGAGCTGGCCAATCGCGGCGGCAGGCTGCGCCCGGGCATGTTTGCCACCGCCAGTGTCGGGGGCGAGGCCGCGCCTGTCCTCGCCGTACCCACCGAGGCGGTGATCCGCACCGGGCGGCGCGACCTAGTGATGCTGGCCCAGGCCGGAGGCCGCTATCAGCCCGCCGAGGTGAGAGTCGGTCGCCAGGCCGGCGATCGCACCGAGATCCTCGCCGGCCTCAGCGCCGGTGATCAGGTCGTGGCCTCCGGCCAGTTCCTGCTGGATTCCGAAGCCAGCCTCGCCGGCTTGGAACCCCGGCCGCTGACGAACCAAGCGGCCACCGCTCCGGCCATGGGAGCGGCCGCGTCGATGATGAAGCTCGCCCCCACCGCCGCCAAGCCGCTCTTGCAGGCGAAGGGACGGGTCGAAGAGATCACCGCCGACACGATCACCCTGAGCCACGGCCCCGTGCCCGCGATCGGCTGGCCGGCCATGACGATGACCTTCAAGCTCGACCCGCCAAGCCTGGCTCGGGGATTGAAGGCGGGCGATCAGGCGGCTTTCGGCTTCGAACAACGTCCTGACGGCCCCGCCGTGCGCAGCCTGCACCGCGTGGAGGCAAGCCGTTGATCGCCGCCGTCATCCGCTGGTCGCTGGCCAACCGGTTCTTCGTGCTGCTCGGGGCCCTGGTCCTGCTGGCCGGCGGGCTTGTGGCGCTGCGCGAGACGCCACTGGACGCCCTACCCGATCTCTCCGACGTGCAGGTGGTGATCCGCACGCCGGCCCAGGGCCAGGCTCCGCGCCTGGTCGAGGACCAGATCACCTACCCCCTGGCGACCACCATGTTGTCGGTGCCGGGCGCCAAGACCGTGCGCGGCTACTCGTTCTTCGGCGACAGCTTCGTCTATGTGCTGTTCGCCGACGGAACCGATCCCTATTGGGCCCGCTCGCGGGTCCTGGAGTCGTTGAGCCAAGTCCAAAGCCGGCTTCCGGCCGGGGCCCGCCCGGCGCTGGGTCCCGACGCCACCGGTGTGGGCTGGATCTTCGAATATGCTCTGGTCGACCGAACCGGCCGCCATGACCTGAGCCAGCTTCGGTCCTTGCAGGACTGGTTCGTGCGCTATGAGCTGAAGACCCTGCCGGGGGTGGCCGAGGTGGCCAGCATCGGCGGCATGGTGCGCCAGTACCAGGTTGTGCTCGACCCGCAGAAGTTGGCGGCCTACGGCTTCACCCACCAAGCCGTGGTCGAGGCGCTGAACGGCGCCAACCAGGAAGCCGGCGGCTCGGTCGTCGAAATGGCCGAAGCCGAATACATGGTCCGGGCCAGCGGCTATCTGAGCAGTCTGGCCGACTTCGCCGCCGTGCCCATCAAGACCGCGGCCGGCGGCGTGCCCATCACCCTGGGCCAGGTCGCCACGATCCAGATTGGACCGGAGATGCGCCGGGGGATCGCCGAGCTCAACGGCCAGGGCGAGGTCGCCGGCGGGGTGGTGGTGTTGCGCTCGGGCGAGGACGCCCGCGCCACCCTCAAGGCCGTGCAGGACAAGTTGAAGATCCTCAAGACCACCCTGCCGGCAGGCGTGGAGATCGTCACCACCTATGACCGCTCGGGCCTGATCGACCGCGCCATCGACAATCTGAAGTCCAAGCTCTTCGAGGAGTTCATCGTCGTCGCCCTGGTCTGCGCGCTCTTCCTCTGGCATTTGCGCTCGGCCCTGGTGGCGATCATCGCCCTGCCGCTGGGCGTGCTGGCCGCCTTTATCGTCATGCGCGCCCAGGGGGTCAACGCCAACATCATGTCGCTGGGCGGCATCGCCATCGCCATCGGGGCCATGGTCGATGCGGCGGTCGTGATGATCGAGAACGCGCACAAGCATCTCGAGCGCTGGACGCACGATCACCCCGGCCAGACGATCGGCGACAAGGAACGCTGGGACGAGATCGCCGCCGCCGCCGTCGAGGTCGGACCGGCCCTTTTCCTGAGCCTGCTGATCATCACCTTCTCGTTCATCCCGGTCTTCACCCTTCAGGGCCAAGAAGGTCGGCTCTTCGCGCCCCTGGCCTTCACCAAGACCTACGCCATGGCCGCCGCGGCCCTTCTGTCGATTACGTTGATCCCGGTGCTGATGGGCTATCTGATCCGTGGCCGGATTCCGGCCGAGACCGCCAACCCCATCAACCGGCTGCTGAGCGCGATCTATGCGCCGGCCCTGGACTGGGTGCTCAGGCGTCCGCGCACCACGCTGGTCATCGGCGCCCTGGTCTTCACCACCACCCTGATCCCGCTTTCTCGGCTAGGCGGCGAGTTCATGCCGACCCTAAACGAAGGCGATCTGCTCTACATGCCATCGGCCCTTCCAGGCTTGTCGGCGGCCAAAGCCGGCGCGCTTCTTCAGCAGACCGATCGGCTGATCAAGACCGTCCCCGAGGTCGACAGCGTGTTCGGTAAGGCCGGCCGCGCGGAGTCAGCGACCGATCCGGCCCCGCTGGAGATGTTCGAGACCACCATCCGCTTCAAGCCGCGCGACCAGTGGCGCCCCGGCATGACCCCGGAAAAGCTGGTCGAGGAATTGGACCGCACGGTGGCGGTTCCGGGCCTCTCCAACGTCTGGGTGCCGCCGATCCGCAACCGCATCGACATGCTGGCCACCGGCATCAAGAGCCCGATCGGGGTCAAGGTGTCGGGCGCGAACCTTGATGACCTCGACCGCGTCGCCCAGCAGATCGGCCAAGTCGCCAAGACCGTGCCAGGGGTCAGTTCGGCCCTGGCCGAGCGGCTGACCGGCGGGCGCTATATCGATGTCCGCATCGACCGAGCCGCCGCTGGCCGCTACGGCCTCAACATCGCCGACGTCCAGGCTATCGTCTCGGGTGCGATCGGCGGCCAGACGGTCGGCGAGACCGTCGAGGGCCTGGCCCGCTATCCGATCAGCGTGCGGTATCCTCGCGAAGTGCGCGGCGATCTCGAAGCCCTGCGGGTCCTGCCGATCCTCACCCCATCGCTGCAGCAGATCACCCTAAGCACGGTGGCCCAGGTGGCGATCAGCGAGGGGCCGCCGATGCTCAAGAGCGAGAACGGGCGGCCGACCACCTTCGTCTATGTCGATGTGCGCGGGCGCGACCTGTCATCCGTCGTCGCCGATCTGCAGCGGGCGGTGGCCAAGGACATCAAGCCGGTCGCCGGGGTGACCATCAGCTATTCGGGGCAGTTCGAATATCTGCGGCGGGCGGTCGAGCGGCTGAAGATTGTCGTGCCGGCGACGCTGCTGATCATCTTCGTGCTGCTCTACCTGACCTTCCGCCGGTTCGACGAGGCGGCCCTGATCATGGGCGCCCTGCCCTTCGCCCTGACCGGCGGTTTCTGGGCGCTCTACTTACTGGGCTTCAATCAGTCGGTGGCCACTGGCGTCGGCTTCATCGCCCTGGCCGGCGTCTCGGCCGAGTTCGGGGTGGTGATGCTGATCTATCTCAAGCAGGCCCTGGCGGAGCGCCAGGGTGTTCTGAGCGACGCCGACCTCAGCCAAGCGATCCGCGAGGGCGCCTTGTTGCGGGTCAGGCCCAAGGCCATGACCGTGGCGGTGATCCTGGCGGGCCTGATCCCGATCCTGATCGGCCACGGCGCCGGCTCCGAAGTGATGAGCCGGATCGCCGCGCCGATGATCGGCGGAATGCTCAGCGCGCCGCTGCTGTCGATGTTTGTGGTGCCGGCCACCTATCTGTTGATCGAGCGTCGGCGGCGCCCGCGTCACGGCATCTAGGTCAGAGGGAGGGCGGGCGCGATCTACGCCCGCCCTCTCGCCTCAGGCAGGCGTCACACGGTAGCCCGCCGCCGCGACGGCGGCGGAGACGATCTCCGAGGTCGCGCCGGTGTCGATTTCGAGACTTCGGCCGGCTACGTCGGCGCGAACGATCGCGTTGGCGTCAACGCCTTGTACGGCTTTAGTGACAGTTGCGACGCAATGGCCGCAGGTCATGTTTTCGATGGTGTAGCGAAGCATCTGGCGTTCCTTGTTCGACTTCGCTGCAACAGATGGGCCTTCCCATCATGGCAAGGTCAAGAGCCGCTGATGGGAAATCGTGGCTGAGGGATCGCCTTGGGTTGACGCGTATCTTCCTGGCGTAGGTCGGCCCTCCCCGGCCCATCCGCCCCGACAGGAGACATAATTCGATGAAGACCTTTCTCGCCGCCGGCGCCTTGGCCTTGGCGCTCACGGGACCTGCCCTGGCTCAAGCCGACATGAAGATGGGCGACATGAAGATGGACGATATGGCGGGCATGAAGCATGACGCTCCGGCCGCGACCAAGACGGCCGACGGCCAAGGAGTGATCAAGGGCATCGACGCGGCTGGCGGCACGGTCACCCTGCAGCACCAACCGATCCCGGCGCTCAAATGGCCCGCCATGACCATGAAGTTCAAGGCCGCCCCCGCCCTTCTGAAGCCCTTCAAGGTCGGCCAAGCCGTGACCTTCAAGCTTAAGCCGATGGG
Organism: Caulobacter sp. FWC26; assembly: GCF_002742645.2. Classification (NCBI taxonomy): domain Bacteria; kingdom Pseudomonadati; phylum Pseudomonadota; class Alphaproteobacteria; order Caulobacterales; family Caulobacteraceae; genus Caulobacter; species Caulobacter sp. FWC26. The sequence goes on from NZ_CP033873.1 coordinate 222,192, forward strand.
CGCTTCGGCCGAAGTCGTGGCGATGTCGGCAAAGTAGCCCTCAACCCGTTCGGCCGCTCTTTAACGCGGCGGGCGAACGGGTCCGTTGACCTGCGATGGCTGCAAGGTGCGCGAGGGGTCGACGACCTTGAGGTTGACGCTCGCGGCTTTTGCGGGCTCACCGACGGGCTGAAGGATGAAGGCCAGGACCCAGTCGCCGCTGGTCGGAAAATCGGCCCGAAAGCGTAGTAATCCATAGTCGAGCGACGGCTCGAAAAAGGCTGGAAACACCGCCGAGCCGGTCGTGCTCACAGTGGCGTCTCGCGCCGAGAACGCGGGCATGATGCGGCCCGGCTCGACGGGGCTGACCTTTACCAGAACGGTCGTCGCGATCCCGCGGGTTAAGCTCGGTGAGGCGACTTCGAACCTGTAGTCGGCGGCCTCTACGGCGAGCGGAGCCGCGATCAGGCCAGCGCCCAACACCAAGGCCAGCCGCCAATTCAACGGAAGCCCCGCGCCGGGGCCGGCTCGCGCCGGGGCGGTTGGCCGGAGCCAAGGTCGGCCAGGATCGGACAGTCAGGCCGCTCGTCGCCCGCGCAGTCGCGCGAGAGGTCGCGCAGAGTGTCAGCCATGGCCCGCATTTCGGCGATTTTGGCCTCCAGCGCCCGCACATGACCATCGGCAATCGCCTTGACCTCGCGGCTTGGGCGGACACGGTCACGCCACAGCGACAACAGGTGGGCGATCTCCTCGACCGAAAACCCGAGCGAACGGGCGCGACGAATGAACCGCAGCTCGTTGACCTCACGCTCGCTGAAGCTGCGATAGTTGCTGTCGGTGCGGCCGGCCGGCGTGATCAGTTTGATCTGCTCGTAGTAGCGGATCATTTTGGCCGAGACCCCGGACGCCTTGGCAGCCTGTCCGATGTTCATTTGGGGGGCGTCCTTGGCTTGGCTGCAGGCAGGGGCGAGGTGAAGGCGCGCAGACGCAAGGCGTTGAACAGCACGCTGACGCTGGACAAGGCCATCGCGCCGGCCGCCACCATCGGCGAAAGCGACAGGCCAAGGGCCGGCGCCAACGCCCCCGCCGCCACGGGGATCAGGATCACGTTGTAGCCAAAGGCCCAGGCCAGGTTCTGGCGGATGTTGCGCAAGGTCGCGCGACTGAGCGCCAGGGCGTTGACGACGCCGCGCAGATCCCCGCCCATCAGCACGACGTCGGCGCTCTCGATGGCGATGTCGGTTCCCTGCCCCATGGCCAGGCCGACATCGGCGCTGGCCAAGGCCGGCGCGTCGTTGACGCCGTCGCCGACGAAGGCCGTCGGGCCATACCGGGAGCGCAAGGCCCCGATCGCCTCGGTCTTGCCCTGAGGAAGCACCTCGGCCACGACCTCGTCGATCCCCAGTATCCTGGCGACCGCGTCGGCGGTGCGCCGGTTGTCGCCGGTGACCATCGCCACCTTCAGGCCTTGGGCGTGCAGGGCGGCGATGGCGGCGGGCGTGGTCTCGCGAATGGGATCGGCCACCGCCAGAACCGCCGCCAGACGCCCGTCGATCGCCACATAGAGCGGACTCTTGCCGGCGTCGCCCAAACGGGCGGCTTCCTCGGCGAAAGGCTCGACGTCCAGCGCTAGGCGCAGCATGTAGCGATCCGCGCCAACCTCAACGCGGCTCCCTGCCACGATCCCCTGCGCGCCAAACCCTGGGGTCGAAGCAAAGTCACGCAGTGGGCCAGGCGCTGCCCCTTCGGCCTTGGCCGCGCTGACGATGGCCTGAGCGATCGGGTGCTCCGAGCGCGCCTCGACCGCCGCAGCCAGGCTCAGGACCTCGCCGCGGGCAAACCCGTCCGCGACGATCAGGTCGGTCAATTCCGGACGCCCCTTGGTCAGGGTGCCAGTCTTGTCCAGAGCCACAACCTTCGCCTCCTGCAGAGCCTGGAGGGCTTCTCCACGGCGGAACAGGACGCCTAGTTCGGCGGCCCTGCCGGTGCCGACCATGATCGAGGTCGGCGTGGCCAGGCCCATGGCGCACGGACAGGCGATGATTAGCACCGCCACCGCGTGGACCAGCGCCAGGTCCAGAGCGGGCGGCGGGCCCAACACCAGCCAGGCCAGGAAGGTCGCGACGGCCACGACGATGACGGCGGGCACAAACCAAGCCGTGATCTTGTCGACGAGGGCCTGGATCGGGAGCTTGGAGCCCTGCGCGGCCTGCACCATGCGTACGATCTGGGCGAGTAGGGTATCGCCGCCGACCTTGGTGGCCTTGAACCGCATGGCGCCGGTGGTGTTGACCGTGCCGCCAACCACGCTTGCGCCGACCGTCTTTTCCACCGGGATCGGCTCGCCGGTGATCATCGCCTCGTCGACGAACGACACGCCCTCCTCGACGACCCCATCGACCGGGATCCGCTCGCCGGGACGGATCAGGACCAGGTCGCCGGGAACAACCTCGCCGATCGCGATCTCGACCGCCTGACCGCCGCGTTCGACCCGCGCTGTCTTGGCTTGCAAGGTCATCAATCGCTTGATGGCTTGGCTCGTCGCGCCCTTGGCCCGAGCTTCGAACCAGCGTCCGACCAGGATCAAGGTGACGATGACGGCCGCAGCCTCGTAATAGACGCCGTCCGCGCCGGCCGGCAACGCGCCCGGCGCGAAGGTGGCGACCAGCGAATAGGCAAAAGCGGCGCTCGCGCCCAGCACGACCAGGCTGTTCATGTCGGGTGTCAGGCGCAGCAGATTTGGCACACCCTTGCGATAGAAGCGCAGCCCGGGTCCGAACAGGACAACGCTGGCAAGCCCTAGACTGATCAGCCGCCAGGCCTGTTCACCAACCGTCGCGGCCAATAGATGGTGAGCACCGGGAATGAAGTGCCGGGCCATCTCGACCAGGAAAAGTGGCGCGGTGGCAACGGCGGCGATCACGACAGCACGCTTGAGGTCGGCGATCTCAGTCTCGCGCGCCTGGGCTTCCTCGTCGTCAGCGCCAGCTTCGGTGTCTTGCACCAGGCTCGCTGCGTATCCGGCCTCGGCAACGGATCCGATCAGCGCGTCGGGATCGAGCATTCCGCGCGCACCGCCGACGCTGGCGCGTTCGGTGGCCAAATTGACGACGGCGCGCTCGACGCCCGAGACCTTAAGCAAGGCCTTTTCGACGCGCGAGACGCAGGACGCGCAGGTCATGCCGTCGATGCGAAGTTCGATCGTCTGAGGGGTGAGATCATAGCCGGCCTGGCGGATCGCGGCGCCGATCGCGAGAGGGTCGCCGCCTTCGACATGCAGCCGTTGCGCTGCGAGATTGACCGTAGCGGCGCGCACGCCCGGCGTCGCCAAGACCGCCTGTTCGACCCGCCGCACGCACGACGCGCAGGTCATCCCAAGCACGGGCAGGTCGAGTGTCTTGAGAATTTGGTCGGGCATCGGCGCTCTCCTCTTGTCGATGCCCGGCTTGTGAGGCTTCCCATCATAGGAAGGTCAAGGCCTTGTCGTCGGCGTCAGTAGGAAATACGTGCGGACCCAAGCCCTCCCCTCATCGGAAGGTTTGTTGGTGATGAATCGAGAGTTGGAGCAGCAAACGACAAGTCGTGCGCGCTTCGGGCCTCCATCGTTACAATGATTGGAACGTCCGTTGGTGAGCTATAATATCGTAGAGGCAACGAATACGCGCAAACGCTGTTTTAGTCTGACGGCGAGCGCCAATTTAGGCGCGCAAGGCCGCTCAACAATCTGAAGGGCAATAGAGATGCGCAAGATTCTAATCGCAGTTTACGCGGTGAGCCTCCTGAGCGCCGCCGGCGTCGCAGGCGCTTCGGCTCAGTCCATGGCCGGCCACGACATGAAAGGCATGGACATGTCCAAGGGCGGCATGAAGGGCCACGCGCAAATGGGCCGTGACGCCCTGAAGATGGACGAGATGCGAATGAGCAAGGCGATGATGGCGGCCAAGGCGTCCGACTTCGACCTGCTGTGGGCTAAGAAGATGATCGCGCACCACCAAGGAGCTATCGATATGAGCCAATCGCTGCTCAAGCACGGCGGCGATGCAGACGCCAAACGCATGGCGCAGATGACGATCGACGAGAACACCAAAGCCAAGGCCGACCTGGAGGCCTTTGTCCGCAAGCACGGCGGCTAACGTCGCGACTTGGCGAAGACCGGCGACGACGCCCTTGGCGTCGCGCGTCGGTTTCGCGCGGTCCATACTTGCGGGATAAAGGGGTTCTGCCGCGTATAGTGAGCGGGACACCTCCGGGGGCGAAGGACCGAGCATGACTTTGAATATCGATGATCTCATCGACAGGTTAGCGGCTCAGCCGCTCGACCGCTCGTTGGACGGTCTGGAATGGGACGTGGCGCGCGGTATCGCGCGCCGGAGCGCGGACCTGAAGACCGGCGCCGCCTTGGCGCCCGTCCGCGTCGCCTCGATCGGTCTGGCCCTGGCGATCGGCGTCACCGCCGGGGGCCTGGCGGCCGCCAGCACGGTGTCGGCGCCACAGCAACTGAGCACCTTCGATGTCTCGGCTCACCTCGCGCCATCGACCCTGCTAGAGGGCGACCGGTGAGCATCACCCGCAGTATCGTCCTTACGCTGGTGCTATCGACCCTCGCCGCCGCGATAGGCGCTTGGGCCGGTGGGCAATATGTCGTTCGCCGCATGCATCACGCCACGCCGCTGCACCAGATGGTTCACGAGAAACTCGATCTGACGCCCGACCAAGAGCAGCGCATCGACGGCTTGGAGCGTCAGTACGCGGCAAGGCGCAAGGCGCTGGAAGCGGAGATGCGGGCCGCCAACGCCGAGCTGGCCCAGGCCATCCAGGAACAGCACAGCTATACGCCCAAGGTGCAGGCAGCGATTGATCGCTTCCACATGGCGATGGGCGCTTTGCAAAAGGAAAGCATTCAGCATGTGATCGCCATGCGCGCTGTGCTCACTCCGCAGCAAGCCGCGCGTTTCGACGATACAGTCGTCAAGAACCTTACCGAACAGGCGCAGTGACCGCGGCGACGCCAACCGACGAGGTGCTCGCGGGTCAAGCCGCGAAGGGCGACGAGCGCGCGTTCGCGCTTCTGGTTGGTCGACACAAGGAAGCCCTCTACCGATTGCTGCGACGCTACACCGGCGATGCCGACGAAGCGTATGAGGCCGTGCATGAGGCGTTCGTTGCGGCCTGGGCGGCGCTGGGCCGCTACGATCCCGCGCGCGCTTTCGGTCCCTGGCTGCGCACCATCGCCATCAACAAGGCCCGCGACCGCGGGCGCAAGATGGCTGTGCGTCGCTTCTTCTTCGGCTCCGTCGCGCCGGACGATGCGCTGGCCCGTGCGGTCGATCCAGGCCTCGCGGCCGACGACCAGTTGCGCCAACGCCAAACCATGGGCCTGTTGGAGCAGGCGGTTGCGAAACTTCCCGACGCCTTGAAGGCTCCGCTTGTGCTCACCGCTTTCGAGGGCCTGTCCCATGAGGAGGCCGCCGCCATCCTGGGCGTCACAGCCAAAGCCGTCGAAACCCGAATCTACCGCGCCCGCAAGACCCTGGCGACAACGTTAGACCCTGAAGCCTTCCGCGATCGTTAGGCCAACGGCCCCTCACCGGACGTGAGCCTGTGAGACACCGTCTCCAACGCCCGGATGCCCGCGCCAAATCGCCCCATCGCCTCGCGGTGCTTTTCCAGTTCGCCGTACGGCAGATAGCGGACCGAAAGATCACCGATCCGGCTGAAGGCTGGACGAGCGATCTGCGCTCGGACGTCGGCTTCGCGCTTGTCGGGGGCGACCAGATAGAGGGCGTGCAGACTGTCGGCCGCGCCGCCGAGCGCCAAGTCGAGCATGCGCACGATACCCGAATAGATCGAAGTGCTATGCTCGACCTCGAAAGCGGCGATGATGCTGTCGGGGTCGGACAACCACAGCACGTCGATCAATCGCACGGCGTCCGCGCCAGCAGCGGATTCGAGCTTGGGGCCCAAGCGCGCCATACATCCTTCGCCCAGCTTTCCGTCCTCATAGAGACGTCCCTGGTCGTTCTGAGCGATGAACACCTTGTATCCCAGCGCCAGGCCCAGATCGCGCAGCCAACCTTGGACTTGGGTGTGGGTGCGCTCGTCCTGCTCTGAGGTAGGCTTGAGCACGGCCGCCTGCCGGACCTTGGCAAGGTCCTGGCGCCAGGACGCAAGGGCGGCCTCATCGTCTTGGCGTGGCGGTGGCGCGTAGAGACCCATGCCGATATCGAAGCAGAAGGCCGCGACCGCGCCCAGATCGTTGGACAACAGATCGCGATGCTTGGCGTTGAAGGCCATCAGGCCCTGCCGCATGGCCAGATACTGCTCCCAACGTCCCAGCTTCACGTTCGCGCCGAACAGAGCGTTGTAGCCGCGCACGATCGCGGTGTTGAACGGCGGGGCGATCGTCGGGTGCAGGAAGTAGAGGATGTTGGCGACCGCAGGTCCCAGCCCTTTTATTTGCAGGGCGTCGATGCGGTGAATCTCGGCCAGCACATGCTCGGCGGTGTCGCAGCAGACGCAGGCGTCCAGCAGGCGCCCGAAGGCCCGCTGGTTGCTGGGATGCTCGTAGATATCGGGGATGCGAAGCTTGGGCTTCCAGAGGAAGGCATGATCCGCGCCTTTGAAGACTTGGCGTTGCTCGGCGATCGAATGGACCACGGTTTCAAGGGAGGAGCCCCGATAGGCCACGCCGAACCGGCCATCGGCGATCTCTTCGGCGACTTGCTGCACGCCACGCCGGATGGAGCGGAAGTTCTTGATCCGATCCTCCCAGAGAAACCAGGTTCGATAGGCGCCTCGGGGGTCTTCGCGCCAACGCCGCAGGAGGTCGCGCATCAAATCGTCAGACAATCCAGATTCCCCCGACTACACCCTTGGTCAATAGGCGGCCCTGCCTTGCTTTCCAAGTCAAGACGCTGGCGACCTTGCCCACTCATTCGCCGTTGTCTGGTCGAGAGCAAGGAACGATGAATTTATCCTAGCATCACCCTTCCCATCATTGGAATCTTTATTACGGCAGGGCGCGTTGATGCTGATCCAACCGATCGACTACTTCCTTGTGGGCTGGTTCGTGGTTGCCGCGCTGTGCACGGCCTATGTCGCGGATCGATCGGTATCGAAACAATCCCGAACCGGGGGTGATGAAGTGGGGCTTCATCCTGGTGACGCTCTACACCGGTCCGATCGGGTTCCTGCTGTATGTCTTGGCCGACAAGGAGCCTAGGCCCGGCGAGCACGAGGATTTCGTCAAGCCGCTCTGGAAGCAAGGTGTCGGCTCCACCATCCACTGCATCGCGGGCGATGCGACCGGAATCATCCTGGCGGCGGTCATCACCGCTGCCCTGAGCCTGCCGATGTGGCTGGACCTGATCGTCGAATACATTTTCGGCTTCGCCTTCGGCCTCTTTATCTTCCAGGCCCTGTTCATGAAGTCGATGATGGGCGGGACCTATTGGGAGAACGTCCGCCGCAGCTTCGTGCCCGAACTGATCAGCATGAACTTCATGATGGCGGGCATGGCGCCGGTGATGAGCTTCCTGATGATAGGGCGTGACATGCGCGCCATGGTCCCCACCGAACTGATCTTCTGGGGCGTGATGAGTGTGGGCGTGATCGCCGGCTTCGCCCTGGCTTTCCCGTCCAATGTCTGGCTGGTCTCCAAGTCGCTCAAACACGGCTTGATGACCCAGCGCCCCTCAGGCACGAAGTTTGATCTGACGAACAAGGGGGCCGCCAAGGCGCAGACGGCGCACGGTGGGCACGCCGGTCACCAGATGTCCGTCGACCAAGACCATGCCGCGCAGGCGCACGACGCTCACGCCGCCCGGCATGATTATGGGTCGCGACACTCCGGCCGAAGCCATGATCGATATGGCTGCGGTAGATCCACGACAGGTCAAAGTGACCTACGGCGTTGAGGTGCGAGGTGCGCGTCCCCTGCCCTTTCGCATGGAGAACGGCGTCAAGGTCTTCCAAATGGAGACCTCTGTATTCGGCTGGACCATCCTGCCTGGCGTCACCGTCGACGCCTATGGCTACAACGGCCAGGTTCCCGGCCCGACGATCCGCTTCAATCAGGGAGACAAGGTTCGCATCGACGTGATCAATCGGCTGCCCGAGACCACCACTGTTCATTGGCACGGCTTGATCCTGCCCAATGTGATGGACGGCTCGGCGATGATCACCCAGGCCCCCATCAAAAACGGCCAAGTCTATCGCTACGCCTTTACGGCGGTGCAGAGCGGCACCTACCTCTATCACTCTCACGACCATGTCGACCGCCAGCAGGGGCAGGGTCTCTACGGCGCTCTGATCATCGACCCGCAAACACCCGACCCCAGCCTAAGGGCAGACCACGAGTCTACGCTGCAGTTGCAGGAGTGGCTGAAGCGCGAAGGCCTGACCTATCCGGCCATGCCTAAGCTGACACCAGTCCAGCTTCTCGCTGCGGGGTCATCAACCAGCTAGGAGTGGGGCGAGGTCTACGCTTCGGAATCTACGTATTCCGACCTGGGACGTAGGACCCTAGTCCTAGACTCGAAGAACAGCTTCTTCCCGTCGATCATCAAGCGGCGGCCAAACCTACACATCTAAGGAGTCGAAGATGATCAAAAAGTCCGTCATCGCCGCCTTGGCCGGCGTCGCGATGCTCAGTGCGACGCCGGTTCTGGCGCAAGGGATCGGCCACACCTTCTTCATGAAGGGCTCGATCGTCGCGAACGACAGCAACGGCACCGTGATCTGCATCGGCAAGGCGGACGGCGCCGAGGTCGGCCAGACCCTGGAAGTCTACCGCGTCAAGCAGCTGCCGGGGCCCAACAAGGCCCCGCCGTCCTATCGGCGCGACCTCGTCGGGCACGTGAAGATCGACCACGTCTTCGACGACCACTTCGCCCATGTCACGGTCGCCGACGGTACGCCGGCCAAGCACGACATCGTCGAGCTGCGCAAGAACTGAGCGGGCGATCGGTTCGCCAGCGGCGGGATGGCCCACGCCGTCTCGCCGGAGCGACCGGCGGGCGCGCCCCTCCGCTGACCTTGGGCTTTCGTCCAACGAGCGAGGCGACGAGTATCATGACGACCTTCAAGATCGGCGCGTTCGCCGCAGCCGCCGGCGTGCGGCGCGATACGATCCGGTACTACGAGCGCACCGGCCTGCTGCGCGATCCGGGCAGGACCGGCGCCGGCTACCGTGTCTATGAGGACGCCGACCTCCTGCGGCTCCATTTCATCCGGGCCGCGCAGGAGCTCGGCTTCACGCTCGCCGAAACCGCCGACCTGCTCGCGCTTCAAGCCTCCGACACCGCCAAGGCGTCGGCGGTGCTGGAGATCACCCGCGAGAAGATCCGCGACGCCGAACGCCGCATTCAGCGGCTGTCGGATATCCGTGACGTGCTCAGCGCGCTGGCCGACGATTGCCCGATGGACGTGGCGGCCTCGGACTGTCCGATCCTGGCCTTCCTCGCCGAAAGACGGGTCCGGCGGTCGGACGCCCGCGGCGACGCACCGCGGGAGGCGCTCTGACCCGCCCGGGCGCGCGGCGACACGTCAATCCTTGGCCGGCGACCTCGCCGGCTCCACCGCTCGCCCCTGGCGCGCCCGTCCGCGGCGAAGGCCATCGGTGTCGAGCCCATGATCTCCAGGGAGGAACTTGCCATGATCGACATCCGCCACACACTTCGCGCGCCCATCCAGGCGCTTGTGATCGGCGCCGCGGCGCTCGCCCTCACCGCCTGCGGCGACAAGGGCGCTGAGCCCCCGCCGCCCGCGGCCTCGGTCCAGGCCCCGGCCCCGTCGCCCGCCGCGGCCCCGGTCCCCAGCGCCGCCGATCCGGATCCCGGCGTCGGCGGCTCGACGGCGCCTTCGAACAACGCCGCCGGGCAACATGACGCCGATCACGACGCGGCGACGATGGAGCGCCATCATCGTCAGGAGATGGATCACCACGCCATGCGCCAGGGCGGCGCGGCCACGGGGACGACGCCCCAACCCGACGCCGCGCCGATGAGCCCATCGGCTCCGATGAAGGACATGTGAAGACGAGGGCAAGCCCGATGCGCGGCACGACCAGCCGACAGGGATGGAGCTTGGGTCTGGCCGCCGCCTGCCTTCTGCTTTCGACGGCGGCCATCGCCCAGGAAGGCGACGAGCACGCGGCCCACCATCCGGGCGCGCAAGGCGGCGCGATGGCGGACGCCGGCGTCATGGGCGCCGCGCCGAGCCCCGCGGCAGCCGGCATGAGCGGAATGATGGACGAGATGATGGAGGGCGAAGGCGAGCATGGCGCCCGGCGCACGCCCTTCGTCTCACAACTGCTCGCCGCCCCGTCGCTCAGCGCCGAGGGGCGCAACCGGTTGATGGGCGAGGCCCAAGCGCGCGTGGAGCGCGGACTGGCCATGGCCGCCGAGGCCTCCGCCGCCGCGCGGTCCGAAGATCCGGCCGCCCGGGCGAGCGCGGCGCGGCGCCTGCGTGAAGCAAGCGACCTCTTCGCGAGCGGATCGGCCGCGCTCGCCGCCCTCGACCGCGGCGCGTCCCCGCAGCCGGCGGCGATCACCTGGTTTCGGGATCAGATGAGCCTGGGCGCGCCGCCGCACGCGGCGCCGATCCGGTGGCTCGGCGTCTCGCCGCCCCATTTCATGCTGATGTTCGTCCTGGCGATGGTCAGCGCGATGCTGCTGGGCCTGCAGGTCGCGCGCCTGCGGCGGGTCCGCAAGATCGTCGACGCCGGCGGGTCGACGGCCCCCGCGCCCGCCCCGGCGACCGCGACGGCCTCGCCACGCCAGGCGGCGGCCGTTGAGCCGGGCGCTGAAACGCTCACGCCGAGCAACGCCGCGCCGCCCGCCGGGGCGTCGCTGCGCAAGCCCAGGAGCTGGTCTGGCCCGTTGCGGGTGGTCCAGATCGTGCGGGAGACGCCGACGATTCAGACCTTCCGGCTGGCCGACCCGGCCGCCGATCGGCTGCCCTTCGATTTTCTGCCCGGCCAGTTTCTCCAGGTCGAGGTGGAGCCGGTGGATGGCAAGCCCTCGCGGCGATCCTACACCATCGCCTCCTCGCCGACGCAGCGCGCCTATGTCGAGCTAACGGTCAAGCGCGAGGAGCAGGGCGTCGTGTCGTGCTTTCTGCACGACAAGGTCGCCGTCGGCGACCTGCTGAAGACGACGGGCCCCTTCGGCGCGTTCACCTTCACCGGAACCGACGCCGACAGCATCGTGCTGATCGCCGGCGGGGTCGGCATCACCCCCATGATGTCGGTCCTGCGCTACCTGACCGACACGGCTTGGTCGGGCGAGATCTTCTTCCTGTACGGCGCCCGTTCGACCGACGAATTCGTCTTCCGCGAGGAGCTCGAGCGGCTCGAGCGGCGGTTCTCCAATCTGCACGTGATGGCGGCCATGCGACGCTCGGCCGGCACGGTCTGGCTGGGGCCGCAAGGCCCGCTCACCCGCCAGATGCTGCTCGACGCGGTCCCAGACATCGCCCGCCGCCGCATTCACATGTGCGGGCCGCCGGGCATGATGGCCGCGATGCGCCGGGAGCTGGCCGCTCTGGGCGTCCCGGACGCTCAACTTCACACCGAAGCCTTCGGGCCCGCGTCGCTGCCCGCCGACGCGGCCGAGCTCGAGGTCAAGGCGCCGCCCCCCGCGCCGTCATCCCCGAGCGTCGTCGCGCCCCCCACGCCGGCGGTCGCCGCGGCCACCATCACCTTTTCCGTGGCGGGCGTGTCGGCCCCGCTCCCCGCCGGCCAGACCGTCCTGGAAGCCGCGGAGGGCGCGGGGGTGGAAATCCCCTATGCCTGCCGCTCGGGTGAATGCGGCGTCTGCGTCACCCGGCTGATTTCGGGCGAGGTCACCATGGCGGTGGAGACCGGCCTGGATCCCGCCGACAAGGCCAAGGGCTACATCCTGGCCTGCCAGGCCAAGAGCACGGGCCAGCCGCTCGTGGTGGAGGCCTGATGCGCGAGCGCGGCGACATGGCCGTCGGCCTGCTTGTGGCCTTCCTGCTGCTCTTTCCGCTGGGCTACGTCCTGCACGTCGCGCCGCGCTTTCCCGGCAGCCTGGTCGGCGGCGTCATCGGCGTCGTCGCCGCCGTCCTCATGCTGCTGACCCTGCCCTATGTGGTGGTCAAGCACGTCAAGGCGGCGGAACGGTGGACAGGCCGGTTCGTCAGCAAGCCGACGCTGCTGGCCCTGCATGTGTATGCGGGCGTGCTGGCTCCGATCCTGGGGTTGGTTCATGCCGCCCACAAGTTCGGCAGCCCCGTCGGCCTAACGCTGACCGGCCTTGTGCTGCTGACGGTCCTCAGCGGCTTCGTCGGCCGCTACCTGCTGGCGCAGACGGCGCGGGCCCTGCGCGGCCGCCGCTCCGAGCTGGCGTCCCTGCAAGCGGCGTATCTCCACCTGCCGGCGCCCCCGGCGCCGACGGCGGCGGCCGTTGCGCTTTCCCGCTGGAAGCGGCTGTTCTTCGTCGCCGGCGAACCGCCGGCGCCGCCGCCCGATGGGGCCGAGGCCCTGGCCGCGGCCTTGGCCGACACCGAGTTCGCCATCCGCGCGGAGGGTGCGACCAACCGGCTGTTGTCGCGTTGGCGGTGGCTGCACGCTGTCCTGGGGGCGCTGGTCTACCTGGTGCTGCTTTTGCACATCGCCGCGGCCATCTATTTCGGGCTGCGCTGGCTATGATGCGGGACCGCCTCCTCTACTGGATCTTTGTCGCCGCCGGCCTGGCGCTGCTGGGCGTCGCGGCGATGATGCAGACAAGCGCGCCGCCCGGCGCCGGACCGGTGGCTCAGCTTGTCGCGCCAGGCCCCCTGTCGCCGGCCCACCAAGCCTTCGGCGCGCAGTGCGCCAGTTGCCACACGCCTCTCAAGGGCGTGGAGAGCAAGACCTGCGTCGCCTGCCACGCGAGCACCGATTTCGGAAACAAACAGTCGACCCAGTTCCATGCCCAGGCCAAGGAGTGCACGGCTTGCCACGTCGAGCACGAAGGCGCGCGCGCCATCGTGAAGATGGACCATCAGGCGTTGCTCGATCCGGCGGTGTGGCGAGGGCCGGCTGTTTCGCCACCCAATCCGCACGCCTTGCCGCCCGAAGCCGCGCTCAATTGCGCAAGCTGCCATTCCGTCCGCGATCCGCATCTGGGACTCTTCGGCCAGGACTGCGCCAGCTGCCACGCGACCAGCAGTTGGAAGGTTCCCAACTTCCGGCATCCGTCGGTCAGCTCGACGCAATGCTCGGAGTGCCACACCGCGCCGCCCAGTCATTTCATGGAGCACTTCAGCATGGTCTCCCAGCGCGCCGCCGGCTCCAAGGCGCGCGTCGAACAATGCTACGCCTGTCACACCACCGACAGCTTCAACAACATCCGCCGCCGAGGCTGGTATGATCACCATTGAGTCCGGCTGGCTCAGCGCCTTCTTCAGGCTCGCGGTGATCATCCTCGAGCTGGCGGGCACGCTGACCATCCTCAGCGGCGCGGCGCTGGCGACGATCCTGTTCGCCCTGCGGGCCCGATCGGGCGACCGGGCCAAGGCCTATGGCGCGTTCCGGTCCGCCCTCGGCCGAAGCATCCTTCTTGGCCTCGAATTCCTGGTCGCCGGCGACATCGTCAAGTCGCTCGTCATCAACCCGACCTTGGACGATCTCATCGTCCTGGCCGGTCTGGTCTTCGTGCGCACCTTCCTTAGCATCTCGCTCGGCGTCGAGATCAACGGCCACTGGCCCTGGGAGGACACGCGCATGGCCAGGGCCACGGGCCGCGAACCTTCCTCACCGCGGGTCTGACCAGACCCGCCCACCCGCCGGGAGATTGACATGCTGCAACGACGAGACCTGCTCACGGGAGCCGCCCTGTTGGCGGCCGGCGCCGCCCAGCCCGCCGCGGCGGCCGCCCAGGCCCACGACATGAAGGGCATGGACGCCATGCCCGGCATGGCGATGTCGATGAGCGACTGCATCGATCACTGCCTGGCTTCCCATCGCCGGTGCCTTGAGACCGCCGCCTACGCCCTCGGTCAAGGCGGCGCGCTCGCCGCCCCCGACCTGATCGCCATGCTCACCGACTGCGCCGAGCTGTGCCAGGCGACCGCCAACTCCATGCTCCGCGGCTCGGCCCTGCACCCGGTGCTCTGCCGCGCCTGCGCCGAAGCCTGCGACCTGTGCGCGGCGGCCTGTTCGAAACCCCGCGCCGACGCCCCGATGGCCCAGTGCGCCGAGACGTGCAGGGTGTGCGCCGCGGGCTGCCGACAGATGTCGCGCTGACCGCGCCTTCGGACCTTACGTATACGCGCGGCCGCCAATTGCGGGCATTGCAAGCGTCACGCCGTTCGAGATGCAGACGACGCCATCGGACGCGAACGTCATAAGTTGGAGATCAGAAATGATGCGCAAGATCGCAGTCGTGGCCGGCGCTGTCGGCCTTCTGGCCATGGGGACCGCCGCATTCGCCGACGGCCCCGCGCCCAAGGCCCAGACCCAGCCCGCGCCGGCCGCCTCCGCCCAGACCCCGCCGGACCACGCCCACATGCAGGGCATGGACCATGGCGGCCAGCAGATGCACGACCAGATGATGAAGGACCATCAACAGGGGATGGCGAACATGCCGGCCACGCCGCCCAAGGATCCCGCCGCCAAGAAGCCCATGAAGGGCTGCTGCATGGACAAGCCGATGGCCCCGAAAGGCAAACCCATGGCTCCCAAGGACGCCAAGGATCCCGCCATGCCCATGAAGGACATGTAACGCCCGCTCAAGCCGCGACGCGCCGAAGAACCTGCCGGGCGAGCACGCCCGGCAGGTTCTTTCACGTCCGGGCGCCGCCAGGCGATGTGACATCTACGGATATCCTCGGCCGCGCCCGCCACTAGGCTCGTCGTCACCAGCAGGGAGCCAAGCGATGTTCCACAAGGCCATCGAGACGATGCGCGCCGCGCCCTTGTTCAAGGCGCGCTACGACAACTTCATCGGCGGCGCCTGGTCGGCCCCGACCACGGGCGAGTACTTCGCCGACCACAGCCCGATCAATGGCGACCGGATCGCCGAGTTCGCCCTGTCGGGTCCGGCCGACGTGGAACTGGCGCTCGACGCCGCCCATCGCGCCAAGGCCGGCTGGGCGCGGTTGTCGCCGGCCGAGCGGTCCCGGCTGCTGAGCCGGGTCGCCGATCGCCTGGAGCAGAACCTCGACCTGCTGGCGCTCGCCGAGACGCTCGACAACGGCAAGCCGATCCGCGAGACGCGCGGCGCCGACGTGCCGCTCGCGGTCGATCACTTCCGCTATTTCGCTGGATGCATCCGGGCCGAGGAAGGCGCGATCTCGACGATCGACGCCGACACCATCGCCTACCATTTCCGCGAGCCGCTTGGCGTGGTCGGCCAGATCATTCCCTGGAACTTCCCCCTGCTGATGGCGGCCTGGAAGATCGCGCCCGCGCTGGCCGCCGGCAACTGCACGGTCATCAAGCCAGCGTCCCAGACGCCCCTGACGCTGATGATGCTCGCCGAACTCACCGCCGACATCCTGCCGCCGGGCGTGCTCAACGTCGTGACCGGGCCCGGCCGAACCGTCGGCCAGGCGATCGCCGCCAACCCGCGGATCGCCAAGGTCTCGTTCACCGGCGAGACGGTCACGGGCAAGGCGATCATGCACGCCGCGGCCGATCACCTGATCCCGCAGACGATGGAGCTCGGGGGCAAGTCGCCCAACATCTTCATGGCCGACGTCCTTGATGAGGAGGACGCCTTCTTCGACAAGGCGCTGGAAGGGTTCACGCTCTTCGCCTTCAACAAGGGCGAGGTCTGCACCTGTCCCTCGCGCGCCCTGATCCATGAATCGATCTTCGACCGGTTCATGGAGCGGGCCGTGGCCCGCGTGGCGGCGATCCGTCAGGGCGACCCGCTCGACCCCGCGACCCAGCTGGGCGCCCAGGCGTCCGAAGACCAGCTGCGCAAGATCCTCGGCTATATCGAGATCGGCAAGAACGAGGGCGCGCAATGCCTGATCGGCGGCGCGCGGGCGCTGCCCGGAGGCGAACTCGACGGGGGCTATTTCGTGCAGCCGACCGTCTTCGTCGGCGACAACAGCATGCGGATCTTCCAGGAGGAGATCTTCGGCCCGGTGCTGTCGGTGACGACCTTCAAGACCCTCGACGAGGCGATCGCGATCGCCAACGACACGCCCTATGGCCTCGGCGCAGGCGTTTGGAGCCGCAGCGGCAACACCGCCTACCGTCTAGGCCTCGCGATCGAGGCCGGACGGGTCTGGACCAACTGCTACCACCAGTATCCGGCCCACGCCGCCTTCGGCGGCTACAAGGCCTCGGGGTTCGGGCGCGAGACCCACAAGGCGATGCTCGATCACTACCAGCAGACCAAGAACCTGCTCGTCTCCTACGACGAGCATGGCCTCGGTCTGTTTTGATCCCTCGCAAAGGAGCAACAGCCATGGCCAAGACCATGAAGGCGGCCGTCGTGCGCAAATTCGGGGCGCCGCTGGTCATCGAGGAAGCGCCGATCCCCACGGTCGGTCCCGGACAAATCCTGGTGAAGATCGCCGCCACCGGCGTCTGTCACACCGACCTGCACGCGGCCGAGGGCGACTGGCCGGTGAAGCCGAACCCGCCCTTCATTCCTGGCCATGAGGGCGTCGGCCACGTCGCCGCGGTCGGGTCGGGCGTCACCCACGTCAAAGAGGGCGACCGGGTCGGCGTGCCTTGGCTCTACACCGCCTGCGGCCACTGCGTGCATTGCCTGGGGGGCTGGGAGACCCTGTGCGAGAGCCAGCAGAACACCGGCTATTCGGTCAACGGCAGCTTCGCCGAATACGTCCTCGCCGACCCCAACTATGTCGGCCACCTGCCGGACAATGTCGGCTTTATCGACATCGCGCCGATCCTGTGCGCGGGCGTTACCGTCTACAAGGGACTGAAGGCGACCGAGGCCAAGCCGGGCGAGTGGGTCGTGGTCTCCGGCATCGGCGGCCTGGGTCACATGGCCGTGCAGTACGCCAAGGCGATGGGGCTCAACGTGGCGGCGGTCGACATCGACGACCGCAAGCTCGATCTGGCGACACGCCTTGGCGCGGCCGTGACCGTCAACGCCCGAGAGCAGGATCCCGCCGCCGCGATCAAGGCGGCGATCGGCGGCGCGCAGGGCGTCCTCGTCACCGCCGTCTCGCCCAAGGCCTTCCAGCAGGCGCTCGGCATGGTCCGGCGCGGCGGCACGGTGGCCCTCAATGGCCTGCCGCCCGGCGATTTTCCGCTGTCGATCTTCGACACCGTGCTCAACGGCGTCACCGTCCGCGGCTCGATCGTCGGCACCCGGCTCGACCTGATGGAGGCGCTGGCCTTCGCCGGCGAGGGCAAGGTTCACGCGACTGTCCACACCGAACCGCTCGAGAAGATCAACGACGTCTTCGCGCGCATGCACCACGGCGACATCGAGGGCCGCATCGTCCTCGACCTCGCCTAATCCCCCCCGCGACGAACCGCGAGCAAACCATGTTCGACAGTCCTACCTTGCCGGCCACACGGCGCCGCTTCGTCCAGGGCCTGGCGGTCAGCGGGGCGGTGGCCGGAGTTTCGCCGGCGCTGCTGGCGGGCCCCGCCGCCGCCGCGACCGCCGAATTGCGCGGGACCGAATTCGATCTCGAGATCGCCGAACTGCCGGTCAACTTCACCGGCAAGCGTCGGATCGCCACGGCGGTGAACGGCGCCGTGCCCGCCCCCGTGCTGCGATTGCGCGAGGGCGACACCGTCACCCTGCGCGTCCGCAACCGCCTCAAGGAGATGTCCAGCATCCACTGGCACGGGGTCATCCTGCCCGCCGAGATGGACGGCGTACCAGGCATCAGCTTTCCCGGGATCGCGCCCGGCGAGACCTTCACCTATCGCTTCGAGCTGCGTCAGGCGGGCACCTACTGGTATCACGCGCACACCTTGGCCGAGCAAACCGGGCTTTATGGCGCGATCATCGTCGAGCCGCGCGCGCCGACCGGACCTGCGCCCGATCGGGACTACGCCATCCTGCTGAGCGACTGGTCGGACGAACCGCCGCTGCAGATCTTCACGAACCTCAAGAAGCTGAGCAGCTACTACAATTTCGCGCAGCCGACCGCCGGAGACTTCCTCAAGGATGTGGGCAAGCTGGGGTTCGGCGAGGCCCTCGCGCGGCGGCGGATGTGGAACCGGTCGCGGATGAACCCGACCGACTACAGCGACGTTTCCGCCGCCACCTACACCTACCTGATGAACGGAACGCCGCCGGCCGGGAATTGGACGGCGATCGCCGCCCCCGGCGAGCGAGTTCGCCTCCGGTTCGTGGGGGCGGGGACGGCGACCTTCTTCGACGTGCGCCTTCCTGGGGTCCCGCTGACCGTCGTCTCGACCGATGGCCAGCCGGTGGAGCCGGTGACGGTCGAGGAGTTCCGGATCGGACCGGGCGAAACCTACGATGTCGAGTTCGTCATGCCCGAGGGCGCCCGAACGATCTTCGCCCAATCGATCGACCGGACGGGTTTCGCCCGCGGCGTCATCGCCCCAGCGCCCGGCATGACGGCGCCGACGCCGGCGCTCGATGCGCGGACCTGGCTCGATCCGGTCGACATGATGGGCGCCATGGCCGCCATGGGCGGCGAACACGCCGGCCACGGCATGGCGGACACGCCCCCGAAGGCGCGTCACGCGCGCACCGAGTACGGCGCCAACACCGACATGCGCGTCGACTATCCGCGCACCAATCTCGACGATCCCGGCGCGGGCCTGCGCGAGCGGTCCTGGCGGGTGCTGACCCTGGCCGACCTTCGCACGCCCGGCGGCGATCCGGATCCTCGCGAGCCGGAGCGTGAGATCGAGTTGCACCTCACCGGCAACATGGAGCGCTTCATCTGGACGCTGGACGGGATCAAGCTGAACGATTCCCGTCCGCTCCACTTCAAGCCGAACGCGCGGCTGCGCATCGTTCTCGTCAACGACACGATGATGGCCCACCCGATGCACCTCCACGGCATGTGGAGCGATGTCGAAGGCCCGGACGGCGCGTTCCAGGTCCGCAAGCATACCGTGGTGGTCCAGCCCGCCCAGCGGATCAGCTTTCGCGTCACCGCCGACGCCATGGGGCGATGGGCCTTCCACTGTCATCTGCTCTACCACATGGCGGCCGGCATGTTCCGGGAGGTGGTCGTCGCATGACCCGTCTGGCCCTCTCGCGAGCGTCTCTGCTCGCCTTGGCTCTGAGCGTTTCGGCCGTGGCCGCGCCCGCAATCGCCCAGGACGCCCCCCATCAGCACGCCGCGCCACCGCCGCCGAGCCCGGCCCCAACGGCCTCCCCCGCGGCGCCTGCGGATCACGCGGGCATGGATATGTCCGGCATGGATATGTCCGGCGCGGGGACGCCCGCCGGCGGCATGACCATGGACATGGGACGGATGCAGGGCGGCAAGGCTCCGCCGGACGCCCGCAACTCCGACGACTATGCGGACGGCTATCGCAATTCGACGCTGCCGGGCTACGAGATGGCCGACAAGCTGTCGATCCCCAAGGTTCTCGTTGACGAACTGGAGTTCGCCAGCGGCAACGAGGGGCAGGGCGTCGGCTGGACCGTCCTCGTCACCCAGGGCCAGGACGACAGCAAGCTCTGGCTGCGCAGCCAGGGCCTCAAGAACTCCAAGGATCGCCTCGATCCGGAGAGCAGCGTCGAGGCGCTGTGGTGGCGCAGCAAGAGCCCGTTCTGGGGCACGTTGCTGGGCGTTCGTCAGGATCTCGGCAAGGGGGCGACCACTTGGCTCGCCGCCGGCGTCGAGGGCCTGGCGCCCTACTGGTTCGATGTCCAGCTGACCGGCTACGTCGGCGACGACGGCCGCCTCGGCGCCCGCGCCAAGGGCGCCTACGAGGTCCGCTTCACCAATCGCCTCATCCTGACCCCGCAGGTCGAAACCAACCTCTATTCCAAGCGCTCGACCGACCGTGAGCTCGGCGGCGGCTTCAGCAACGTCGAGCTGAGCGCTCGGCTGCGCTACGAGGTCTCGCGGAAATTCGCGCCCTATGTCGGCTTCGTCTGGGAGCGGGCGCTGGACGACACCGCCGACTTCCGACGTGCCGATCGCCAGCGCCCGGCCGAGCATCGGGTGGTTGTCGGCTTGCGATCATGGTGGTGAGGCGCTGCGCGGCGCCTTGGCGACCGGAAGACGGCCTGACGTGTTCTGCGGCGGACGATAGCCCTGGCCGGAGCCAGACGGCTGCGTCGATCCTGTTGCTTCTCGCGGTCGCGGCGGCGTCTGCGGGCCAGACCGCCGTCCTCGCCTTTCTCCCGACCCTCGTCGACGGAGGCCAGGCCGACTTGGCGCTGCGCATCCAAGATGTCCATGTCGCGAGTTTGACGGCGGCCCACCCGCTGGCGGCGCTCGTCTTCGCGCCGCTCTGGGGATGGCTCGCCGACCGCATCGACTACCGGATCATTCTGCGCACGGCCCTGGTCGTCCTCGCGCTGGCGACCGCGCCGGTCGGGGCGGTCCCGCTCCCCATGCTGTATGGACTTCGCTTGCTGGCTGGGCTGTCCGCGGCCGCCATCATCCCGCTGGCGCTGCTGTCAACGAACTTCGCACCCGGTGGCCGGGACGAGCAGGCGAGGCGTTTCACCTGGCTGACGGCCTTCATGTTTCTTGGCGACCTGTTCGGCCCCCTGCTCGCCGAAGCGTCCGCGCCGCTCTTTCCCCGCACGCCGCTGTTGGTGCTCGCGCTCGTCATCGCCGTGCTGGCGCTGGCGCTGACGACCGGCATTGTGCGCTTGCCGGCCCGCTGTGCCGCCCGTCCCGAGGGACGTCGCCTGCAAGCCCCGCCGCGCGTCGTCACGCTTGTCCTCCTGCTTGTCACCATCGTCGGCGGCGGCGGACTCGCCGCCATGCATGTCAGCCTGCTCGTGACCCGCTCCGAGGGCGCGCTGAGCCGCGAGGCGATCGCCGGGATGCTCAGTCTCTGCGGGCTGGCGATGTTGGCGGCTCAGCTTTTCCACACCCGCGTCACCTGGCTGGTGACCGCGCCTCGACGCCTGGCCTGCCTCACGCTCGCGCTTCTAGCCCTGTCGCTGTTTCTCTTTCGGTTTGGAACGACCGTGGTCGAAATGGCCGGTCTCATCGCCGTCGCCGGCTGGAGCTCAGCCAGTCTTCGGCTGGTCACGAGCTTCTGGATCAGCGGCCCCATGCGGCCCTCTGGAGTCATGCTTGGGCTGCAGCATACAGCCGCGAGCCTCGGCCAGGCGCTGGCGCCCATGTCGCTCGCCGTCGTGTCACCCCATCGGCAAGCGGCCGTCGTCGAAGCGATCGGCTGGCTGTCGCTCGGTCTGCTCGCGCTTCTGCCGGCGATATGGCGCCGGACGTCGACACCGGTCCATCCAGCCGGGGAAAGGGCGTGACAGCGCCGCCACGTCCGAGAGCCGCGTCCGCCACGCGCCCAGCTTCACGCCAAGGAGTCCGCCCATGAAAATCCGCCTCGCCGCCGTTCTGCTGTTGCTCGCCTTGCCCAGCGCCGCGCTGGCGGCTGGCGACATCCTGCTCTATCGCGACCCTGGATGTGGTTGCTGCGAGGCCTGGGCCCAGGCCGTCCGTGCGAAACTGGACAGAAAGGTCATCGTCAGGGATCAGGTCGCCCGCGTGCGCCTGCAGCGCCAATCCGGCCTGCCGCCGGCGCTTTCCTCCTGCCACACCGCGATCATCGACGGTTTCGTTATCGAAGGTCATGTGCCGGTCGCCGAGGTGAAGCGTCTCCTGGCCGCCCGGCCGGCTGGCGTGAAGGGGCTCGCCGTCGGCGGCATGCCGATCGGCTCGGAGGGCATGGCGGCGCCGAGCGGGGCGCGGCAACACTACGATGTCGTGGCCTTCGGGCCGGCCGGCGCGCGGGTTTTCGCCCGCTACTGACCTCCAACGGTCAGGGCCATGGGCTGGCGTCGGGTCAATGCGCGTCGCGCGACATCCCCGACTGCCGACGCAAGGCTTCGAGCACCGCCCGGCCGATCACCGGCTTGGGGATCACCTGATCGAAGCCGGCCGCGCGCGCGCGTTGCTCGAGATCCTCGTCGTAGAAGCCGGAGATCAGGATGGCGCCGCCGCGCCAGCCCTGGCGCCGGAGATGATCCAGGAGCGTCAGGCCGTCGAAGTCGGGCATCCGGTAGTCGAGGATCACGCAATCGGCTTCCCTGGCGCGCGGGTCGGCCAAGAGGGCGCTGCCGGTGGTGTAGCCGCTCACCGCGTAGCCGCGGGCTCGAAGCAAGAGCAGCAGGCCGCGTCGCACGCCCGGATCATCGTCGGAGACCAGAACCGTATAGCGGCGATCGCGCGGCGAGGGACTGACCGATAACATCGCGCGATCAAAACACCCGGTTGAAGCCCGCCAAACCTCGCACGTCGGCCGTCTCCAGGTCGCTACGTAAACCTCGCAGTCACTTGGGTTTGCGGCCCATCCCGGCGGCGAAGGCGATCCTAAGCGCCTCGGACAGGTTGCGCACGTCCAGCTTGACCATCAGGCTAGCGCGGTGCACCTCCACGGTGCGCGACGAGCATCCAAGGTCATAGGCGATGGTCTTGTTGGGATAGCCCTGGGCCAAACCCTCCAGCACTTCGCGTTCCCGAGGCGTGAGGGCGGCGATGCGCACATGCGCGTCGGCGGCCTCGATCGCGCGGATGTCGGCGTCGGCGATGCGCGCGAACGCCCGCTCGACCGCGCGCAACAGCGCGGCCTTTTCGAAGGGCTTTTCCAGGAAGTCGACGGCGCCGGCCTTCATGGCCTGCACGGCGACCGACACGTCGCCATGACCCGTCAGCACGATCACCGGCATGTGGATGCCGCGCTCGGCCATGGCTGTCTGCACCTCAAGGCCGTCCATCGCCGGCATGCGCACGTCGAGAATGACGCACCCCTGGGTCGTGGGCCGGGCCCGGGCCAGAAATTCGACACCCGAGGCGTAGGTCTCAACGCCAAGGCCGACCGCCTTCAACGCAAACCCGGCCGCGCGCCGGATGGCCTCTTCGTCGTCAACGAGGTGAATGACCCGCTTATCCGTCATAGTCCTCCTCCCCCGCCGCGTGGATCAAGGTGAAATGAAACCGGGCCCCGCCCAGCGCGGGCCGCTCCAACCAGATTCGCCCGCCGTGCGCTTCGATGATGGTCCGGCAGATCGAGAGCCCCAGACCCATGCCGTCGGCCTTGGTCGAGACGAACGCCGTGAAGAGCTGCTCGCCGATGTCCTCGGCGATGCCCGGCCCGCTATCCTCGACGGTGACCTCGATTAGGTCGTCGTCACGCAGGCTCGTCGCGATCCTGAGGTCGCGGATCGGCGAGTCCGCCATCGCCTCGATGGCGTTGCGCATCAGGTTGACCAGGACCTGTTGGATCTGCACCCGATCGACGAGGACGGGCGTGGCCGCCGGATCGAAGTCGAAGAAGCTGCGCACCCCCCGCTCGCGCGCGCCGACGAGCGCCAGCTGGCTAGCGTCGCCGACCACATGCGCCAGGTCGTGCAGGCTTTTCTCGACCTCGCCGCGCGCCACGAAGTCGCGCAGCCGGCGCACGATATGGCCGGCGCGCAGGGTCTCCTGCGCGGCCTCGTCCATCACCGAGCGCAAAGTGGCGAAGGGCTCGCCGGGTTCGGCCTCCAGCATGTCGCGGATGGTCTCCAGATAGAGCGAGACCGCCGCGAGGGGCTGGTTGAGTTCATGCGCCAGGGTCGAGGCCATGGTGCCCATGGCGCTCAGGCGGGAGACATGGACCAGTTCGGCCTGAAGCTCCTTCAGCTTCAGTTCGTCCCGCTCCTTGGCGGTGAGATCGCGGATGAAGCCGGTGAACAGCCGCTGGCCGTCCTCGCCGGCCTCGCCGACCGAGAGCTTCATCGGGAAAGTCGACCCGTCGCGGCGTAGGCCTACCACGACGCGGCCGACGCCAATGATCCGGCGCTCGCGGGTCTGCAGGTAGTGGGCGATGTATTCATCGTGCCGGCCACGGTCCGGCTCCGGCATCAGGCACGCGACATTGCTCCCGATCAGCTCGGCCTCGCGATAGCCGAACAGGCGCTCGGCCGCCGCGCTGAACGAGGTGATGGCGCCGGCCTCGTCGATGATGATCATCGCGTCCGGCACCGTCGCCAGGATCGATTGCAAATGCTGCTCGCGCGTTTCGATGGAGGCGCGCACCGCGGCCTCGTCGGTGATGTCGCGGGCGATGCAGGCGAAGCCGCGATGCGCGCCCGCGTCGAACAGCGGCGTGACGGTCAGGCGGGCGAGGTATTCAGCGCCGTTTTCGCAGACCCGCCAGGCCTCGCGCTCCAGCACGCCGTCGCGCAAGGCCGCGGCGAGATCCGCCCGGGGACGCCCGGCGTGGATCTCATCGGGCGGATAGAAGACATCGTGCTGCTGGCCGACGACGTGATCGGCTGACCAGCATTCGATCCGTTCGCCGCCGATATTGTAGCTCAGGACCCGTCCCGAGGCGGCAAGCAGCGTCAGGACATAGCCGCCGGCCTGGCGCAGAAACAGCCGCGCAAGCTGCTCGACGGCGGCCACGCCCGCCTCGGGGCCTTGATCCTGGTCGCGCATGCCGCCGGCTCAGGCCAGATCCGCGGCGCGCAGGCGCGGCGATGCGGCGCGAGCGCGAGCTTGGCGACACCCCGCGGGGCCGGACCGGCAGGCCGCCCGACAACGCCGCGCGCCAGCCTTCAGCCCCCACGCGCGCGGGTCCGATAGTGCATCCATGGGTCACGGTCTCGCTTGTATCCGCGGGGTCCTATCGCGTTTACGCGCGGGCCGGCCGGTCCCCTCAGAATTTCAGCGCAAAGTGCGGCCGCGCCGTTGCTTGGCGCCCGCGCGGCTTGTCGAACGCCTCGCGGCCTGTTGCCCTCTCCAGCCGCGGGTCTGAGGAGAGTACGTATTGACCCCGGCACGATCTCAGACCCTACAAGGGCTGCTGGCGAAAGGAACGCGCGGATGAACGAGACCAAGCCCACGGCGCATGGCGCCCCGGCGGCCGACCAGGTGAAGGACCCGGTCTGCGGCATGAGCGTGGACCCGGCCAAGACCGCGCACCATGCCGAGCACGCCGGCAAGCCGCACCACTTCTGCAGCGCGGGCTGCCGGGCCAAATTCATCGCCGATCCCGACCGCTATCTCGGCGCGCCGGCCGCGTCGGCCGCGTCGGCCGCGCCCGAAGGCGTCATCTGGACCTGCCCCATGCATCCGGAGATCCGCCAGGACCATCCCGGAGCCTGTCCCATCTGCGGCATGGCGCTCGAACCGGCGACGGTGACCGCCGACGCCGGTCCCAGCCATGAGCTGATCGACATGACCCGCCGCTTCTGGGTCGGTCTGGCTCTCAGCATCCCGGTGCTGATCCTCGAGATGGGCGGCCATCTATTCCCCGCGTTGCATCACATCATCCCGATGCCGGTTTCGATATGGGTCCAGTTCGCCCTGGCTACCCCGGTGGTCCTATGGGCCGGTTGGCCGTTCTTCGAGCGTGGCTGGGCCTCGCTGAAGACCCGCAACCTCAACATGTTCACGCTGATCGCCATGGGGACGGGCGTGGCCTGGATCTATAGCGTCGTCGCCACGCTCGCGCCCCAGGTCTTCCCACCCGCGTTCCAGAACACCGACGGCGTGGTGGCGGTCTATTTCGAGGCCGCGGCGGTGATCACCGTGCTGGTGCTGCTGGGCCAGGTGCTCGAACTGCGGGCGCGCGAGCGCACATCGGGCGCGATCAAGGCGCTGCTCAATCTGGCGCCCAAGACCGCGCGCCGCATCGCGGCGGACGGGTCGGAGGCGGAGGTCAGCCTCGATCTGGTGACGGTCGGCGATCGTCTGCGCGTGCGGCCCGGCGAAAAGGTCCCGGTCGACGGGGTGGTCGAGGACGGCCGTTCCTCGCTGGACGAGTCGATGGTCACCGGCGAGTCCATGCCGGTCACGAAGGCCAAGGACGACAAGGTGATCGGCGGCACGCTCAACCAGACCGGCGCGCTGGTCATCGTCGCCGACAAGGTCGGTCGCGACACCATGCTCGCCCGCATCGTCCAGATGGTCGCCGAGGCCCAGCGTTCGCGCGCGCCGATCCAGCGCATGGCCGACCAGGTCTCCGGCTGGTTCGTCCCGGTCGTCATCGGCGTGGCGGTCCTGGCCTTCATCGCCTGGAGCGTCTGGGGGCCCGAGCCGCGCTTCGCCTACGGACTCGTGGCCGCCGTCGCCGTCCTGATCATCGCCTGTCCCTGCGCGCTGGGGCTCGCCACGCCGATGTCGATCATGGTCGGCGTCGGCCGGGGCGCGGGCGTCGGCGTCCTGATCAAGAACGCCGAAGCGCTCGAGCATATGGAGAAGGTCGACACGCTGGTCGTCGACAAGACCGGCACGCTGACGGAGGGCCGCCCGGCGGTCACGCAGGTCGTGCCCGCGGCGGGGTTTGACGAGGTCGAACTGCTGCGGCTGGCCGCGTCCGTCGAACGGGCGTCCGAACATCCGCTGGCGCTGGCCATCGTCGAAGCGGCCAAGGCGCGCGGCGTCGCGGTCGCCGAGGTCAGCGATTTCGATTCCCCGACCGGGCGCGGCGCGCTGGGAACCGTCGAGGGCCGCCGCATCGTGCTCGGCAACGCCCGGTTCCTGGCCGACGAGGGCGTCGCGACCGAGGCCCTGGCGGAGCAGGCCGACGCCCTTCGCCGCGACGGGGCCACGGCGATCTTCATCGGCGTCGACGGCCGGGTCGGCGGCGCCTTCGCCATCGCCGACCCCGTCAAGGCGACCACGCCCGAAGCCTTGGCCGCCCTCAAGGCCGAAGGCATCCGGGTGGTGATGCTGACGGGCGACAACCGCACCACGGCCAAGGCGGTCGCGCGGCGTCTGGGCATCGAGGAAGTGGAAGCCGAGGTCCTGCCCGACCAGAAGAGCGCCGTCGTCGCGCGTCTCAAGCGCGAGGGGCGCGTGGTCGCCATGGCCGGAGACGGCGTCAACGACGCGCCGGCCCTCGCCGCGGCCGATGTCGGCATCGCCATGGGCTCGGGGACCGATGTGGCGATCGAGAGCGCGGGCGTCACCCTCCTCAAGGGCGACCTCAACGGCATCGTCAAGGCGCGGCGGCTGAGCCAGGCGACCATGTCCAACATCCGCCAGAACCTGGTCTTCGCCTTCATCTACAACGTCGCGGGCGTGCCCGTGGCGGCCGGCGTGCTCTATCCGCTGTTTGGCATCCTGCTCTCGCCGATCATCGCGGCCGCGGCGATGGCGCTGTCCTCGGTCAGCGTGGTCACCAACGCGCTGCGGCTCAATCGGCAGAAGATATGAGCATGCGCGCTCGTCCCGAAGCCGCCGCCCAAACCGCTCGCCGCCCCTAGGAGCCCGCCAATGCATTACAGCCGCGGAAATTATGAAGCGTTCGTCCGTCCCCGCAAGCCGGAGCGGGCCGACAGGGCGACGGCCTGGTTCGTCGGCGCGGGCCTCGCCGGCCTGGCGGGCGCGGCCTTCCTCATCAGGGACGGCGGCGTCGCGGGCGAGCGCATCACGCTTCTCGAGGAGTTGGAGCTTCCCGGCGGCGCCCTTGATGGCCTGGACGTGGCGGAAAAGGGGTTCGTCATCCGCGGCGGGCGCGAGATGGAGGCGCATTTCGAGTGCCTCTGGGATCTCTACCGCTCGATCCCCTCGCTCGAGATCGAAGACGCCAGCGTCCTCGACGAATTCTACCGGCTCAACAAGGACGATCCGAACGTCTCGCTGCAGCGGGTCACGCAGAGCCGCGGGCAGGATGTGCCCGACAAGGCGCTGCTGACGCTGAACGACAAGGCCCAACGAGAGCTCCTCTCCGTCTTCCTGGCGACCCGCGAAGAGATGGAGAACAAGCGGATCAACGAGGTGTTCGGCCCCGATTTCCTGAAGAGTAATTTCTGGCTGTTCTGGCGTACGATGTTCGCGTTCGAGGAGTGGCATTCGGCCCTGGAGATGAAACTCTATCTCCACCGCTTCATCCACCACATCGGCCAGCTCGCCGACTTCTCGTCGCTCAAGTTCAACCGGTACAATCAGTACGAGTCGATGGTCCTGCCGCTGGTCAAGTGGCTGCAGGATCAGGGCGTCCGGTTCCGCTACGGCGTTCAGGTCACCGACATCGATTTCGCGATCGACGCCGAACGCAAGCAGGCGACGCGGATCGGCTGGATCGAGAAGGGCGCCGAGGGCGGCGTCGATCTTGGCCCCGACGATCTGGTGTTCATCACCATCGGGTCGCTGACCGAAAATTCCGACAGCGGCGACCATCAGACCCCGGCCAAGCTGAATCAAGGCCCGGCGCCCGCCTGGGACCTGTGGCGGCGCATCGCGGCCAAGGACCCGGCCTTCGGACGTCCCGACGTGTTCGGGGCCCATATTGCGCAGACCAAATGGGCGTCGGCGACCATCACCACGCTCGACGCGCGTATTCCGCAGTACATCCGCAAGATCGCCAAGCGCGATCCGTTCAGCGGCAAGGTGGTCACCGCCGGCATCGTCACGGCCAAGGATTCGAGCTGGCTGCTGAGTTGGACGGTCAGCCGCCAGCCCCATTTCAAGAAGCAGCCGAAGGACCAGCTCGTGGCCTGGTTCTACGCCCTGTTCGTCGATCGGCCCGGCGACTATGTGAAAAAGCCGATGCAGGCCTGCACTGGCGAGGAGATCACCCAGGAATGGCTCTATCACCTCGGCGTCCCGGTCGAGGATATCGCCGATCTCGCGGCGAGCGGCGCCAGGACCGTGCCGGTGATGATGCCCTATATCACCGCCTTCTTCATGCCCCGCCAGGCCGGAGACCGGCCGGACGTGGTCCCGGCGGGGGCCGTCAATTTCGCCTTCATCGGCCAGTTCGCCGAGTCCAAGCAGCGCGACTGCATCTTCACCACGGAGTATTCGGTCCGCACGCCGATGGAGGCGGTCTACACGCTGCTCGATGTCGAGCGCGGCGTGCCCGAAGTGTTCAACTCGACCTATGACATTCGCACTCTGCTCGCCGCCGTCGCGCCGCTGCGGGATGGCGAGGGCATCGAGATCCCCGGCCCCGCCATCCTGCGCAAGCTGCTGCTGAAGACGCTGGAAGGCACCGAGATCGCCAAGCTGGTCGAGCGGTTTCATCTGATCGCGGACTAGCGATCGCCGGGGCGGCCGCCGCGGCGAGCGTCTAGGCTCGCGGCGGCCGTCCCATCCCCGCTGCGAAGGCGATCCGCAGGGTCTGGGCCAAGGTCTGGACGCCGAGCTTGCGTGCCAGGCTCGCGCGACAGACCTCGACCGTGCGCGAGGAGATCCCGAGATCATAGGCGATGGCCTTGTTCGCGCGCCCCTGGGCGAGACCTTCGAGGACATCCCGCTCGCGCGGCGACAGAGCCTCGACGCGGCCCTGCGCCTCGGCTTCCTCGGCCGCCCGGCCATCGGCCCGGTCGATGCGCGCGAAGCCGCGATGGAGCGCTTCGAGCAGCATGGCCTTTTCAACAGGCTTGGCCAGGAAGTCGACGGCCCCGGCCCGCATCGCCCGGACCGCCAGGGCGACATCGCCATTGCCGGTCAGCACGACGACCGGCATGTCGACGCCGATATCGGCCAGGGCGACCTGAACCTCAAGCCCGCCCAGGCCCGGCATCTGCATGTCCAGGATGACGCAGCCGATCTTGGCCTGCGTCGCGACGGCCACAAACGCCGTCCCCGACGGATAGGTCTCGACGCTGAAGCCCGTGGCGCGGAGCATGAAGCCGACCGACCGCTGGATCGTCTCCTCGTCGTCGACGATATGAACGACACGCTTGTCCCCCATGGGCCTCCTCAGGCGAACTGAGCGGGCGCCAGGCTGCAGCGGCGAATGCGGCGCCGCTTCGCGGACGCCTTGTGCGGGTTGGACCGGGGTCCAGGGTCAAGAGGCTTCGCCGTTCGCCTCCCGGCGGCTGGCCGAGGATTGGCGAACGCCGTTCACAGCAGGGCGCGCACGGCCTGGGCGATCGCCGGCGTCATGTCGATGGCGTTCGACGCATGGGCGACCGTGTTGGTGCTGACGATGCGCGCGACGTGTTCGCCCAGGACCTGGGCGGCGTCGCCGGCGAACAGCGCATGCACCACGACGCAGTCCGGCGGCGCAAAACCCAGGGCCTTGAGCTGGCGGGCCGCGACGGCGAGCGTGCGGCCCGACGAGGCGATGTCGTCGACGAGCACGGCTTGGCGGCCCAGGAAGGCGCCGGCGTTGGGGATCGAGATGTCGACCTCACGATCCCCGGACCGCTGCTTTTGGCAGACCAGGAACGGCGCGTCGGCGCCGGCCGCCACCTGCGCCACCCACTGCTCGCTCTCCAGATCGGGCCCGACGATCACCGGTCGGGCGACGTTCCGCCTGATCCACGACGCCATGAGCGGCGCGGCGTGAACGAGCTGGCTGGGGATTCGGTAGATCTCCGCCAGGGCGTGATGGCGGTGCAGGTGGGGATCGACGGTCACCAGCCAGTCGAGGTGGCGCGAGAGCACCGCCGCGAAAATACGCGACGTGACCGCCTCGCCCGGATGGAAACGGGTGTCCTGGCGCATGTAGGCCAGATAGGGCGCGATCAGGCCCACCCCGCGCGCGCCAAGCTCGCGCAGCGTGTCCGCCGCGAAGAGCAGCGGCGGCAATTTCGCGTCCGGACGCTCGAGGCCGCAGACCAGGATGACATCGCGCTCGGTGACGTCGCTGTCGATCCGAAGGTAGGTCTCGCCATCTGGAAACTGGCGCTGCAGCAGGACCCCTGCCTCCGCGCCGAGCGCTGGGCCAAGGGCTTGGGCCAGGCGCTCGCCGCCGTCCAAGGCGAAGACGATCGGCGGCGTCATGGCGCCGCGATCGCGAAGATCGCCCCGTCGCTCAAGGCGAAGGCGGCCGCATAGTCCAGTTCGCCGGGGCTCTCGGCGTGAAGGGTGCACAAGGGCGACCCCGCGACGATCGACTGGCCGAGCCGGGCGTGGACCGCCACCCCGGCCGCCTTGGCCATCGGCGCGCCCGCGAGCTTGGCGACGGTCGCGAGTTTGCGGTTGTCGATGCTGGCGATCCGGCCGCTGGAGGGCGCGGTCAGGTCTCGCTGGAAGCGGGCGACCGGCGGCGAGCGCATGCCGCCTTGGGCCTGGCAGATGCGCTTGAACTTGGCCCAGGCGCGGCCGCTCTCGAGGCTTTGCCGCGCGCGCGCGAGGCCAGCGCCAGGGGCCGCCACGCCCGCCAGCTCGAACAATCCCCCGGCCAGTTCACAGGCCCTATGGGCGAGATCCTCGACGCCGGGCTCGCCTTGAAGCACGGCCAGTATGTCCAGCGCCTCCAGCGCCGGCCCGATGCCGCGTCCGATCGGCTCAGCCCCAGGGCCATACATCACCCGCGTGCGCAGGCCGAAGGCGGCGGCCACCGAGGTGAGCGCCGCCTCGAGATCCCGCGCGGCCTCCAGGCTCCGCACCTTGGCGGTCGGTCCCACAGGAACGTCGATCACCAGGTGGGTCGCGCCGGCGGCGATCTTCTTGGACAGCACCGAGGCCACCAGCTGGCCGACCGCGTCGATGTCGAGCGCCCGCTCGACGCCAATGATCACGTCGTCGGCCGGGCTCAACCGAACCGCCCCGCCCCAGGCGATGCAGCCCCCCTCGCGCGCCACCACCCGGCGGATCGCGGCGATGTCGAGGTCGACGGGCGCCAGAACCTCCATGGTGTCGGCGGTGCCGGCCGGTGAGGTGATCGCGCGCGAGGAGGTCTTGGGCATGACCAGGCCTTCGGCCGCCATGATCGAGACGATGATCGGCGTGGTGCGGTTGCCCGGCAAGCCGCCGACGCTGTGCTTGTCGACGACGATCGGCCCAGGCCAGCTCAACTGCTCGCCGACCTCGACCATGGCCTTGGTCAGTCCGATCGTCTCGGCCTGATCGAGCGGCGCCGCCGAACAGGCGGTGACGAACGCCGAGAGGTGGACGTCGCTATAGCGATGCTCGGCGATATCCGCGACGATCGCCGAAAAGGCCGCCTGGCTCAGGCGCTCTCCATAGATCCGGCGGCGCACCGCCCGCAGCGAGGCCAACGGCGGAGCGTGGGCGACCTCCACGCGGTCGCCCGCCTTGACCCCGAGCCGGGCCCATGCGGTCTCGGAAAGGCCGATCTCGCCGGGGTCTGGCGTGTCGCCCGAGCTGTGCAACAAGGACACCACCGCCTCGCGGCCGCCGGCGCGCAGGACGACCTGGGCGCGCGACCCCAGGCCCTCGGACCGGCAGACCGGGCAGTCGTGCCGCATCACCGCGATCATGTCGCCGCCAGCCGCGGTGAGCCCCATGCGACGCGCGCGCAGCGTGGCCGACGCCGGCCTCGCGTCGGCCTGCTCGTGCCTTGGGACGCTCACGCCAGCCGCCCCCAGCTGCCGAGGGTCGGGACGGTGCAAGGCCAGCCGTGTTCCTCGCCGATGCGCTTGGCCAGGACCTGCGCGCCGGCCGGCTCGCCATGGGTGACATAGACATGCCGCGGCGCCGCCTGCATGGCGCCCAGCCACCGCATGAGCTCGTCGCTGTCGGCGTGGGCCGACAGCATGGTCAGGTTCGCCACCTCGGCGTGGACGGGGACGTGTTCGCCGTGGATCTTGATCGTCCGGGCCCCCGAGACGAGCGCAGCGCCGCGCGTGCCGGCCGCCTGGAAGCCGGAGAACAGGATGAGGTTGCGCTCATCCGGGGCGAACCGCTTGAGATGGTGCACGACGCGGCCACCGGTCGCCATGCCGCTGGCCGAGATGATCACCTTGGGGGTGGCGTCCGCGGTCAGCGCCTTGGATTCCTCGACTTCGCGCACATAGTGCGCGACGCCGCACGCGGCTTCGCATGCCGCGCGGCTCAGCCTGTGTTCGTCCATGAAATCACACATCAGCCCGCTGGCGTCGATCGCCATCGGGCTGTCCAGATAGATCGGCGCATCACGCAGCCGGCCGTCCGCGCGCAGACGGGACAGATGATAGAGCAGCGATTGGACGCGACCGACCGCGAAGGCGGGGATCACCACGGTTCCCCCGCGTCGGATGCACCGTTCGATATGGTCTCCCAGCGCCCGCGACGGATCCACGCGGTCATGGCGGCGGTCGCCATAGGTGGATTCGACGATGACGTAGTCGGCCCGCGCCGGCGGTTCGGGGTCCTTGATCACCGCGTCGTCATAGCGCCCGATATCGCCCGAGAAGAGAACCGACCGGCCCTTCCAGTCGATCTCGATCGACGCCGCGCCGAGGATGTGGCCGGCGCGATGGTAGCGCGTCCTGATCCCGTCGGCGAGCGAGCGCCATTCGCCAAACCCGATGGTCTCGAACAGCCGCAGGGCCAGGCGCGCGTCGGCCTCCGTGTAGAGCGGCAGCGCCGGATCGTGGCGCGAGAAGCCGTGGCGGTTGGCGAACTCCGCGTCCTTCTCCTGGATGCGCCCGCTGTCGGCGAGCAGCAGTTGGCAAAGGGCCGCCGTGGCCGGCGTGCTGAGGACGGTCCCATCCCATCCCAGGCGGGCCATGCGTGGCAGGGCGCCCGAATGGTCGAGATGGGCGTGGGTGAGCAGCACCTGCTCGACGTCGGCCACCTCGGGCGCAAGCGGCGCCCAGTTGAGGCGGCGCAGGTCCTTGGCCCCCTGGAACAGACCGGAATCGACCACGATCCGGGTCTGGCCGTCGTCCAGCAGGTAGCGCGAGCCCGTCACCGTGCCCGACGCGCCGAGGAAGGCCACGGCAAGGCCGCCGGCCGGCCGCTCGGCAAGGTCGATGCGCGCTTCGCGTTCAAGGGCGGCCGTTCCGAAATTGCCGTGGAGCCGTTGCTTCTTCCTGTTCCTGTGCATGGGCGGCTTGCCTCTGGTGATGATGCTCGCCGCGCAGCCTTTCAGGCTCGGTCGCCGCGGGCCAATACGCAAAGGCCGCAGACATCGCCGCCTGCCTCCGGGGACCCGCGGGCGCCGCCCCCACCCGCCGCTGCGGCCTCTACCTATACTTGGCGCCCGGGTCGCGGGCCTATGATAGGGCGTCAAGGCCTGAAGTGAGCGATCCATGGATGTTCAACACCAAAAGCTGCGTCGGCGCGGAACGATCGTCCTGGTCGGGTTCCTGCTGATCGCCGGCTTCTTCCTGACCACCGAGCACGCCGCGCATGTGCTCGGCGTCGTGCCCTATCTGCTCCTACTGGCCTGTCCGCTGATGCACCTGTTCATGCACCATGGCCATGGCGCCCATCAGCACGGGCGAGAGGACGCGCCCGGCCGCATCCCGGCGGACGCGCCGGCCAATCCCAACGAACCGGTCGAGAGGCAGCGGCGATGACCCATCCCGGTTACGGCTACGGCCTCTGGGGACTGGCTTTGGTCAACGCCGCCGTCTTCATCCTGTTCGCGTTCAGCTTCTTCAAGCCCGCGACCGGCCGCGACTGGCGCAGCTTCGGCGCGTTCAGCGCCTTTATCGTCGCCCTGTTCGCCGAGATGTACGGCTTCCCCCTGACCATCTTCCTGCTCTCGGGATGGCTGCAGTCGCGTTTTCCCAGTGTCGACTGGTGGAGCCACGACGCCGGCCACCTGCTGGAGATGATGTTCGGCTGGCGGGTCAATCCCCACTTCGGACCGTTCCATATCGCCAGCTTCGTGCTGATCGGGACCGGGTTCTGGCTGATCTCGGTCGGCTGGGTGGCGCTGCACGCCCGTCAGCGCCACCGGGAGCTGGCCACCACGGGGGTCTACGCCAGGGTGCGCCATCCCCAGTACGCCGGCTTCATCCTGGTGATGCTAGGCTTCCTGCTGCAGTGGCCCACGCTGTTGACGCTGGCGATGTTCCCCGTGCTGGTGGTGATGTACGTCCGCCTGGCCCGTCACGAGGAGCAGGCGGCGCTGGCGCAGTTCGGCGACGCCTATCGCGACTACAGGGCGCGGGTTCCCGCCTTCATCCCCCGCTGGCCGTTGCGTTGACCCCCGCCATCGCCGCGGGGGCGACCGGGCGATGCTCAGCGAAGGGGCGCGAGCATGGCGCTCATCTGGTCGATCTCCTGCTGCTGGCCCTTGATGATCGTGGCGCAAAGGCTGCGGATCTCAGGATCCTTCACCGGCGCGCGTCCGCACATCAGGATCGCGCCAGCGTGATGCGGGATCATCGAGCGCAGGAACTCGCGGTCGCCGACCAGCCACTGCTGGCGAATGGCCGCAAAGCACAAGACCCCGATGACAAGGCTGGACGCGACCAAGCCGCGGTTGAGGCCCTTGCGCGGATACATCATGCCCATGAGCACGAGTTCGAGCATGACCATCGGCGCGGTCATCAGGCCGGCCATGTAGGCCTGGTTGAAGCTTGGATGGATGTTCGCGGCCCTGTCGACCATGGCGTACATCAGGACATACATGGCCAGGAACGACAGCACGGTCATGGCGGCCAGGCGCAGGTAGGGCCTGTGGTGTTGATGGTCTTTGGGCGCGTGGTGCTCGGCCATGACTGTTTTCCGCTCCTGGAGCCCGGCGCAACCACGCGCCGGGGCGAGGTTTTCCAGCGGGTTGCGATGCTCCCACAACCGGCGAACGGCGCCCCCGTTCCGCCTCTGAAAATATTCACCGCGACCGCGCCAAAGGTCGAGGGATGGTCCAGGCCGCTGCGTATTGGACCAGATGGCGGCTTTCAGGCCCCGCCTCCAAGCCGTCGCCAGTCCGCGCGCGTCGCGGCAAATCGCATTCGGGGATTGTCCGGACATGACGAGGCCGTGTGACCGCGCTAAGCTCGCCCGATGCTAAGGCATGCGCTCGCTTTCCTGGCCGCCGTGGCCCTCGCGTTCAGTCCGCTGGCGGTCAACGCCGCGCGGGCTGATTGCGACATGGCCGGCATGGACGCGATGAGCATGATCGCCATGGCCCCCGCCGGCGACGACGTGGCCCAGGCCGAGCCCTGCTGCGATCACGGCAAGACCATGTCGGCCAAGGATTGCGCCAAGGCCTGCGCGATCAGTTGCGCCCTGTCCGTTGCGGCCCCCTGCCCGGGCTCGGAGACCCCGATCGCCGTCGGCTATCGCGTCGAGACCCGCTGGTCCAACACCAGCGGCCGCACCCACCGCCTCATCCCCGAAGATCCGCCCCCCCGAACGATCGCCTAGGACCGGCCCGAGGGCCGATCCCCGCCATCGCTGGTTTCACGCCCCGGTCCTGCCGGGCGCGCGTGATCGCCCGCGCTTTCGCCGGCTGGCTTTTCGATCTTCAAGGATGACCTTCATGTCTCCCCGCCTTCCCGCGCTTGCGCTCGTCTCCGGCCTAGCTTCCGCGACGACCGTCTCGGCCGCCACGCCACGCGCCTGCGGCTATTTGCGGGCCGCCCAACCGGCCTGCCTGGCTCGCTAGCTCGGCCGGGACGGGTGGGGCCGATCCCCTGTCTTCGCCCGTCCCGTCCGGCCCCGGCGAAGCGGCTGCAAACGCTTCGCCGGGGCGCTGGCCCCTCACGGCTTCCTCCAGGATTTTCGTCTCCATGCGTATTCTCCCCCTTCTGGCCGGGCTGAGCTTGGCGAGCGTCGCCCACGCCGCGCCCCTGACCTACGCCCAGAGCCTCGACGCGGCCGCGGCCAATGCGCCGGCGCTGCGCGCCGCGGCCCTGCAGGTCGAGGCCGCCAAGGCCTCGGCCAAGGCGGCCGGCGCCCTGCCCGATCCCAAGCTCGCCGTCGGCCTCGACAACTTCCCGGTCTCGGGGCCGCCGGCCGGCCGGTTCGGAACCGACGAGATGACCATGGGCAAGGTCGGCTTCAGCCAGGACATGCCCAGCGCCGCCAAGCGCCAGGCGCGGATCGGCCGGGCGCAGGCCGACATCGTCGCGGCCGGGGCCGAGGGCGCGGTCGAGGCCCGCCAGGTCCGGGTCGCCACGGCGCTGGCCTGGATCGAACTGCTCTACGCCCAGCGCAAGCTCGCCGCCCTGGACGGGGTGGTCGCCCAGCTGGCTCCCCTGTGGAGCGCCGCCCCGTCCGGCGTCGCGTCCGGACGCTCGCGGCCCGCCCAGGCGCTGGAGGCCGCGCAGATGCGCGCGGCCCTGGCGGATCGCCGCAGCGAGGCGGTCTCGGCCCTGGGAAGGGCCCGTGCGGCGCTGACCCGCTGGACCGGAGATCCCGACCCCGAGGCGCTCGGTCCGGCGCCCGACCTCGATCTCCCCCCCGCCAGTCTTCGGGCCGCGATCGACCGCCATCCCGCCGTGCTGGCCAAGGACGCCGCCGCCCGCCAAGCCCAGGCCGACGTCGCCCTGGCCAAGGCCGACAAGCAGCCCGACTGGAGCTGGGAAGTGGCCTACCAGCGCCGCGACCCGATGTTCGGCGACATGGTCTCGGCCGGGGTCAGCATCAGCCTGCCGCTGTGGGGCAAGAGCCGCCAGGATCCGATGATCGCCGCGCGCACCGCCAGCGCCGGCCGCGCCGACGCCCAGCGCGAGGACGCCCGCCGAGCGCTGAGCGCCCAGCTCGAGGCCGATCTGGCCGACCACGTCATGCATCACGAGCAATGGCTGCGGGCCCGCGACACGCTGCTGCCGCTGGCCAAGCAGCGGGCCCAGCTGGAGACCGCCGCCTATGGCTCCGGCGCGGCCGGTTTGCCCGACGTGCTGATCGCCTTCTCGAGCCTGGCCGAGGCCCAGCTCACCACCCTAGATCGCGAGGCCGCCGTCGCCATCGACGCCGCCCGCCTGACCCTCACCTACGGAAGCGACGATCAATGACCCCCTCCCCCTCGATGAAGGCCCTGCTCGGCGCCGGCGCCGCCCTGGTCGTGCTGGCCGGGGCCGGCGGCTATGGCCTGGCCCGCCTGACCGCCAAGCCGCCGATGCCGGCGACCTCGGCCGAGAGCCGCAAGGTGCTCTACTGGTACGACCCGATGGTCCCGGCCCAGCACTTCGACAAGCCGGGCAAGTCGCCGTTCATGGACATGCCGCTGACGCCCAAATACGCCGGCGAGGCCGAAACCAGTGGTCCGGCGGCGGGGGTGCGGATCGACCCCTCGGCCGCCCAGAACCTCGGCTTCCGGCTGGCGACCGTGGAGGAAGGCGCGCTTTCCAGCGGCCTGACCGCCACCGGGATCGTCGACTTCAACCAGCGTGACGTCGCCGTCGTCCAGGCCCGCAGCGGCGGTTTCGTGCAGCGGGTTTATGGCCGCGCGCCGGGCGACGTGATCGCCGCCGGCGCGCCGCTGGCCGACCTGTTGGTTCCCGAATGGGGCGGCGCCCAGGCCGAATATCTGGCGGTCCGGCGCACCGGAGACGCGGCCCTGAGCGCCGCCGCCCGCCAGCGCCTGCGCCTCTTGGGCATGCCCGACGGCGTGGTCGCCGGTCTCGACCGAGACGGGCGGCCGCGCACCACGATCACCATCACCGCGCCGCTCGGCGGGGTCGTTTCCAAGCTCGACGTGCGCGCCGGCATGACCGTGGGCGCGGGCCAGACCCTGGCCGAGATCAACGGCCTCTCGAGGGTCTGGGTCACGGCCGCCGTGCCCGAGGCGCAGGCCGGGCAGCTGCGTCCGGGCCAGGGCGTTGGCGTCACCCTGGCGGCCTATCCGAGCGAGACCCTGCGCGGGACGGTCCAGGCCGTGCTCCCGCAGGCCCAGGGCGACAGCCGCACCTTGCAGGCGCGGATCGAACTGGCCAACCGCGACGGCCGCCTCAAGCCTGGCCTGTTCGCCACCATCGCCTTCGACGCGGCGACGCGGACCGCCCTGCTGATCCCGTCCGAGGCGGTGATCCGCACCGGGGCGCGCGACGTGGTGATGCTGGCCGCCGACGGCGGCCGCTACCAGGCCGTCGAGGTCCGGACCGGGCGCGAAGCCGGAGGCCGGACGGAGATCCTGGCCGGCCTGTCTTCCGGCCAGAAGGTCATCGCCTCGGGCCAGTTCCTGGTCGATTCCGAGGCCAGCCTGGCGGGCCTGCAGGTCCGGCCGCTTCCGGCCTTGGGCCCTCAAACACCCCCAGGCGACACGCCCATGGCCAAGCCGATGGCCCCGGCCAAGCCGGCCCTGGCCGAAACCACCGGCCGCGTCGAGCAGGTGACCCCGGACGGCGTCACCCTCTCGCACGGCCCCGTGCCGGCCATCGGCTGGCCGGCCATGACCATGACCTTCCGCGCCGACCCGAGGCTGCTGAAGGGCGTGAAGGCCGGCGACCAGGTCCGCTTCGCCTTCGACCCGCCGCCGGCCGACCCGATCATCCGGCGCATCGCCAAGATCGGCGGTGGCGCATGATCGCCGCCCTGATCCGCTGGTCGGTCGCCAACCGCTTCTTCGTGCTGCTGGGCGCCCTGGCGCTGATCGTGGCCGGCGGCCTGGCGGTGCGGTCGACCTCGATCGACGCCCTGCCCGATCTCTCCGACACCCAGGTGATCATCCGCACCAGCTATCCGGGCCAGGCCCCGCAGCTGGTCGAGAACCAGGTCACCTATCCGCTGGCCACCACCATGCTGTCGGTGCCCGGCGCCAAGACCGTGCGCGGCTATTCGTTCTTCGGCGACAGCTTCGTCTATGTGATCTTCGACGACAAGACCGACCTCTACTGGGCCCGCTCGCGGGTCCTGGAATATCTCAACCAGGTGCAAGGCCGCCTGCCCGAAAGCGCCCGCCCGGCCCTGGGGCCCGACGCCACCGGGGTCGGCTGGGTCTATGAATACGCCCTGGTCGACAGGACCGGCGCTCACGACCTCAGCCAGCTGCGATCGATCCAGGACTGGTTCCTGCGCTATGAGCTGAAGACCCTACCGGGCGTGGCCGAGGTCTCGGCGATCGGCGGCATGGTCCGCCAGTACCAGGTGGTGCTCGACCCGCAGAAGCTGGCCAGCTTGGGGGTCACGCACCAACAGGTTGTCGCCGCGCTGAAAGGCGCCAACGCCGAGACCGGCGGCTCGGTGCTGGAGCTGGGCGAGGCCGAATACATGGTCCGCGCCACCGGCTATCTGAAGACGATCGAGGACTTCCAGGCCGTGCCGCTGAGGACGGCGGCCGGCGGAGTCCCCGTGCGTCTGGGCGAGGTGGCCACGATCCAGGTCGGCCCGGAAATGCGGCGCGGCGTCGCCGAACTCAACGGCCAGGGCGAGGTCGCCGGCGGCGTGGTGATCCTGCGCTCCGGCGAGAACGCCCGCACGACCATCGCGGCGGTGAAGGCCAAGCTGGCCGAGCTGAAGAAGAGCCTGCCGCCCGGCGTCGAGGTCGTCACCACCTATGACCGCTCGGGCCTGATCGACCGGGCCGTCCATAACCTGACCGGCAAGCTGCTGGAGGAGTTCCTGGTCGTGGCCCTGGTCTGCGCCCTGTTCCTGGGCCACCTGCGCTCGGCCCTGGTGGCGATCCTCTCCCTGCCGCTGGGGGTGCTGGCCGCCTTCCTGGTCATGAAGAGCCAGGGCGTCGACGCCAACATCATGTCGCTGGGCGGCATCGCCATCGCCATCGGGGCCATGGTCGACGCGGCCGTGGTGATGATCGAGAACGCCCACAAGAAGCTGGAGCGCTGGGCCCATGAGCATCCGGGCGAGATCCTGACCGGCGAGGCCCGCTGGGCGGTGATCACCGAGGCCGCCGCCGAGGTCGGGCCCGCCCTGTTCTTCAGCCTGCTGATCATCACCCTGTCGTTCATCCCGGTCTTCACCCTGCAGGCCCAGGAAGGCCGGCTCTTCCGCCCCCTGGCCTTCACCAAGACCTACGCCATGGCGGCGGCGGCCATCCTTTCGGTGACCCTGATCCCGGTGCTGATGGGCTATCTGATCCGCGGCAAGATCCCCGACGAGGCGGCCAATCCCGTCAACC
Source organism: Caulobacter sp. FWC26 (assembly GCF_002742645.2). Classification (NCBI taxonomy): domain Bacteria; kingdom Pseudomonadati; phylum Pseudomonadota; class Alphaproteobacteria; order Caulobacterales; family Caulobacteraceae; genus Caulobacter; species Caulobacter sp. FWC26. The sequence goes on from NZ_CP033873.1 coordinate 262,900, forward strand.
GCGTGCTGACGGCGGCCTATCGTCCGCTGCTCGACCGGGTGATGCGCCGGCCCAGGACCACCCTGCTGGTCGCGCTGCTGGCCTTCGCGACCACCGCTTGGCCGCTCGCCCACCTGGGTGGGGAGTTCATGCCCAACATGGACGAGGGCGATCTGCTCTACATGCCCTCGGCCCTGCCGGGCCTGTCGGCGGCCAAGGCCGGCCAGCTCCTCCAGCAGACCGACCGGATGATCAAGACCGTGCCGGAGGTCGACAGCGTGTTCGGCAAGGCCGGCCGCGCCGAGAGCGCCACCGACCCGGCCCCGCTGGAGATGTTCGAGACCACGATCCGCTTCAAGCCGCGCGACCAGTGGCGGCCGGGCATGACCCCCGACAAGCTGGTCGCCGAACTCGACCAGCGTGTCCGTGTGCCTGGCTTGACCAATGTCTGGGTGCCGCCGATCCGCAACCGCATCGACATGCTGGCCACCGGCATCAAGAGCCCGATCGGGGTCAAGGTGTCGGGCGCGAACCTGGCCGAACTCGACCGCATCGCCCGCGAGGTCGAGGGCGTGGCCAAGAGCGTGCCGGGCGTCAGCTCGGCCCTGGCCGAGCGCTTGACCGGCGGACGCTATGTCGATGTCCGCATCGACCGCGCCGCCGCCGCGCGGTTCGGGCTCAACATCGACGACGTCCAGTCGATCGTCTCCGGGGCGATCGGCGGCGAGACCATCGGCCAGACGGTCGAGGGCCTGGCCCGCTATCCGATCAGCGTCCGCTATCCCCGCGAGCTGCGCGATAGCCTGGAGGGACTGCGCGCCCTTCCGGTGCTCACGCCAGGCGGCGCTCAGATCACCTTGGGAACCGTCGCCAATGTTGAGATCGCCGATGGCCCGCCGATGTTGAAGAGCGAGAACGGCCGGCCGAAGACCTGGGTCTATGTCGACGTGCGGGGCCGGGACCTGGCCTCGGTGGTCGGCGATTTGCGCCAGGCCGTGGGCGAGAGGGTCAAGCTCTCGCCGGGCGTCAGCCTCTCCTATTCGGGCCAGTTCGAATATCTGCAGCGCGCCGCCGACCGGCTGAAGATCGTCGTGCCGGCCACCCTGCTGATCATCTTCGTCCTGCTCTACGTGATCTTCCGCCGCTTCGACGAAGCGGGGCTGATCATGGCCACCCTGCCGTTCGCCCTGACCGGCGGGATCTGGACGCTCTACCTGGCGGGGTTCCACCAGTCGGTGGCCACTGGCGTCGGCTTCATCGCCCTGGCCGGGGTCTCGGCCGAGTTCGGGGTGGTGATGCTGATCTATCTCAAGCACGCCATGGACGCCCTGGGCCCGAACCCGGCGCCCGACCAGGTCGAGTCTGCGGTGCGCGAAGGCGCCCTGCTGCGGGTGCGGCCCAAGGCCATGACCGTGGCGGTGATCCTGGCAGGCCTGGCGCCGATCCTCTGGGGCCACGGCGCGGGCTCGGAGGTCATGAGCCGCATCGCCGCCCCGATGATCGGCGGCATGCTCACAGCGCCCCTGCTGTCGATGTTCGTGATCCCGGCCGGATACCTGCTGCTGCGTCGCCGGCAAGCCCGAACCGCCGTTTCCGCTTCCACCTCAGCCTAAGGAGATACGCTGATGAAGACCCTGTCCCTGACCCTCGCCGCCCTGGTGGCGATGACCGGCCTGGCCGCGTGTGATCGCAAGACTGAAGCGCCGGCGGCCCCAGCCGCCTCAGCCCCGGCGGCGGGCAACGACATGGCCGGCATGGACATGGCGCCGGCCGACAAGATGGCCAAGGGCGTCGGCGTCGTGAAGGCGATCGACAAGACCGCCGGCACGATCACGCTCGACCACGAGGCGATCCCGGAAGCCGGTTGGCCGGCCATGACCATGGGTTTCAAGATCGCCCCGGGCCTGTTGGAAGGCGTCGCCGTCGGCGACCAGGTCGCCTTCGACCTGAAGCTTCATGATGGTTCTGGCGAAGTGACGGCGATCCGTCGGCAATAGGCCCCACCGGACGGGCGCGGACCAAGGTTCGCGCTTGTCCGGTAGACCGGGGAGACCAGGATTGGCCGACGGTCCGGTCCCGCCTCAGCCGGCCGGTGCGCTTAGCGTCAGAATGAGCGGACACCCCGGATCTTGCCCCTCGTCGCAGGCCCTCACGGACGCGGCCAATACCTGCTCCATTCGCTGAAGGTCGACGATCCGCGAGCGCACATCGCCAAGATGGGCCGCCGCCAGGTCACGAACCTCGGCGCAGGCGGACTGCCCGCCAGCGGCCAGATTCAGCAAAGCGCGGACCTCGTCGAGTTTGAAGCCCAACTCCCTTGCCCTGCGCACAAAGCTCAGCCGGCCTACGTCCTGCGCGCCATAGCTCCGATACCGTCCGCGTCGCGGCGGCGCGGAGATCAACCCGATCCGTTCGTAGTAGCGGATCGTCTCGATGTTGCAGCCGGTGCGGCGAGAAAGTTCGCCGATCTGGAGAGCGTGATCAGTCATGTCCGCCTTGGATTAGGGCTTGAGTCTGTAGTGACTACAGATGGCATGCTCGTCGGTGTCGGACCAGGAGGTGACAGGATGACGGTGCGAAACGGCCCAGGAGCGCGGCCCGGCGGAAGGGATGAACGCCCCGCCGAAACGGCCCTGACATGGGCGGCCCTGGCCACGGCGGCGGGCGCGGTTTTCGCCTGGGCCGCCTGTTGCATCCTGCCGATGTCCCTGGCTCTGGCCGGACTGGGCCTTGGCGGGCTTGGCTGGGTAGCGGGTCAACGCAGCTGGATCACGATCCTTGCGATCGCCGCCATCGGCGCCGGCTGGGTCATGACTTGGCGGCGGGCGCGCACGTGCCGAACCGACGGGTCATGCGCCGCGCCGTCGAAACTCCAAGTGAGTCTGCTTGGAGCAGCCACGCTCCTCCTCGGTCTTGCTTTGATTTGGCGACCGATCATCGAGCCTTGGGCTTTGGCCCTAATCCGGAACGCACGCGGATGAACACCATGCGGATCGAACCAACGTCCACCTTGACCTGTCCCGAGTGCGGACACCGCGCGACCGAGACCATGCCGACCGACGCCTGCCAGTACTTCTACGACTGCCTGGGATGCGGCGCCGTGCTCAAGCCCAAGCCAGGCGATTGCTGCGTCTATTGCTCCTATGGCGACGTGGCCTGTCCGCCGATTCAGCAGGGCGGCGGCTGTTGCGGGTGACCGCGGGTCGGGCCTAGGCCGCCGCATCCTTGCGGCCGCCCGACCGGTTCCAGAAAAATCCGACAACGAGAATGGCGATGGTCATCGCCTGAGCGGCGACGCCCTCGATCGTCGGGAAGAAGCCCAGCAGCTCGACGCGCGGCAAGGCCAGCGGATGCAGGTCGAGCAGACCCGCCTCCTGCAGACCGGCCACACCCTTGCCGGCCAGGACGACCGCCAAGATAGCCATCAGGATCGCGCTGTACTCGAAGAACTTCCCGATCGGCAGGCGCTTGGAGAAACGCAGCATCGCCCAGGCGATGGCGGCCAGCACGACGACGGCGCAGCCGACGCCAGCCAGCACCGCGCCGGCCCCGCCCTGGGTCCAGAGCGCCGTCAGGAAGAGGATGGTCTCGAAGACCTCGCGATAGACGACCACGAAGGCCAGCAGGAACAGGAACCAGGCCGATTGCTTGGAAAGCGCGTGCGACAGCTTCTCGCGGATATAGACCTGCCAGGCGTCGGCCTGGGCCTTGCCGTGCATCCAAAGGCCGACGGAGATCAAAACCGCGGCGGCGATCACCGAACCGAAACCCTCGGTCATTTCGCGACTGGCGCCGCTGATCGAGATGAAGAAGGTCGCGACCGCCCAGGTCAGGCCACCAGCCGCCAGGGCCGCGATCCAGCCGCCGTGGACGTAAGGCAGGACGTCGGTGCGTTCGGCCTTGCGCAGGAAGGCGATCATGGCGACCACGATCAGCAGGGCTTCCAGGCCCTCGCGCAGCAGGATGGTGAAGGCGCCGGCGAAGCTCGACAGACCGCTGGCCTTCTCCGGGGCCAGGGCCCGGCCGGCGGCGGCGAACAGGGCGTCCAGGCGCGCGATCTGGGCGCGGACCTCACTGGCCGGCGCGGCCTTGCCGATCGCGCCGCGCACATCGCCCATCGCGCCCTCGATCCGCCGCATCAAGGCCGGATCGCGCGCGCCTAGTGACGGCTCGACCGGCTCGAAGCCGTCGAGATAGGCGGCCAGGGCGAGATCGGCGGCGGCCTTTCGGTCGCCAGCCTCGTAGGCCTTGAGGCTGGCCGCCAGCTTCTGTCGGGCGACGTCGAGCGAGCCGCCGCCCGAGCGGGTGACGACTTCGGGATGGCGGCGCAGATAGGCGGTCAGGGCCCGGGCCTTGGTCTCCCCCACGGCTGTTGCGAGGGCGGCGGGCGTGGTCTGGGTCAGGGTTTGCAGGTCGGGGAAGCGGGCGCGGACGGCGGCGTCCTCGTTCCAGATCTTCTCGCCCGCGGCAGCTTCGGCGTCGCTGAAAGCGAAGCGCCCGACATAGAAGGCCAGGTCCCAGCGGTCGTCAGACGGCAGGTGGGCGTAGCTGGCCATGGCGGTACCGTCGAGGCCCTGCTGGATGACCTGGTAGAGGCCAAAGACGCTGCGCTGGCGGGCGCGCTCGGCGTCGGCGAAGGCGATCGGCGGCGGGTCCAGGCCGACGGCGTTCGGACCGTCGGCCTTGCCCGTCTCGCCGTGGCAGGCCGCGCAGTTCTCGGCATAGAGGGCCGCGCCGCGCGCCAGGTCCGGCGCGCGCTTGGGCGCCAGCGGCGTCGGATAGGCGGCCAGAAGGTCGTTGGCCAGGGCATGGGCCTTCGCCGAGACCACGGCCGGCTCCTGCTTGGCGGCGATCGTGGCCTGAAGGCTCTCGGCCTTGGCCAGCAAATCCGGCTGGGCCTTGGTGGCCGGCAGGCCGGCGATGCGCTCGCGCACCTGGCCGGCGAATTCGTTCATCTCGGCATATTCGGACGGGCTGATGACCTTGCCGTCCTTCACCGCCCCGGCGTAGTCGACCGACAGGTAGTCGAGCAGTCGCCATGCGGTCTGGGACGAGCTGGCCTCCTGGGCCGTCGCGACGCCCGCGCCACCCGCCAGGACCAGGATCACGATCATCAGCCCAGAGATGGCCCGCCCCACGGCGTTAAGAACAGTAGTCATTATCACTCCGGTGGCGTGGCGATCGGCAGGCTGGAAACGGTACGGGCGACAGGACGGGAAGCGCGGAGCCGCGAAGGCCGCCACGATGAAGCTTCATGCATCCTATAGCCACTGGAGGAGCAAGCGGAAATTATCTCCGATCGACTGATCGCGGCTTAGCGCACCGGGAATGGGGCCAGATTTTAGTTACGGAGATGACCAAGATCGGCGGCATGGAGCGTGGCGCGGTCCAGTTGGACAGCTCTCCGACAAGCCCGAGATCGAGTGGCGGCCGTGACCGGCGCACGCCAAGTTTGGCCGCGAACACGCACTCGGCGCTATGAAGGCGGACGTCGCTCTTGGTGATTGACCCCGATTGAGGCGATGTTCCGCAGGCCCTCAACATCGTCCGTGAGTCCCGTAAATGCATTGCTCAGAGGAGACCCGCCGAGCGTTATTGGCCAGAATGGGATCAATGGCGTTCGCGACGGGCGCAACGTTAGCGGTCGCGAAGAAGGCGACGAGCGCGACGGTCGCCCGGAACCCCAAAACGCTCTGGTCGACCCTCCTTCCGGATCCCGATGCCGTGATGGTCGGCGGGACTGTACAGGGCGAGCGCCTCAGGATTTTGATCGATACAGGCTCGGCTATGACCGTCGTCGATGCCGCGCTTGCCAAGCGGCTGGGCTTGGCTTCAACGGGCGCCCGCAGCGTTCGCGGCGATGTCGGGTCGGTCACGCTGGGCGCGGGTAGCGACCTCAGTCTCGATCTTGGCGGGACGCATTTCGCCGTCGAGCGATATTTGGTCACCGATTTCGCGCCAATTTTTGGAGCCGATGGTGGCTCGCCCAATGTTATCCTTGGGATCGACGCGCTTAGAGACGCCATTCTCGCGATCGATTTTACAGCCCGCCGCCTCGCATTCCTCCCCCGCGACGCCTTCCGGCCATGGCCGGGCGCGGAACGCTTTGCGGTCACCAAGAGCTTGCGCGGGCAGCTCTCTCTCCCGATCGTCCTGGAGGGACACGACCCGGTCGCCGCGGCGATTGACCTGGGCAGTTCCAATCCTCTCACCGTCACGCCGGCCTTGGCGGAGGCGCAAACCTTGATGCGTGGCCGGAGAATTTCATCGGCGGCGACGGGGGGGATCGACGGGCTGTCCATCAGCCGCACTATTTCGGTAGCGACGCTCCGGGTCGGACGCAGCCTGATCAACGATGTTCCCTGCGAGGTGTTGGCGAAGACCGACCCCACCCTTGTCGTCGCCAAGCTGGGCCTTCCCGTTTTCGAGCGATTTCTATTTGCTCTGGATGTCGCGGGCCAAGCCCTTTGGCTGAAACCCGAGGCACGTCGATTGGCGACGCCGTTTAGGCGGGATTTGTCTGGCCTGGGCCTCGCTGTGGAGTCTGGTCATCTGCGCGTCGTCCATGTCGCCCAGGGTGGGCCGGCCGCCTTGGCCGGGTGGCGCGAGGGCGAGATCGTTGTCGCCGTGGATGGCGTGCCAATCGGCCCGCGTTACGCATCGAGCGGTTTGGCTCAATGGCGCTACGGGCCGGCGGGAGGCAAGGCCGTGCTCTCGCTGTCGGATGGATCTACACGCACGCTGGTGCTGCGACGCTACTATTAAGGCTCGAGCAAGTCGCGCTGCCCGGCAACGCTGTTCTACGGCGCCTCGCACCAGGATCAGCGTAGCAGGTTCGCGCAGGTGTCGAAGATCGCCCAGCAGTAGGCGCCTAGGGTGGGCAACGCGGTGACGGCGATTCCAAAGGCCCGCGCGCCCGCGCCGCGCGGATAGCCGCGGAGGAACGTGCTCCTTCCGACGCTGAAGAGGACGACCGCTCCCACGATGTAAGCCAGGGCGGCTTCGCCCTTGGCCGTCGCGAGCGCCAAGAGGCCAACGCTAGTCACGAAGGCCTGCTCAAGGGTGTTTCGAAGGAACGCGGCGGGAATGGCCAAGCGCGCGCTTGGCCGGCTGAAGGCGGACCCGGCGTTGTCGGCGGCCGATACAAACCGCACGTGCGCCACCCTCTGCACGGCCAGCAGCACCCAAAAGCCGACCACCAGATTGGCCCGCAGGCCAAAGGCGATGCGTTCGGCCAGAGACGTCGGGAATTCGAAGAGCCGGGGCAGGCCGAGACACGCCAGTGTGAGGACCGGGACGCATACGGCAAAAGCGAAGGCGGCCTGTCTGCGAACTCGTCCCTGTTCAGTCACCAGATCGATCTGAGGCGGCGCCATCTCCTCCGTCATTTGGGCGCCTTGGTGCGCCGCGCCCATAGACGATAGGTATCGCCGAAGATTTCGGGATGCTTCATCTCGTGGAGATGAAGGCGCCGGAGGTCGCGCATCGAGTCGGATGATCGATTTTCGGCGCGGTAGCGGGTTCGATCTGCCTGATGCCCGAACTGCACGCCGAGAAACTCCAGGCCCGCTGAATCCAGAAGCTCGCCAATCTGGGGCAACGTGAAACGATGCTCTTCCACATGAAAGAGTAGGTCTCGGCAATCAGATAACGTCCAGAAATCCGAGGCCGGGCTCACCACGCTCTGCAGCTGGGCGGGCGCGCCCGCCAGCATCAGTTCACGCCGTAGAGCGCGAATCCCCTCCGCCGAGTTCGCGTACTGTCCATGGGCGATGTGGCGTCGCGCCTCGACAACGGCGCGCCGGCCGATCTCGCTGTAGAGCCCAAGGAAAATAAGGCCCTGCGGTTTCAACAGCCCTGAGAGCACCTTCAGACCTCGCACCGGCTCGGCCATATGGTGAATGACGCCAAAGCTGTCGATCAGATCAAACCGCTGGCTTAGGGCGGTGAGGTCAAGAATGTCGGCTTGAAGGTGTTCAACCTCGATCCCGTATTCTCGGCTCTTGCGCATGGCGTAGCCAAGGCTGGCGCCGCTTAAGTCAACCGCTAGGATCGAAGCGTTACGGTAGGTGCTCGTCACGCGCAGTGTTTCCAGTCCCGTGCCGCACCCAGCGACGAGCACTTGGGGTGCGTCGGTCTCGGGAATTTCCCGCGTTGCGAGCTCAGGCAATGCGGCCTGAACAGCCTCCCGGAACGGCAACGGCGCACCCAGACCGCAGCGCGTCCAGCGCGGATATGGGTTCTCTTCGTATTGCTGCTGCACGGCGATCGAGATGCTGTCGACCATGGGCTTCAGCAGGGGCAGGGTTGAGCGAAGGCGCGCCTCCTCGGCAGGTTCGGTCAGTTGTTCTCGGAGGAGATCGGCCAACGCCGGGAGATCAACGGCCTGAAGTCGCGACGAGAGCGGGGTGGAGGCAAGCGGGCGATACGCCGCCACCAGGGCGATCCTCGCGGCCGCCCCCGCCCCGAATTCGGGGTCTCCGTGTTCAAGCTGGGCGATCAGAGAATCAACGCGACTCTGCTCTTCGGCGCTAGCGAAATAGACGTATTCGTTGAGAAACGCCTGTCGCGCGATCGCGACAATGAGGCCAAGCTCCTCTTCCAGGCTTGCAGGCTCGTCGTTGGCGATGGCCAATAGATCAGCTCGCAGCTGAACGAGCAGAAGCTCCACTGCCGCGTTCGGAATTGGCGCAGATGCAAGGAGGCTTCGAAACAGCGGATCCTGGACGAAGCGGGAGGCGGCATCACTTTTTTCCTCAAGCGTGCGTGTCAGCGCTCGCGGTTCAGCAGCGACCGCATTGAGGAGATCGTCGATCTCCGCATCTTGACGGATGACCGCTAAGGCCGCGGTCGCCAAATTCCGTGGGTTCACGTCCGTTCGTTCGAAAAGGCGGCATAGAACATCACGGAAGGCAGGGGTCGCGGGCGCCACTCGAGTATGGCGAAGGGCGCCTGCAAGCCGCCGCCAGTGCTCGTCGTCCCCAGGCGCGATGTCGACGGCCTGAGCCAGCACGTCGAAGGCTTGCAGCCCTTGGCCAATCTGCAGCAGCGCAACGCCGAGATTGGCGAGGAGGACGGGCCGCATGGGATGGCCGACGGGCGCGTTGACACAGCCTGTCTCGAAGCGGGACGCGGCCAAGCTCGGATCACCGTTTTGCAACGCCAGGAGCCCATACCCGCTGAGCGCGCCAGGCAGGGTTGGCGATAGACGCAGGGCGGCTTGGTAGCTGCGCTCGGCATGAACCCCCTGTCGCATGATCCTGAAGGCGTCGCCTGCGGCAGCGTGGGCTTCTGCAAAGTCCGGCTTCAACACCGCGGCGCGCTGGAAGAATTTCGCCGCTGTCGGATAGGCGTGTAGGCGCCTGTGCGCCTCTCCGAGATTGAACTGGATGAACGGGTTTCGAGGTTGACCGGCAGCCGCCCGCTCGAACCACACCAGCGCATCATCGACCGGACCAGTGTTCATGGCCACGGTTCCAAGGACGTTCAGCGCCGAGGAATCCTTTGGCGTGACGGCGAGGACCCGCTGGGCATGAATTTGCGCTTGGCGCCATTGCCCCCCATTCACAAGCGCGACCGCACGTTGCAGGTCCGACATTACTTGGGCTGACGGGCGGTGCAGCAGATGTGGCGGCTGCCGGCTCATGAGCGGCTAGACCGGCTGAGGCGTCTGCGCCTCGCGCAGATCGGCGCGCGCATCGCGGATAATCGACCAGGCCGACTGCAGGAAGAGCCCGCCGATGACGACCGCCACCACAAGGTCCGGCCAAGCCGCCTTGGTCCAGAAAACCAAGCCCGCGGCGACAACAACCGCGAGGTTGCCCAAGGCGTCGTTGCGCGAGAAGAGCCAGACCGCGCGGACGTTGGCGTCGCCCTTCCGATGCGGGATCAGGATCAACGCAGCGGCGACGTTCGCTACCAGCGCCACGGCCCCAAAGAGGCCCATGAGTTCGGCTTCAGGCTGGTTCAAGACCAGGACGCGGTAGCCTGTATTCAGGAGCACGCCCAGACCAAGCAACGCCAGAAAGTAACCCTGGATCAGGGCGGACTTGGCTCGCCACGCGAGGGACCATCCAATCGCCAGCAGGCCCAAGAAGCTGATCAGACCGTCGCCAACGAAGTCCAGGGCATCGGCCTTCAGCGCCTGAGACCGTGCGATAAACCCGGCGATGATCTCCACCAGCCCGTAGCCAACATTGATCAGGACGACGCCCCAAAGGGCCCGTCGGTAAGAGGGGGTGACATGACTGACCGCTTTGGCGCTTTGGCGTTGGTCGTCGTCCGCGACGGCCTCTTCGCGATCCAGTTGGTAGCCGAGCCCGTTCACGGTCGCCTCGATCTCGGACGCGCGTCGCTCCACCCCGTCGACTTGCAGGGTCATCATCGACGAAGCGATCGATACGCGCGCCGTTTCCACGCCAGGAAGTTTTGACACCGCCGACTGGATCTTCTCGGCGCAGCTCGAGCAGTCCATTCCAGTGACCCGGTAGCGAAGTGTTTCGGCGACCGCCGTCGTGTTGGGCATGCACATCCTCCTCTTGGCCAAGACCTTACTTGCTCAAGTCACTAGAGGATCAAGTCGTTGCAGGCGGTTATTCGCCCTCCAGGTCATGTGGTTCGGGCGCGGTCGCCATGCGGCGATGGGATCTTAAGAGCCCATCACGCAGGACAGCTACGACACGGCGCCCGTTGAGGGGGACGAGGATCGCCGCTAGGCCCAGATAGGTCCAAGCCAGGATTGTTAGGCTATTGACCGTCGCCACCTCGTCTTCTCGGAAATGAAAGGCCAGTCCGACCTGCACGGCGAAGAGCGCGAACAATAGACCCGCCGACAGAACCGAAATCCGCAGGCGAACCAACAGCATTATGGCGAACAGCGACTGGGCGGCCGTCAGCAAGAATTCTTCCTTCTGCCGCGCGTCAAGGGGCAGGCCGATCAGCCCCCCCGCCCCAAGGCTCATTGCGAGCGGCAGCATGCCGACCAGCAGGGTCCATTGGTTGATCTTGTCGCTGATCATGGCCGTCAGTCCGCTTACCGCACGCCCGGCCAAGACGAAGAGGACCGCAATCGTCACGGCGGGCGCTTCGCTGGCCAATGGCGCGAGCCATTGGATGAGGAGGAACTCGTCGACGCCAAGGATTCTTCCTGACCCCACCATGGCTTCGGCAAACGGCTCGGCGGAGGTCGCGATCACCACGAATGCGATCAAGGTAAGCCCACCCATCCAGGCCCACTGTGCGGTGGGGCGGAGCGCGTTTAGCGCCGCCGCAGGGCCAGGCTCCTCGTCCTCATCGTCGTCGTCGTCGTCGGCCTTTGGCAACTGGCTGACGCGGTAGAGGTAGCCAGCGAAGATCAGGAACAGCACCGCGAAATCGAAGGGAGCAATGGCGCCTTTGAAAAGGATAACGAACGCATAGAGGCTGCCCAGCATAAGGAAGGCGATCTCGACGGCGTTGACGGGTGAGAGTTCGAGAGCCTTGTTGCGCGTCTTCAGCCAATGCAGCAGCACCATCAAAGGCCAGGCCAGTCCCACCAAAAGGCGGTTGGCGCCGGTCATATTGGCGGCGGCGTAGTGGACGTAGTTCGACTGCGGAGCCTGGCCAGCGCGGAAAGCATAGTACAGATCCACCGCGTACTCTGGAAGAACGGTGACCAAGGCGACCAAGGCGACGATGAGGCCTTGAGAAATGTGTTTCTCAGCGGCTTCCGCCCCCCAGGAAAGCATGAAGCCCGCAGCCAGGACCGCGACACCGAAAAAAAGGGCGTCCGCCACAGGGTCGGGTCGCCACCCTGTGATCCTGAGGACCATCGCCGGCGCCGCCGCGAGCAAGGCCGCCAACACGAGCAGCATGAATCGGCGCATTCCTGACCCTCCCATAGCCGCGAGACGCGAGCGTCGGCGACGTGTTTAGCTTGTCTGGTTCCCGTAGCGGACGACCTCAACCTTCTCGAACGTGATCAGACCGATGTCGTGGAATTCGCCGAGAGTGACAACAAACGCGCGAAGGGGCGCTTCATCGTCGACGATCTCGATGACCACCGGCATGTTGTCGTCGAGCCGAAACGGCCGATGCGCGTGCAGTCGCGAGGAATGGCCATAGCCCAAGCTGCCGCGCAGCACCGTGGCTCCGGCCAACTGCGCTTCCCGAGCCCGCTTGACGATGACCGCCGCGAGCGCCTCGGCGCCATAGAGCGCGTCCTCGTCGGTATAGATCCTCAACAGGACCGCTGAACCAGGTGCAACCATCACGCCACTCCTGACCAGGTGGAATAAGGACCACAGTTCATGTTCAACTCCTCTGTCTAGCTCGGCTCACCCTTTAGGCTGACGCCTCCGTGGCTTTGGAGGAAGAGGCCGACGCTTCCCGGCTGAAGCGGTCGCCGATCGTCAACAGAAGCTTGCTGATGGCCGGCAGGACGAGGAGGGTGACCGCCGTGGCGGTGATCAGGCCGCCGATGACCACCATGGCCAGAGGCTTCTGAACCTCGGCGCCTGTGCCATGCGCCAGCGCCATCGGGATGAACCCGATCGCCGGCACCAAGCCGGTCATGAGGACGGGACGCACCCGCTCCATGCCGCCTTCGTAGATGGCCTCAACGACGCTCGCCCCATCCTCAAGCCGCTGACGTATGCTGGTCATCACCACCAAACCGTTCAGGACCGCAACACCGGCCAGGACGATGAAGCCGACGGCCGCGGAGATCGAAAAGGTGATCCCCGTGAGGGCCAGGGCGAAGACACCGCCCGACAACCCCAGTGGAATGGCGGCGAAAACGGCCAAGGCTGGCCAGAAACCGCCGAGCGCCAAGAACAAGATGAGGAAGATCGCCAGGAAGCACAGCGGAACCACGATCGAAAGTCGCGCCGTCGCGGCCTTGAGATTTTCATACTGTCCGCCCCAGACCATCCACGAGCCCGGCGGAAGCGGAACGGCCGCCACCTTGTCGCGTGCTTCGGTCACGAAGGAACCGACATCGCGGCCGCGGACATTGGCCTGGATGACGACGCGCCGCTTTCCGTCCTCGCGGCTGATCTGATTGAGGCCGTCGGTGAAGCGGAACTCCACGAGTTGGCGCATCGGAACCGACTGGCGCGCTTGACCTTCGCCGCCGGACAACATGACCGGCATTGCTCCCAGGGCTTCGATGTCGTTCCGCTCGGCCATGGGCACGCGCACAACGATGTCGAAGCGGCGATCCCCTTCGAAGACATTGCCCGCCTCGCGGCCGCCGAGCGCGCTGGCCAGCGTATCGGCAACGTCCTCGACGGTCAGGCCATAGCCCGCGATCGCGGCCCGGTCGAACCGGACATCGAGCGTGGGCGCGCCGGAAGTCTGTTCTACCCGCACCCCTGACGCGCCAGGGATGGATCCAAGCGTGGCGCCGATTTTAGCCGCTGCGGCGCTCATCTTTTCCAGATCGTCGCCGTAAAGCTTAATGGCGACGTCGCCGCGCACCCCAGCGACCAGTTCGTTGAACCGCATCTGGATCGGCTGGGTGACCTCGTAGTTGTTCCCGAGCAACGGCTCGGCCTTACCGAGGATGCGCTCGACCGCTTCGGATTTCGAATGCACCCCCTTGGGCCAGTCCTTCTGCGGCTTCAGGATGACGAAGCCGTCGGACTGATTGGGCGGCATCGGATCGGCGGCCATCTCCGCCGTGCCGGTCTTGGAAAACATCATCTCCACCTCCGGCAGGGTCGTGACGGCGCGTTCGACGTGCAACTGCATGTCGCGAGACTGCTCCATCGCCGTGGAGGGAATCCGCAAGGAACCGAGAAGCACGTTCTTTTCGTCGAGGGTCGGAATGAATTCCTGGCCGATCGTCGTGAAGATCCCCGCCGCCACCACAAAGACCGCCAAGCCGCCGCCGATGAACGGCCAGGGCCGCAGAAGCGCGCGACGCAGGATAGGCTCATAGCGAACCTTCACCGCCTGAACCGCTTTGACCTCCTTTTCAGCCACCTTGCCGCGCATGAGGATGGCGACCATCGCGGGGACGAAGGTCAGCGACAGGATGAAGGCCGCCGCCAGCGCCAGCATGATGGTGACCGCCATCGGATAGAAGGTCTTCCCTTCGACCCCCGTGAACGTCAGCAAGGGCGCGAACACCAAGAAGATGATCGCCTGACCGTAGACGGTCGGCCGGATCATCTCTTGCGTGGCGTGGAGCACAGTCTCCAGCCGTTCTGGCAAACTGAGCAGGCGGCCCTGGTGCTCCTGTTTGTGGGCAAGCCTCAGAAGACAATTCTCGATGATGATCACCGCGCCGTCGACGATCAGGCCAAAGTCGAGCGCTCCCAGGCTCATCAGATTCCCGGGCACCTTCAGCCCGTTCATGCCGATGGCCATCATCAGGAAGGAGAAGGGGATGACCAGCACCGCAATCAGCGCCGCCCGGCCGTTGCCCAGCAACAGGAAGAGCGTTGCCGCAACGAGCAGCGCCCCTTCCGTCAGATTGCGCTCGACCGTGCCGATGGTGGCGTTCACCAGCGCGGACCGATCGAGAAGCGTGTGTACGACCACCCCGGGGGGAAGGGAGGCCTTAACCTGCTCCAGCTTCTCGCCTGTGGCCTTGGCCACTGTGCGGCTGTTTTCGCCGATCAGCATGAGCGACGTGCCGACCACGACCTCCTGGCCGTTCTTACTGGCCGCGCCGGTCCGCAGTTCGCCGCCGATCCGCACCGCCGCCACATCCTTGACGTGAACGGGGACGCCGCCCCGGGTGGCGATCACGGCCTCTGCGATTTCGTCGAGCCGCCGCACCCGCGCATCGGCGCGCACTAGGTAGGCTTCGCCCGCGCGCTGGATGAAGTTAGCGCCGACAGACAAATTGGCGGCTTCGAGCGCTTTCCCAAGATCGGCGTAAGAGACGCCATAAGCGGCCAGTTTCGCGGGGTCGGGTTCGACGAGGTACTGTTTCTCATAGCCGCCGATGGAATCCACGCCGGCCACGCCTTTGACCGTGCGCAACTGCGGCCGAATTATCCAATCCTGGACGGTTCGTAGGTAGGCCGCCTGGGAGACCGCGTCAGCGAGCCGCTCGCCTTCCGGCGTGAGATAGGCGCCATCGGTTTGCCATCCGGGTGCGCCATCGCGTATCCGGGCGTTCGGGCCGGGACGGGCGAATTCGACCGAGTACATGAAGATCTCGCCCAGCCCGGTAGAGACCGGCCCGACCTGTGGCTGCACCCCTGCCGGGAGCGAGGCGCCGGCCTGAGCCAGCCGCTCGGCGACTTGCTGGCGGGCGAAATAGAGGTCGGTGCGGTCGGTGAACACCGCCGTTACCTGCGAGAACCCATTACGCGAAAGGGACCGGGTCGTCTCGAGGCCTGGGATGCCGGCGAGCGCGGTTTCGATCGGGAATGTGACCCGTTTCTCGATCTCGACGGGCGAGAGCGAAGACTCGACCGTGTTGATCTGGACCTGCTTGTTCGTAACGTCCGGAACAGCGTCGACGGGAAGCTTCGTGAGTTGCCACAAGCCGAGAGCGGCGATGATCAGGGTAAGGGCGACGACATACCAGCGTCCCCTTACCGCGAGGGAAATGAGGCGAGCGATCATGCTTCTGTTCCTCTAATCTTCTTCCGCCTCGCCCTTGGCGAGTTCGGCTTTCAGGAGGAAGGCGTTTTTGACCACGATGCTTTCGCCAGCTCGGAGGCCCGAGGCGACCTCGACGCGCCCGGCGGCGCGAGCACCAACGAGGACCGGTCGGGCCACGAAACCTTTTTGCGTTCGGACAAACACCACGTCCTGTCCCTCCCAAGTCTGGACAGCCTCCTCGGGCACCACGATGCCTTGGGTGAGCGACTGACGCGCGGTGATCCGCGCCCGCACCGCCTGACCTGGCTGGAGCAACCCTTGCCCTCCGGTCAGGGTGAGCACGACGGTGGCGGCCCGGGTGGTCTCGTCGACGCCGGGCGTGACGGAGCGCACGATCGCGCTGGCGGTGGCGCCGTCATTCAGCTCAAGCACGGCAGAATCGCCTGGACGAATGCGGCGAGCGTCAGCGGCGGTCACGGAGGCTTCAACCTGCAGCTGGCTCGCATCCGCCACCCGGAAGAGTTCGGTCTCCGGCTGTACGAATGCGCCGACGCTTGCCGGCGCTGAGGTGACGCGACCCGTGATCGGACTTGTCACCATGACGTATCGGCCATCCCGAGACACATCGGCCGCGCGCACAGCAGCAGCGGCGCTCAGCGCCTCGGCTCGGGCTGAAGCATCCTCCGCTTGCGCGGCTTCGAGGTCCTGGCGCGCACTGACACGCTGTTCATAGAGATGGCGCTCTCTCGCGAGCGCCTTGGCCGCCAAGTCGGCCTTGGCGGCGGCCACACTCCGTGCGGCCGCGATCTGAGCAGCCTCGCGACTTTCCACCAACGCCAATACTTCGCCGGCGCGCACCGGTTCGCCCAAACGCTTGTTGATCCGACTGACCGAACCGGCTGCGCGAGCGGTAAGCACGGCCTGGGCCCCCGGTGCGGCTTCCACGGTCGCCTGCGCCACAATCTCGGCGGCTAGGCCGGTGGCGGACACCGTCTGGACTGAAAGCCCGCTCGCGGCGATGCGGCCCGCCTCCATTTCGACCGCGTCGGGCGCGCCGACCGGCTTCTTCTCTTCACCGGCTTCGGCAGCCACTTTCGCCGGCGGGTTGCTCGTGAGCTTTGCGAGGCCGAAGCCGCCAGCGGCGGCCAGGATCGCGGCCACGGCGATCCCGCCGTAAAGGGCGTTTCGGCTGACCGCGCCCGCCGCGGAGACCTGCTTGTGGTCGTGCTTCATGGTTGATCTCCAAAGGGGGGGACGCCAGCTAGACGGGCGAGCGCGGCCTGCGCGCTCAGCCGCTCGGTAGCGGCGTCGATCATCTGAGTGCGGGCATCGGTCAGCGCGCGACGGGCGTTTAGCAGTTCTACCAAGGCCAGTTTGCCGCCTTCATAGCCGATGCGCGTGAGGCGGTAGGCTTCCTCGGCGGTTTGCTCGCCTTCCCGAGCCGCAACCAGGCGCGTTTCTGCGGCGCTCACGCGAGCAACGCCCGATCGCGCCGCGGCTTCGGCATCGAGCCGAGCCGAATTGAGGCGGGCCTCTGCGGCATTCAGCTCAGCTCGCGCCGCGCTGATGTTACCGCCATTGCGGCTGAAGATTGGAAACGGCATCGCGACGCCGGCCACCATGGCGGTGGAATTGTCTTCCTGCATTTTGCGGACCCCGAACGAGACGGTCACGTCTGGCACCGCCTGGCTCCGCTCCACCCGTACGCGCCGCGCCGCCGCATCGCGCTCGGCTTCTGCTGCCAGATAGGCAGGGCTCGAAAGGGGGTTCGGATCTGGAATTCGGAGGGTCTTGGTGGCTTCGTCGAGCAGGCTGACCGGGATCGAGGTGTAGGACACCGGCGCGCCCACCATGGCGGTGAGATTGGCGAAAGCCGTAGCGCGCGCGGCCCTGGCCTGGTCAACCGCAGCGCGCGCTGCCTGCACCGCCGCTTGGGCTTGCACCCGCCGCAGATCCGCCTCACGCCCGGATTGGACTAGGACGGTTGCTATACGGGCGTCTTCCTGCGCGAGTTCAAGGCCTTCGCTTGCCAATTGCAGCCGGCGATCGGCGCCGTCTGCCTCTGCGTAGGCGGCGGCGAGATCGAACGTATATTCCGATTGGGCGCTCGCCGCGCGCCGACGCGCGGCTTCGACGTCGGCGCGTCCGGCAGCGATACGCGCCGATCGTTTGCCGCCGAGTTCGATCGTTTGCTCGATCGAAGCCGTAGTCTCGGCCATGTTCACCCCATTGCTGGTGGCGAAGTTCTCGACTTCGACGCCCAGTGTCGGGTTGGGCATAGCGCCAGCTTGGCGTGCAAGCCCTTCGGCGCGCGCGATTTCGGCCCGCGCTTCGGCTAAACGGGGGGCCGTCGCCTGGGCCTGACGCAGCAGCTCCCTGAACGGCGGCGCGGGGTCAGCGAGCGCGGCGCCGGCTAGCAGTGACTGCAACGAAAGGCCAAGCAGCAGCTTAAGGCGCAGCTTTTGAGGAACAGATAGGGACATAGACCTTCTCACGATTTGACGAGGCGGCGCGCCACAGGCGCGTAGCGGCTCAAGCGCGAGGCGGTCGATTCAATTCAAATTCGGGATTCGACACAGGCAATGCCGTGTTCGCCAACGCGTGGCGTTCGGTCGGTCGGTCGCTGGCGGGCGCATGATCTGCCGCCATAGGCGGAGGAAAGGCCACACTATGTTGGCAATGGCCGTAAAGGCAAAACCCGACCAGAGCCGGAGAGGGTCTACCCCGCTCTGCGTTGGTCGCCATCGCGACTTGCTGAAAGGTGGCCGCTGACGAGGTGGTCGGCGCAGGTTTGCTTTCGGGGCAGAAGGCAACATCGAGACTTGGTGCAAGAGCGAACAAGGCGACAGCGCAAGCGATCGCCAGCTGCGCAATGCCCTTTCCCCAAGCCCTCAGCCTGTCCATGGCCACCCCAGATACTCCAACGCCACGAACGGGCGCACGCTGTTGGGCGCGCTTTCATAAGACACCGCGCCTTGACTCGTCGGCATCTTGCTTCCTCTAGTGGCTAGAGGATCAAGCGTTTTCTTTACTCGGCTGAGCCCGGCGGAAATCAGCTATCGAAATGCAGCGCAAGAGCCCGAAACCATCGTTCGATGGGGCGGCGTCGCCCGAAAGATTTCGTTCGCCGCTGTGGAACCAGGGCCTATTCGTATGAACAAGGAGCCCTCTAGATGACCCTCTCCATCGGCCTGTTGGCCAAGGCCGCCGACGTCAAGGTCCCGACCATCCGCTTTTACGAGGAGATTGGCTTGCTCCCCGAGCCGAGGCGCGCGGCCAACGACCGTCGGGTTTATGACGCCGACGCCGTCCGACGTTTGGCGTTCATTCGCCACGCGCGGCAGCTCGGCTTCTCAGTCGAGGCGATCCGCAACCTGCTGGATCTGGCAGACAACCCTGAACGCCCGTGCGGCGAGGCTAACGCCCTGGCCTCCCGGCAACTTCAAGATGTCGAGACTAAGATCGCCCAGTTGGAAACGCTGCGCAGCGAACTGCGGCGCATGGTGACCGCGACCTGTGACGGCCGGGCTGCCGACTGCCGGGTGATTGAGGCTTTGGCCGGATAGATGGCCGACCTTCCTGCGCTCGGCGGTATCGGCTTTGGCTGACCAGCAGGCGCTGCTACGCCTGCGACAAAAAATATCTGAATCGGCACAAGCCCTTACGTTTTCGCATGAATCGTAGAGCTTGGGCGTCAAACACGGACGCACCCGGCGTTGACTCATAAATCGGGATGAGAACAAAGATAGAACTTCTTAGTTTTGGTTCACATGTCCCTCCCGCGCTCACCCGCCGCGCTCGACGCGCTCAGACGTCAGGTTCGCCTGATCGAGCTGGCCGACAGCGCCAGCGGCCGGGTCCTGCCTTTCGGCGTGGAGGCGATCGATGAGCGGTTGCCCGGTCAAGGTCTGGCAATGGGCGCGCTGCACGAAGTCGCCGGCGGGGCCGAGGGCGCGCTGCATGGCGCCGCCGCAGCAAGCTTCGCGGCCGGGATCCTCGCGCGGGCGGATGGCCCGGTGCTCTGGTGTCTTCGTCAGCGCGATCTCTTCGCGCCGGCCCTGGCGCAGGCGGGTCTGCCCCCCAAGCGCGTCATCTTCGCCGAAGCCGGCGACGAGGCGGCCATCCTGGGGGCGATGGAGGAGGGGCTGAAGTATCGCGGTCTGGCCGGCGTGGTCGGCGAGGTCGCCAAACTGTCGATGACAGCGTCCCGCCGTCTTCAGCTCGCGGCCGAGAAGAGCGGCCAGATGGCGATCGCCATCCGACGATGGCGACGGATCGCCGATGCGGCCGATCTTGGTCAGCCGACGGCGGACACCACCCGGTGGAGAGTGTCGGCTCTCCCCTCCTCCCCCCTGCCAACCGCCGGCGTCGGCCGGGCCCGCTGGCTCCTGGAACTCATGCGTTGCCGCGCTGGCGAAGCTTTCGACATCGAGATTGAAGCCTGTGACGCCAAGGGTCATCTCCGTCTTCCTACCGCAGTGGCCGACCGATCGGTTGCGTCGCAGCCTGGGCAAGAGCGCGCCGCCGCCTGACGTCCCCGTCGTCATGGTCGGGCGGGTGGGGCGTCGCCGCGCCGTGGCCAGTCTGAACACCGCGGCGGTGGAAGCCGGCGTTCGACTTGGCCAGGCCGTCGCTCACGCGAGCGCCATGGTCCCGGGCCTGGTGCTGCAAGACCTGGACGCGGACGGCGACGCGGCCGCGCTCCATCGCCTGGCGCTCTGGGCCCAGCGTCTCTACTCGCCCATCGCCGCTCCCGACGCCCTGGACGGCCTGGTCATCGATGCGACCGGCGCTGCGCACCTGCGCGGCGGCGAGGAGAAGATGCTGATCGACATCCGCAGCCGGCTGGAGAAGGTGGGTCTGCAGTCTCAGGTCGCGATCGCCGACACCTGGGGCGCGGCCCACGCCCTGGCCCGCTACAGCCGGCGAGCCATCTACGTTGCCGATCCTGGCGTGATCGGAAGGGTCATCTCAGATCTGCCCGTGGTGGCGCTGCGTCTTCCGGTCGCCACGGTCGAGGCGCTCGGTCGCTTGGGCTTCGATACCGTCGGCGAGCTGGAAGCCACGCCTAAGGGGCCTTTGACCCATCGGATCGGTTACGCCCCGGTGCGGCGCCTGGACCAGGCGTTCGGCCGCCACGCCGAGCCCATCGAGCCGGTCATGGCGTCCGAGACGCTGACAGCCCGCCGGGCTTTTGCCGAGCCGATCGGGGCGCCCGAAACCATGGCGCGATACGTCACCCAGCTGGTCGCTGAACTCTGCGCGGCGCTGGAAGCTGTCAGCCTCGGCGCCCGGCGCCTGGACGCCTATTTCGTGCGGGTCGACAATCGTACCGAGACGGCCAGGATCGCCATGGCCTCTCCGACCCGGGACGCCAAGCGTCTGGCCCGGCTGCTCTGCGAAAAGCTCGAAAACGTCGATCCCGGCTTTGGCGTGGAGAAGATCATCCTCGCCGCGCCTGGAGCGGAATCGCTGGTCTTCAAGCAGACCGAGAGCCTGGGCGACAACAACGCCCCCACCGACCTGTCGGCCCTGGTCGACACCCTGACCAATCGCTTGGGCGCTGGCCAAGTCTATCGCCTGGCCTCGGCCGAAAGCGATCTGCCCGAGCGCTCGGTGCGCGCCGCGTCCGCGCTCGACGCGGTGGAGGAGTTTTGCTGGCCGCTGGATTGGCCCCGACCTTCGCGACTCTTTGCCCGGCCAGAACCGGTCGAGACGGTGGCCCTGTTGCCCGACGCGCCGCCGGCCGCCTTCACCTGGCGCGGGGTTCGCCGGCGCGTGCGCTGCGCCGATGGGCCCGAGCGGGTGTTTGGCGAATGGTGGAAGGCTGACGCCGAACTGGCGCGCTCGCGCGACTACTACCAGGTCGAGGACGATGCCGGAGAGCGCTTTTGGCTCTACCGCGACGGCGATGGCGAAGATCCTGCGACCGGCACGCAGCGCTGGTTCATCGCGGGGATCTTCGCGTGAGCGCCCCATACGTCGAGCTGCAGTGCGCCTCGCACTTCTCGTTGCTGCGCGGCGCGTCCTCGCCGGGCGAGCTTTTCGACCAGGCCGCCGCCCTGGGCTACGAGGCGCTGGCGATCTGCGATCGCAACAGCCTGGCCGGCGTCGTGCGCGCGCATATCGCGGCCAAGGCCACGGGGGTTCGGCTAATCGTCGGATGCGAGCTCGCGCTGCGCGACGGCATGACCCTGCTGGTGCTGCCCACCGACCGCCCCGCCTATTCCCGGCTCTGCAGGATGCTGTCGCTGGGCAAGCACCGGGCCGGCAAGGGCGAGTGCGACCTGGACCTGGACGACGTTGCCGCCCACGCCGAGGGCTTGGTCGCCATCCTGATCCCCGACAAAGCCGACGATCTTTGCGCCCTGCAGCTGAAGAAGGTGGCCGCGATTTTCGGGGCCGACGCTCACCTGGCTCTTACCTTGCGCCGGCGCCCCGGCGACGCCTTGCGGCTTTATCGCCTCGACCAGATGGCCCGGGCCGCCGGCGTCACCCCGGTGGTCACCAACCGGGTGCTCTTCCATGAGCCTTCGCGCCGGATGCTGCAGGACGTCGTTACCTGCATCCGCGAGGGCACGACGATCGACGATGTCGGTTTCAAGCGTGATCGCCACGCCGACCGCTATCTGCAGACGCCGGCCGAGATCGAGCGCCTGTTCGCCAAGCACCTTGACGCGGTGGCGATGAGCGTGGCGATCGCCGATCGTTGCCGGTTCAATCTCGATGAGCTGAGCTACCAGTATCCCAGCGAGGTCAACGAGGGGCGATCGCCCCAGGAGACCCTGGAGCGGCAGACCTGGGAGGGCGCGGCCGAGCGCTACCCCGACGGCGTGCCGGCCGAGGTCCGCGCGACCCTGAACCATGAGCTGAAGCTGATCGGGATCATGGGCTATGCGCCCTACTTTCTGACGGTCAATTCCATCGTGCGCTTCGCACGCTCCCAGGATATCCTTTGCCAGGGCCGCGGCTCGGCCGCCAATTCGGCGGTCTGCTACGTGCTGGGCATCACCTCGATCGATCCCGAGCGCAACGACCTCTTGTTCGAGCGCTTCGTCAGCCAGGAGCGCAACGAGCCGCCCGACATCGATGTCGATTTCGAGCACCAGCGTCGCGAGACGGTGATGCAGTGGATCTTCAACACCTACGGGCGACATCGCTGCGCGCTGGTCGCCGTCGTTCAGCGCTTTCGCCCGCGCGGCGCGGTGCGCGACGTGGGCAAGGTCCTGGGCTTGCCCGAGGACATGACCAAGGCCCTGTCGAGCCAAGTGTGGAGTTTCTCGCGCGAGGAGATCGAGGAAAAGCACGCCGTCGACCTTGGCATGGACCTGTCGGACCGGCGGCTGCGGCTGACCTTAGAGCTGGCCCAGCAGCTGCTCAACACCCCGCGCCACTTCAGCCAGCATCCCGGCGGATTCGTCCTGACCGAAGACCGCCTGGACGAGCTGGTGCCGATCGAGCCGGCGGCCATGGAAAGCCGCCAGATCATCGAGTGGGACAAGGACGACATCGACGAGCTGAAGTTCATGAAGGTCGATGTTCTGGCCTTAGGCATGCTGACCTGCCTGCAGAAGGGCCTGGCGCTGATCGCCCAGCACAAGGGCGTCCATCTGCAGCTGGCCACCATTCCGCCGGAGGATCCGCGCACCTATGCGATGATCCGCAAGGCCGACACCCTGGGCGTCTTCCAGATCGAAAGCCGGGCCCAGATGGCGATGTTGCCGCGCATCAAGCCGCGCAGCTTCTACGACCTGGTGATCGAAGTGGCGATCGTTCGTCCCGGCCCGATCCAGGGCGACATGGTCCATCCCTACCTTCGCCGGCGCGAGGGCCTGGAGCCGGTCAGCTATCCCACGCCCGAGCTGGAGAAGGTCCTGGGCAAGACCTTGGGTGTTCCGCTTTTCCAGGAGCAGGCCATGCGCGTGGCCATCGAGTGCGCCGGGTTCACACCGGGCGAGGCCGATCAGCTGCGCCGCGCCATGGCGACCTTCAAGATGACCGGCGGGGTGACGCATTTTCGCGACAAGCTGGTGGGCGGTATGGTCGCCCGGGGCTACGAGCTGGAGTACGCCGAGAAGACGTTCTCCCAGTTGGAAGGGTTCGGGTCCTACGGCTTTCCGGAAAGCCATGCGGCCAGCTTCGCGCTGCTGGCCTACGCCTCGTCTTGGCTTAAATGCCACCACCCGGACGCCTTTTGCGCGGCCCTCCTGAACTCCCAGCCCATGGGCTTTTACGGCGTCTCGCAGATCGTGCGTGACGCGGTCGAGCATGGCGTCGAGGTCAGGCCCGTCTGCGTCAATCGCTCGCGATGGGACTGCACCCTTGAGCCGACCGGCCGCGAGGGGCGCCTGGCCGTTCGTCTGGGTCTGCGGATGATCAAGGGCCTGGTCGACGAGGAGGCCGCCACCCTGGTCGCCGCGCGTGGCGACCACCCCTACACCTCCATCGACGATCTCTGGCGGCGCTCGGGGCTAAAGCCGGGAATGCTGGGAAAGTTGGCCGAGGCCGACGCCTATTTGCCGAGCCTGCGGCTGCACCGCCGTGAAGCGATGTGGGCGATCAAGGCGCTGCGCGACACCGCCCTGCCCTTGTTCGATCAGCCCGACGCCAGCGAGCTGAACGAGCCGGCGCCCCAGCTGAAGGCCATGACCGAGGGTCGCGAGATCGTCGAGGACTACGGCAATCTTGGCCTGTCGCTGCGCCGCCATCCCCTGGCGCTGCTTCGGACGGATCTGACCCGCCAGCGTCGCGCGCCCTGCCGCAAGGTCGGTGAGGGTCGCGATGGCGACTTCATCCAGACCGCCGGCCTAGTGCTGGTGCGCCAGCGGCCAGGATCGGCCAAGGGCGTGATGTTCATCACCATCGAGGACGAGAGCGGCGTGGCCAATCTGGTCATTTGGCCAACGCTCTACGAGAAGCAGCGCCGGGTGATCCTGGGCGCCAGCTTGCTCGGCGTCGATGGGCGGATCCAGCGCGAAGGCGATGTGGTCCACCTGGTCGCCTACAAGGTCCACGACCTGGGCGACGTCCTGCAGACGCTACAATCGCGATCGGGCGACCAAGGCGACATGGCCTGGGCCCAGCGCAGTCGCAATTTCTGCTGAACCTACCGGCTATCGAGCAGGCCACTTGAGCATCGCCATGGCTTGCAGGCGGGGTGTGGGCGAGGACAGCGTCGGCCGCGGGGAGCGGCTGCTGCGGCCTGTGGGCGCCTGACTAGGCGAGATTGGCCTCCAGAACCCTTTCCACCGCGACCACGTCCCGCCAGACGCCATCGAGCTTGCCGTGTTTTTCGTGCACTCCGACCTCGCGGAAGCCCACCGAATGCAGCAAACCCAGGCTGGCCTTGTTCTCCACGAACACGCGCGACAGCAGCTTCCAGAACCCCGCCTCTGCCGCCGCGTCGATCAGCGCGGTCATGGCGACCACGCCGACGCCTTTGCCACGGTGGGACCGCCGGACATAGACCGAGAACTCAGCGATCCCCGCGTAGCAGCAGCGGTCGGCGTATGAGAAGGTCGCAGCATAGGCGACGACCTGGTTGTCCTGATCGACGACGGCGATGACCGGGTGCTGTCCGTCGAACCACCCTGCAAGGTCTTGCGCGGTGCGTAAGCTCGTCTCGAAGGTGGCAACCCGGTCCTCCATGCCCTCGTTGTAGATGGCGGCCATGGCGTCGGCGTCGGCGATCGTCGCCGGACGAGCGGTGAGGGTGTTGGCGGTCATGCGGTGGCGGTCTCGTGGTTCATGGCTTCGGCGGCGAGAGCGACATGCTCGGGGATGCGTCCGTTGGCCTTGCGCTCGCTGTAGCGGTCGACGAGGTAGTCGGCCCGGTCGCGGGTCAGCAGGGTGAACTTCACCAGCTCCTCCATCACGTCGACGACGCGCTCGTAGTAGCTGGACGGCTTCATGCGATCGTTCTCGTCGAACTCCTTGTAGGCCATGGCCACGGACGACTGGTTGGGGATGGTGATCATCCGCATCCAGCGCCCCAGCAGGCGCAGGGTGTTGACAGCGTTGAACGACTGCGAGCCGCCGCTGACTTGCATCACGGGCTCGCCTCAAGGTTTGTACGCCAGAACACGCTTTGAAGAACAAAACATGAATACCAGGCAAGGCGCGTTGCCCAGGTAGGAAGATACCTAAGCTACCCCGATGGTCTGATGTTTTGAGTTGCGATGCTACTTTTCAAGCCAAAACGCCCACCCCTTGCGAGGCGGGCGTCCCATCTAGCCTATCCGGCTAGATCAGCAACAGGGGCCGCCGTTGCAGCACGCGGCGCCGAGGGCGCAACAGGCCTCAACAGCTTTGACAACGGCTTCCGGAGCGGCGGCGTAGGCAGCCGTGGCGGAAGCCAGCAGCACGAAGGCTGCGGTCGCGAAGATACGTTTCATGTTGATTTTCCGATTTCAGATTGATGAGATTTTCGTCTGAACTCGAACTTATCGGGGTGGTGGAAGCTCCGGCGCCATAGCTTGGCCCGGAGGCATGATAGAGTGCATGGCCGACTGCGGGGCCGAACTGATCTCGGCCGTTTGAACCAACAGACTGTCGGGCGTGACCAGAACCTGGCAGGCGATGATGCAGGCGTCAGGGCAAAATGCGTCCTTGACGTTGTCGTGGCAGGGCGTCTCAGCGCAACAGTCGTTCGAAAGCGTCTGCGCGACGGCCGGCAATGTCGGGGCGACGAACAGCATAAGAGCGGCTAAGAACATCAGCCCTCGGGACAGCAGTCTTGATCTCGCTACCTTCCGAAACATTCGATCACTCTTACGCTCTTTGGCGGCTACGAAAAGGGCATATCATCCCGTAAGGGCGTCTCTGCCGGGTTCGATCGCGCCTCGATCACACTGTAGTCACTGGCCGTGCCGCCGCAGCAGGGATCCCCTCATGGGTTGAATGGCAACAACCCAAGCCCCGGCCCCAAGAACAGAGCCGGGGCTGGCAATTCTATTTCGTAGGACGCGGCTTGAAGACCAGGCGACAGATCGCCGGTAGCACGAACAGGGTCAATAGTGTCGCCGTCACCAGCCCGCCGATCACCACGGTCGCCAAGGGGCGCTGCACCTCCGCCCCGGTCTCGGTAGCCAGGGCCATAGGCAGGAAACCCAGCGAGGCGACAAGGCCGGTCATCATTACCGGACGAAGTCGCTCCAGCGCGCCCTCGATAATGGCTGCGTCGATCACCGCCCTCTCGTCGAGGCGCTGGCGAATGGCTGTCATCATCACAAGGCCGTTGAGCACGGCCACGCCCGAGAGCGCGATGAACCCGACGGCGGCTGAGACCGAGAACGGGATGCCTCGCAGTGCTAGGCCAAACACCCCACCGGCTAGGGCCAGGGGGACGGCCGAGAACACCGCCAGGGCCGGCGCAAAGCCGCCCAGCGCTATGTAGAGCAGGGCGAAGATCAGCAGGAAGCAGAGCGGAACGACCAGGGCGAGACGCGCTTGCGCCGCCTTGAGGTTCTCAAACTGCCCGCTCCACTCGACCCAGGAGCCGGCCGGCAGCTTGACCTGCGCATCGACCTTGGCTTGCGCCTCGGAGACGAACGAGCCCAGGTCGTTGCCACGCACGTTGGCCTGCACCACGACCCGACGCTTGCCATTCTCGCGGCTGACCTGGTTGAGGCCCTCCGAATAGGAGAAGCGGGCCACGTCACGCAGCGGCACCGACAGGCGCGCGCCGCCCCCTGCCCTTTCAGGCAGCATCACCGGCAGCGCACCGACCGCGTCCAGGTCGTTGCGGGTGGCGTCGGGAAGGCGCACGACGATGTCGAAGCGTCGGTCGCCCTGGAAGACCAGGCCGGACTCGCGTCCGCTCATGGCCACCGCCAGGGTGTCGGCGACCTCTTCGACGGTGAGGCCCAGGCGCCCGATCGTGTCGCGGTCAAGCGACACGTCCAGGGTCGGGAAGCCCGAGGTCTGTTCGACCTTGACGTCGGCGGCGCCCTTGACGCTCTGCAGCGCCTTGGCGATCTGGCCGGCGCTGGCGGTCATGGCGTCCAGGTCATCGCCATAGACCTTGATCGCCACGTCGCCGCGCACACCGGCGATCAGCTCGTTGAACCGCATCTGGATGGGTTGGCTGAACTCGTAGACGTTGCCGGTCAGGCCCTCGAGCTTCTTCTCCATGCGGGCGACGAGTTGCGCCTTGCTCTCCTTCTTGTTGGGCCATTGGTCCTGCGGTTTGAGAATGATGAAGCTGTCCGAGGCGTTAGGCGGCATCGGATCGCTTGCCACCTCGGCCGTGCCTGTCTTGGAATAGACGAACTCGACTTCGGGGAAGGCGGCGATCGTCCGTTCGATTTGCCGCTGCATACGCAGCGATTGCTCCAGCGACGTGGACGGGATGCGCAGGGCCTGGACGGCCAGGTCCTTCTCGTCGAGCTGGGGCGTGAACTCCCGGCCCAGGAACGAGAAGGTGACCATGGCCAGGACGAACATGCCCACGGCCGCGCCGATCACAGGCCACGGCTTGGCGACCGACTTGCGCAGCAACGGCTCGTAGCGAACCTTGGTCCAACGGACCATGCCCACTTCCTTCTCCGCGACCTTGCCGCGAATGAGCAGAGCGATCATCGCCGGAATGAAGGTCAGCGACAGCACGAAAGCCGCAGCCAGGGCCAGCATCACGGTGATGGCCATCGGCGAGAAGGTCTTTCCCTCGACGCCGGTGAAGGTCAGCAGCGGCGCATAGACCAGCAGGATGATCGCCTGGCCGTAGACGGTCGGGGCGATCATCTCGCGGGCGGCTTCGCGGGTCTCGCGAAGACGCTCGCTGAGGGTCAGGAGCCGGCCCTCATGGTGCTGACGTTCGGCCAGCCGACGCAGGCTGTTCTCGACAATGATCACCGCGCCGTCGACGATGAGGCCAAAGTCCAGGGCCCCCAGGCTCATGAGGTTGCCCGACACGCCCAGCCTGTTCATGCCGATCGCCGTCATCAGCATCGACAGCGGTATGACCAAGGCGGTGATCAGGGCGGCGCGGAAGTTCCCCAGCAGCAAGAACAGAACCACGATGACCAGCAAGGCGCCTTCGACCAGGTTCTTCTCGACGGTCTTGATGGTGGCGTTGACAAGCTTAGAGCGATCGTAGGTGATCTGCACCTTCACCCCAGGCGGCAGGCTCTTGGCGATCTCCTTGAGCCGTTCAGCCGAAGCGCCGGCCACGGTGCGGCTGTTTTCGCCGGTTAGCATCAGCACGGTGCCGACGACCACTTCTTCGCCGTTTTCCGAGGCCGCGCCGGTCCGCAAGCCGCCGCCGACCTTGACGGTGGCGACGTCTGCCACTCGGATCGACACGCCTTGCCGCGTGGCGACCGTGGCGCCTGCGATCTCGTCGATGTTGCGAACGCGCGCGTCGGCACGGACCAGATAGGCCTCGCCGCCGCGCTCCATGAAGTTGGCGCCTACGGCGATGTTGGCCGCCTCCAACGCCTTGCTCAGCTCGCTGAACGACACGCCATAGGACGCCATGCGTCCCGGGTCGGCCTGGACGGCGAACTGCTTTTCATAGCCGCCGATGGAGTCGACGCCGGCGACGCCGGCCACCCCGCGCATCTGCGGCCGGACGATCCAGTCCTGCACCTCGCGCAGATAGGCCGCATGGGCGACAGCGTCGGTCAGGCGTTCGCCCGCGGGCGTCAGATAGGCGCCATCCGATTGCCAGCCGGGCGCGCCGTCCTTGACCTTAGCCCCGCGCCCGCCGGGATGGTCATAGGCGACCGTCCACATCAGCACTTCGCCCAGGCCCGACGAGATCGGACCCATGGCCGGCTGAGCGCCCTCGGGCAGGGTCTGGCCAACGCAAGCCAGGGCGTCACCTACGCGCAGTTGGCCTGGACCCAGAGCTGGTATCTGAGCGAAGAGAACTACAAGGCGGCGCTGGCAAGGATCATCGAGGTCCACCACGCTCAGCCGTTCGCCCGCCACTGGGGCGATGGCCAAGCCTCGTCGTCCGACGGCCAATTCTTCCGCTCGGGCCGCCGGCGGGGCGGAGCCGGCGAGGTCAACGCCAAGTATGGGCCCGAGCCCGGTTTGCGGATCTACACCCACCTGTCCGACATGCACGGCTCGTTCCACACCCGCGTGTTGTCGGCCACTTCGTCGGAGGCGCCCTATGTGCTCGACGGCCTGATCGGTCGCGGAGGCGGGGAGCACTACACCGATACCGGCGGGGCCACCGACCACGTCTTCGCCCTATGCCACCTCCTCGGCTACCGGTTCGTGCCCCGCCTCCGCGATCTGCAGGATCGTCGGCTGGCCATCATCGGCACCGAGCCACGTCACAAGATCCTCGAGCCTATGCTAGGCCGCCCGATCCGGGTCGATATGATCGTGGAGAACTGGGACGACATTGTCCGGTTGGCTGCGTCGATCAAGGCCGGCTCCGTCGCGCCATCGGTGATTCTCAAGAAGCTGTCGGCCTTCAAGCGGCAGAACCGGTTGGACATGGCCCTGGCAGAGGTCGGCCGGATCGAGCGGACCCTGTTCACCCTGGATTGGTTGGAGAGCCCCGAGTTGCGCCGGCGTTGCCAGGCGGGCCTGAACAAGAGCGAGGCCCGTCATGCGCTTGCCCAGGCGGTGTTCGTTCACAAACAGGGCCGGATTGCCGATCGCACCCTGCAAAACCAGGAGCACCGCGCCTCGGGCCTCAATCTGGTGATCGCCGCCATCGCCCTGTGGAACACATTATATATGCAGCGCGCCGTCGAGCATCTCCGGGACAGGGAGGTAGCCGCGCCCGATGAGCTTCTGGCGCACCTGTCGCCAATGAGTTGGGCCCATATCGGCCTGACGGGCGACTATCTCTGGGCCGACGCCGCGACCGCAGGCGGGTTCAGGCCTCTCAACGATCCCGCCGACAGTTCTACCGCGCCGCATAGCCCATATTCATGGTTCGTTCTTCAAAGCGTGTTCTGGCGTACAAACCTTGAGGCGAGCCCATAGGCCCAGAGCTGCACGGTCTTGGTTCGTCCGCGTCGGGATGGCGTCGCGCGATTGCTCGTTCGCCCGCGCTTCTTGGATATCGGGGCGGTCGCACCTTGCTCTTGGTAGGCCTTGGAGAGCCGCAGGACCTGCCGACGTTCCAATCCCAGGAGCTCGCCGGCGGCCGCAACGGTAAGCCTGCCGCTCGTCAGATCGCGAAGAACCTCAAGCCGTGAAAGCTCCTTGTCGCTCATGAAGTGCAACGTCATCCTGAGGGCCTCCCGCGTTATCGAGGGAGGGTGACATCTCTAACTGGCACAGGAGTGACATTACTATCCGGCGGCTACACCCTCATGCCGTATAATATATCTTATCGGAAATAACGGCCGAGAGCGTGACTGCGCCAGGCCTGCTTGCGTCCGCCGTCAGGGCCAGATCGCCGGGGCGTTCTTGGGCAGGGGCAGGCTGAGGTCCGAAAGCGTGAAGGCGTTCTCTTCCGCCAGCGACAACCTGCCGACAGCCTGGATGGCGCGACTGCTGCAGAAGAGCGGCAGCGGCGGCACCTTTCCCAGGGCGTCGTGCAGAGCGCTGGCGATCCCGCCCGTGACGCGGCCCTTGTCCAGCGCGTGCTCGATCGCCGAGTGGCTGACGTTCGATGCGAGGCTCAACGCGGCGACATCCAGGCTGGCCGCCTTCATGTACTCGCCGAGCTTGGGGATGCCGAAGATCGCCGCGACGATCGTCATGTCCTTGGGGTCGCCCAGGTCCGTGCGCTTGGCGTGGAGCAACTTGTAGGCGGCAATGAACTGCTCGGCCTTCTCGTGCTTGACGGCGTTGAGCCGCATGACCTTGCCGATCAACTGCACCGAGAAGTTTCGGAAGCCGGCCGCCTTCGAGACGTCGTGAACGTCCGTCTGCGTATATTTATCTTGAAATGAAAAGGCGCGCCCCTGAGGGACGTAGCAGTTGGCGGACCCTTTCAGGCCGCTCCAATGGTCTTCAGGAACAGTAACGTCAGCCATCGCCCCCTCCAATTGGAAGTGCATGGCTAGATGCTGCGCCCTCCCCGTGTACCCCCTTTACCTGACCAATGCCCAATTAGGCAAGGTTCTCGCCTTCGCCGATGTCGTTTCACCTCATCCGGACGGCAGTATATCACTGTGAGGCAAAATGAGCGAAAACGGCCCGTATGAGATGAAATCAACCTAGAGTGACTTAAAGTGGGTTGAAGTGGCCTGGACAAAAAAAGAGGGCCGTGCATCGCGCTCGGCCCCCTTCTTCGACACTGCATAGGCAGCGTTCCTGCGGTTCCGACGCTATCGCGCCCGCGAGGCCCCTTCAATGGGCAAATCGTAGCGCCACGCCGAACGGATGCAGGAATTTGGCGGCTGAAGATGTCCGAACCTCATCTTGGCGCGCTAGATATCCACAGGATATCAACAGGGGCGCGCCTACCCGCCGAGGGCGGTGAAAAGCGCCAGCGGGGGCGGGCGACCGCAAGCTACAGCCAGCCAGATTAAGCCCTCTCGACCCCTGGGCGCGCCGGTCCGAAGGTCGCGCCTGCGTCCGGGCAGCGTTCCTGCAGATCTCTCCCGAGCGCCGGCGCCGCATCCGCCGCGTCGAACGGCTTTGGAGGCTAAAATCATGCGCGCTAAGCGCTTCATCGGCGTCATGCTTCTGGTCGGCCTCGTGCTGATCGGGGCTGCCGCCAGCCATCAACAGGGGGGCGAAGTCATCGCCCTCATCCGTCCGGTCCTGGGCGACGCGATCCACGCCCTGGGCCGGGCCCTGGGCGCGGTCAGCGCCCGTCGCTTCGTCATCGAGGCGATCCTGCTCGCCGTCGTGGCGGGGCTGCATCTGGCGCTGCTTCTGGTCGGTCGTGAGCCCGGCCAGAAACTGCGCCGGGTGGAGCTGACCATCATCACCCTCTATCTGGCGGTGATCGTGGTGAACCTTGCTTCGGTCTGCGTCGGCAGCCTGGGCGGCGGTGAGGTGGCCTGAGGCCACCAAGCGTCAAGCCGGGAGGGCCGCTCCTTGTGGGCGGCCCTTTTGGCATGAGAACGGGTCCGGCGCTCCGGACGGCGTTGGCTAGTGCTTGGAGCGCTTCAGGAGCGAGGCGGCCAGGGCCCGCGCGGTGTCGCCGTCGCGCGCGGAGTCGATTTCCGCCCGTCGCTCGGGCGTCAGCTTTGCTTGCCAGTCCTCGTCGCGGAGATCGTAGTGCAGCGACACGGCGACGCGATGGCCGGTCAGTTGCACATGGCGCTCGGCCCAGAGCTTGGCGTTGTGGAGGATGCGCTCGCCACAGTCCTGGCACTCGGCCTTTTCCGCCATCAGCTCCTGGCTGCACTGGAACGGCGACGAGGTCGGCGCGGGTGGGATCTCGGCCGCCGCCATCGCCTCGCCGATCAGGCAGGCGATCTCGCCTTCGCGCGAGCGACCCGACTTGGCGCATCTGGCGTTCAGGAAGGCTTCCAGGTCGGGGTGGAGCTTGAGCGCCCGTTCGGGCTGGTCCTGGGACGCGGTGTTCGACATCGACCGACCTCTTCTGGGATCCCGCAACCAAGACTATGGGCCCGAGTCGGCGAAAGCCCAAGTCTGGCGGGGCGGCGCGTCGGCCGGACGCGGTGCTGGCCTTGGCCCCTTGCGGGCGGCGGCGCTTAGGGGCACGATGCTGATCAGCGGTTCTCGACGATCGCAGACGCCGGAGCCCTCGGGAATGCGCTGAACCCAAGTCGAACATCATGATGACCAGCCACGCCATGCGGTTTCTTCGCGCGGGTCGATGGGTGGGTTGCGGGCAATCCGGCGCCCGCAGCGCCGCCGCGGCCCGTCCAGAAAGAGATCCGTGATGGACCCGATGACCTCGATCGGCGGCCGCTTTGTGCCGCCCAGCGCCAAGGACTTTTCGGTGCGCGCGCGCCGCCTGTCGCTGCTGACAGACCAGCCCCTTCAGCGCATCCAGGAATGGCTTTCGCGCCTCTACGGCTTTTCGAACGCCCACGAACTGCGCCAGTCGCTCAAGCGGCCGGCCAGTCCCGGTCCCTATGACGAGGCGCTCGATGACGGCGGCGCCCGCCGCCTCCAGGGCTTCAGGGTCGCGCTCGCGGCCCAGCGCCCGCGCGACCCGGTGCAGGCCTTCAAATGCGATCTCGTACCGGACATGGGCCTGTTCGCCTCGCCGGAGGGCCACGAGGAACGCTACGCCAAGGTCGGCGCCTTGGTGGATTTCTACATGCCCCGAGGCGGCGAGGCGGCTGGGCCATCCTATGCCAACGCCGGTTATTCGAGCGCCGGAGAGGCGGTGCTTTATCGTACGCCGCTGGGCAAGACGGTCTACGACGCGGTCGGGCGGGCGATGGACCTGGCGAGCGGCGCCGAACGCATAACGCGCCTGAAGGACCTGGCGCGACAGCACCCTCTGGATCCCTGGCTGCAGGCCGAGTTGCTGGACGAGGAACTGGAGACCGCTGCGGGCCTAGGCGGTCTGGTCAAGCGCGCCGAAACCCAGCGCCTCTACCGCAGGTCCCGCAAGGTGGTGGCGTTGTTCCGCAAGCTCTATGGCGACAAGGAGCACCTGGCCATCGCCACCAAGCTGATCGTCAACGCCCCGTTCGGGGCCGACGCTTACGGTTACGCCAGGGCCCTGGCCATCGCCGGAAGGCTAGCGATGACAACCGGCGACCACGGCGATGCGGTGCGAAAGTTCCAACGGCTGTTGCGGATGGATCGCACACCGCGCCTGCCGCCCGAACCCATTTCCCGCGATCCCATGGGCGTGGAGCGCTTCTTCGACGTGGCGCGGCTGAACATCGGGCGGTGGCGATCGCGCGCGCGGGTCCGGCCCGATCTCGAAAATCCCTACGAGGAGCGTCGCGCCTGGCGGGTGCTCTGCGACTTCGCCGCCTGCGTGGCGGCGGGCGATGCGATGGACGCGCGGATCCGCCTGGCCGATGTCCTGCTGGTGCATGGCCGCTCGGCGCTGAGAGCCGATCTCGCTGAAGGCCTGACCGACGATCCAGAGCGGCCATCCTTCAACTTCATCGACCTGGGGCTGCTGGACGCCGACAAGGTCTTTCTGGCGACCGCGCCGCTCTGGCGGGCCCAGGAGACGCTGTCGCGCCTGATCCTGGAGGTGTTGAAGGATCGGGCCGTGGCCCGCGCGGAGGCGGCGCTCGTCATGCTGTCGGTTCCCGGCGACAGGGCCCAGGCCCAGAAAACCAGACTCGCCACGATGGAGACGCTGGAGCGGGCGATCGATCGGGCCTGGGCGCGCAAGGTCCAAGGGGCCGGCCGTTGACGCGCCATGCTCGACGTTTGCGTTCGAATAGGGCGTGTCCGGGCGGCGTGCGCGCTCACGCCGGCTCCGTCTCCGTCAGGATGGCGGCAGGATCGATGGCGTCGAAACTGACCGGCACGCCCTTGTAGGCGCCGGCGGTCAGCAAGGCGCCGGCCTGGGCCTCGAAGGCCGCGCGCAGGTCCTCGCCGACTCTGATCTGCAGCGTGACCAGATCCTGGCGGCGCGCGGCGGCGAACAGCGCCTCGACCTCGACAAGCAGGTTCGCGGTTTTCGTCATGACGAGCCATCCCTCTTGCGGCTTCCCATAACGGCGTTCGGGCCGGGCCGCGAGGGCGCCGGCCAGCTAGCCTTTCCGCGACGTCCGACTTTTTCCGCCTGCGGAGAAATTAAAATCGCACGACCACGTACTTTTCGGGTTGCCGATCACGGCGGGATTGCCTAGGCCTCGCTCTAGTTGAGGTTGAGCCGAGTCCGCTTATTGGTGGAGGTTCGCGTACAACGCCGCGTGAGAACGGCTTTGTTTGGGGGTGCCGTCTCTGAACTGAGCAGACCGGCTGATCAAGCAGCCGGAGTAAA